>JAITOE010000239.1 GCA_031290135.1 Eubacteriales Family XIII. Incertae Sedis bacterium
GCGCTCACTCCGCTGGAATACGGCAGCAAAGCTGCCGCATAAGGTTCGCTTAGCTATTTCATGCCTGCGGCAGGAAATAGAGCGAGACCATTATGCCCGCAATCCCGCCTCTGGGTGACACCCGCCCCGCAGCTGGGTAGATTCACCTACGGCAAGAAATAGAGCGAGACCATTATAAACGGCGCTGTCGGAGGCAGTTACATTATGGCTTTTACGCATTTACATGTGCATACGGAATATAGCTTGCTGGACGGGGCGGCGCGCATCAAGGATCTGGTCGCCCGCGCAAAGGCGCTTTCGATGGATGCCGTTGCCATCACGGACCATGGCGTGATGTTCGGCGTCGTCGAGTTTTACAAAAAAGCGAAGGCCGCGGGAATCAAGCCGATCATCGGCTGCGAGGTCTACACGGCCGCCCGCTCCATGAAGGACAAAGACGCGGAGCGGGACAAACACCAGGGGCATTTAGTGCTGCTCGCGAAAGACGGAACCGGCTACAAAAATCTCATGAAATTGGTGTCCGCGGCGCATATCGAGGGCTTTTACTACAAGCCGCGCGTGGACAAGGCGCTTCTGCGCGCCCATTCGGAGGGAATCATCGCGCTTTCGGCCTGTCTGGCGGGGGACGTGCAGCGCGCCCTGCTGTCCGGCGACTACGCCGGGGCAAAACGGGAAGCGTTGGAATTTTTGGAAATTTTCGGAGAGGGAAACTATTATCTTGAGCTGCAGGACCAGGGGCTGGAAGAAGAACGGCGCATCTTCCCGGACATGCTGCGCCTCCATGAGGAAACGGGGATTCCCCTTGTGGCGACCAACGACGTCCATTACGTGAAGCAGGAGGACGCGGCCGCGCACGACGTGCTGCTGTGCATACAGACCGCCACAAACGTGGACGACGAAAAACGCCTCCGTTTCCCGAACGACCAGTTTTACCTGAAATCGGAGGAAGAGATGGCGGCGCTGTTCCGGGACGTCCCGGAGGCCATAAGCAACACTGGGGAGATCGCAGCCGCCTGCAACGTGGAATTCGATTTTGGGACGCTGCACCTGCCGGAGTTCCGGGCGCCGGACGGCATAGATAACACCGCGTACCTGCGGGAACTCTGCCGCGAAGGGCTTCTGGCGCGCTACGGGGAAGACCCCGCGCCGTCGCTGGTAAGCCGCCTGGCATACGAACTGGAAACCATAGAACGCATGGGCTATGTGGAATACTTCCTCATCGTCTGGGATTTCATACGCTACGCCCGCGAAAAAAACATCATGGTCGGCCCCGGGCGCGGTTCGGCGGCGGGCAGCTTGGCCGCGTACACGCTGCGCATCACGGACATCGACCCCATCGAATACAACCTGATTTTCGAGCGCTTCCTGAACCCGGAGCGGATCAGCATGCCCGACATCGACATCGACTTCTGCTACGAACGGCGGGGGGAAGTCATCCATTACGTGGTTGAAAAATATGGGTCGGACAAGGTGGCGCAGATCATCACCTTTGGCACCATGAAAGCCAAAGCGGCGGTGCGGGACGTGGGGCGCGCGCTGAACATGAGCTACGCGGAAGCGGATGCCATCGCCAAGGCGATTCCCTTTGACCTGAAAATGACGCTGGACATGGCCCTGAACGTCAGCCAGGAGCTGCAGGGCGCCTACGCGTCCGACCCGAAGGTGCGCCGGCTCATCGACACGGCCAAGGCGCTGGAGGGGATGCCGCGCCACGCATCCACCCACGCGGCGGGGGTCGTGATTTCAAAAGAACGCATCGACGAATACGTCCCCCTGTACAATTCCGACAAGGGCGTCAGCACCCAGTTCACGATGGGAACGATCGAAGAGCTGGGGCTTCTGAAAATGGATTTTCTGGGGCTCCGGACGCTGACCGTCATCCGGGACGCGCTGGAACTGATCGAAGAGAACCACGGCGCCCGCGTCGATTTTTCGCGGATGAAGATGGACGATCCGACGGTGTACAAGCTGATCGCCGACGGCAACACGCAGGGTGTTTTTCAAATGGAAAGCGCGGGCATGACCCAGTTCATGAAAGAATTGCGGCCGGACTGCTTTGAGGACTTCGTGGCGGGAAACGCCCTGTACAGGCCGGGGCCGATGGCTTCCATCCCCACATACATAAAGAACAAGAACAACCCGGCGGGTGTCAAATACGCGGACGCGAGCTTAGAACCCATCCTCGCCGTCACCTACGGCTGCATGGTGTACCAGGAACAGGTCATGCAGATCGTCCGGGACCTGGCGGGCTACACCTACGGGCAGAGCGACATGGTGCGCCGTGCCATGAGCAAGAAGAAGATGGACGTCATGCTGCAGGAGGAACGGAAATTCATCTTCGGCGAGCAGGACGAAAACGGCGACGTGAAGATCCGGGGCTGCGTCAGAAACGGGATCCCGGAGGCTGCGGCAAAGCAGATCTACGACCAGATGATCAGCTTCGCGGAATACGCGTTCAATAAATCCCACGCCGCGGCCTACGCCGTGCTGACCTATCAGACCGCCTGGCTGAAAAGGCATTACCCGGCGGAGTTCATGGCGGCGCTCATGACCAGCTTTATGGGCGACGCGCCGCAGATTGCCAAATATGTGCGAAACTGCGGCGACATGGGCATTGCGGTGTTGCCGCCGGACATCAACGAAAGCGCCAAGAAATTCAGCGTCCGGAACGGGGAAATCCGCTTCGGCCTGCTGGGGGTCAAGAACGTGGGCGAGGGGGCCATTGACGCCATCCTCCGGGCGCGCGCCGAAAAAGAGCCGCCCAAGACCATTTTTGAGTTCATCCATCATATAAACATCAACGAAATCAACAAAAAAGCGCTGGAAAGCCTGATCTGTGCCGGGGCGCTGGACTGCCTGAGCCCCAACCGGGCCAGGCATCTGGCCGTCTATGAAAAACTCATGGAATCAGCGCAAAACAACGCGCACAAAATGGTGGAAGGGCAGATTTCCATGTTCCAGACCCACGATGACGCCATGAAAGCGGCGGCGGGGGGGCAAGAGTCCTTGCCGCTTGTGGAGGATTTTGTGAAATCCGTCCGCATGGCCAAGGAAAAAGAGATGCTGGGCGTGTATCTGAGCGGACACCCGCTCGCGGACAGCCAATACATCATCGACAAGGTCTCCAACGTCACCGCGGAGGAACTCATCCATCATCAGGAGCATCCGAGGATCAAAGACAAAATGGAAGTGCTTTTTGTGGCGATCATCAACCGTAAGAAGACGCAAATCACGAAGTCGGGCAAGCTGATGGCCTTTCTGGAGGTGGAGGACATGGCCGGGAGCGTCGAGGCAGTGGTTTTTCCGAACGTGTTCGAACGGTGCGCCGCCGCCATTTTTGAGGATTCAATCGTGGTGCTGCGGGGAAAACTCGATTTTAAGGACGAAGGGGCGCCCAAGATCATCGCGGACAAAATTACGTCGGCGGCGGAGGCGGAGTCGTATTACCGGCGGAAAGAGGGGAAAGAGCAGGCCGGGTAGGGTTGCTGCGCGCCTCGCAATGATGGGGTTCGCTCTTCACAACAATAAGGAAAAGAATACAATTATGGCAAGCCAAAAGGAGGTACTTATGAAAAGAATTGGCATACTCACCAGCGGCGGCGACTCGCCGGGCATGAACGCCGCGATCCGGGCGGTGGTCCGCGGCAGCATCTATAACAAAATGGAGATTTACGGGATCGAACGCGGCTATGAGGGACTGATCGCGGGCGACATCAAGGAACTGTCGGTTTCGTCGGTGTCCGACATCATCCAGCGGGGCGGCACCATGCTGCGCACGGCGCGCAGCACCCATTTCATGGAGCCGGAAGGCTTTAAACGCGCCATGGACATGCTGGAGAATTTTGAAATCGAGGGTCTCGTCGTCATCGGCGGCGACGGATCGATGCGGGGCGGGGTCGCCATATCCAAGACGGGCGTCCCGGTGATAGGCCTTCCGGGCACCATCGACAACGACCTGGCTTATACGGATTTCACGATAGGCTTTGACACCTCCGTGAACACGGTGCTCAGCGCCATCGGAAACATCCGCGACACGTCGTCCTCCCATGAACGCAGCACGGTCATAGAAGTCATGGGCAGGAACTGCGGGGACATCGCGCTGTATTCCGGGCTTTGCGGCGGCGCTGAAACGGTGCTGATCCCGGAGGTCGAACTGAATATCAATTCGATTTGCCGCAAGCTCATACAGGGCAAGAACAGGGGGAAGCTGCACAGCATCATCATAAAGGCGGAGGGAGTGCCCGTCAGCGCGCAGGAACTGGCGGACGTGATCACGGAGAGAACCGGGCTGGAAACCAAGGTGGTGGTCCTGGCTTACATCCAGCGCGGGGGGACGCCCACGGGGCGGGACCGGATGCTGGCCAGCAGGATGGGCTACAGGGCCGTGGAACTTCTGCGGGACGGCAATGACAGCCGGGCGGTCGGGATCAAAGGCTCCGCAATCGTCGATTACGATCTGGAAGAGGCCCTGAACATGGAACCTGTTTACGACAGCGCCATCAACGAGCTGGCCGAAATCCTGTCCATTTAACACGGAACGAAACGAATGGAGCAAGGTGTGGAAAACTTTCCACACGCCGCCGGAGGCACTCAAATGATTTTGCTCCATTCCGGCGTAAAATCAATCGAAGCAATATTTTTTATGAACTGTTTGTGTTGCTAAAGCGTGACGGAATGGAGCAAAATATGGAAACAAAACGCACAAAACTGATCTGTACCATAGGGCCGGCCAGCGAAGACAGGGAGCTTCTGCGGGAGATGATGTTCGCGGGAATGAACGCGGCGCGCCTGAATTTTTCCCACGGGACGCACCCGGACCATAAGGCGAAGATCGATCTGATCAAGGAACTCCGGGAAGAAATTAAACTTCCGGTGGCTGTCATATTGGACACAAAGGGGCCGGAAATCCGGACGGGGGTTTTCGAGGGGGGCTCCGCGGAACTGTCCGAGGGGCAGAAATTCACCATTGTCACCGAGGAGCTGACCGGGAACGCGGGGATCTGCAGCACCAGCTACGCGGATCTGGTGAAAGATGTTTCCGTCGGCGACCGCATCCTGATAGACGACGGCCTCATTGAGCTGTGCGTGGACGAAACCTTGCCGGACCGCATCGTCTGCACGGTACACAACGGCGGCCAGATAAAGGATCACAAGAGCATCAACCTGCCGGGCGTTTACGTAAACCTGCCCGCCATGTCGGACCGTGACAAGGACGACATAGAGTTCGGCATACAGGAAAACGTGGATTTCATCGCGGCCTCCTTCATCCGGAAAGCTGCGGACGTGCTGGAGATACGGAAATTTTTGGCGGCGCTGGGCGGGCAGAAGATCAAGATCATCGCGAAGATCGAAAATATGGAAGGCGTCGAGAACATAGACGAGATCATAGAGGTTTCGGACGGCGTCATGGTGGCGCGCGGGGACCTAGGCGTGGAGATACCGCCCGAAAAAGTGCCGCTCATCCAAAAAGACATCATCCGGAAGTGCAACGACGTCGGGAAGTTTGTCATCACGGCGACGCAGATGATGGATTCGATGATCCGGAATCCGCGCCCGACGCGGGCGGAGGTGGCGGACGTGGCAAACGCCATCTTGGACGGAACGGACGTGGTCATGCTTTCCGGGGAGACGGCTTCGGGGAAATATCCGCTGGAGGCGGTGAAGATGATGGTGGACGTGGCTCTTTCGGCGGAGGGCGCCATCAGCCACAGCCGTTTTGTCCGCGAGCGCAGGGGCGGGGTGCCGGACACCAGCGTCACCAACGCCATCGGCTTCTGCACGGTCAACAGCGCGGACAGCCTGAAAGCGAAAGCCATCGTGATCCCCACGTCTTCGGGAAAAACCGCGTACACGGTGTCAAAATACCGGCCCCGGTCGCCGATCATCGCGTTTTCGATGGATGAGCAATCGGTCCGCCAGCTCTCCCTCATATGGGGCGTGACGGCGTTTCATATGGAACGCTTCAGCGACCAGCAGGATTTTTTTCGCGCGGTCATCCGGCATTGCATGGAATCCAAGCTGGTGGCGGAAGGCGATATCATTGTGCTGACGGCGGGCATCCCGCTGGGGATCAGCGGGAATACGAACATGCTGCGGATCCACGAGATCGGACACGAATTTTAGGTTCTGTCAGGTACATGGGATCGCCGCTGCGGGGTACTCCCTCCGTCATTGCGAGCGCAGCGAAGCAATCCACAGGCACTGGATTGCTTCGGCGCTCCGCTTCTCGCAACGACGGGGGATATGCCCTACGCAAATCCCGCACTGGCGGAACATACTTAAGTTTCATAACAGTAACGCATGCATAACCCGCCGGTCGGGTCGCTGACGCTTGTGCGGGCATATACGGCAGCAAAGCTGCCGTATATGGTTCGCTTAGCTATTTCATGTTTACAGCAGGAAATAGAGCGAGACCATTAACAAACTCAGGCGGGGACTATGATCAGTTCCGTCCGTCCCGCCAGCCGGCTTTCCAGCAGGGCCGCCATGTTCGCGTGTTCGCCGCCTTCCCTGGATTCGCCCATGACGACATAGGCGGCGTTGTTTTTTGTGACCTGTTCGATCAGCGTTTCCGGAATATCGGCGGAGCGGATGACGGTCAGGGTGGCCCCGTACTCCCTGGCTTTTTCGTATAAATAATCCAGGGCTTCCCCTTCCTGTGAATTGCCGAGAAATTTAAATTGATAGTGCGCGACATGCAGGATGATCAGTTCGTCCAGATCGTCCCCCAAAAACTCCCTGCCGTATTTTATCAGGCGGTCGCAGGTCCGTTGCTGCGTCACGCAGACCATTACATTTTTCCCCATGTTTGCAATATCCCCCCAGATACCGATTCGAAAAATATTTCTGCTTATAGTACAATTATACTGTAAAAAAATCAGGAGTACAAGCGAGTTTTGGGTGACGATTATGAAGCTTTACCCAAAAAACCGCAGCGGGTACAGCAGAATCAAAATGGCGGCGAGCACGGCGAGGTGGACGGGGTAGAAGCAGTAGAACGCCCATTTCAGCCTTGGCCCCTGCCGGCCGTTGTACAGGAGGACGCAAAACACGGCGAACACGGCGAACAGCAGGAACATGCAGACGGTCAGTATCTGAGGCCGCAGCAGAGGGTCAAGAAGCGCGCCGAATCCCAGATTCGTAACCACGTAGAAAAGATCGCCGCCGTATAAAACGGTGACGCCGCACAGAAGCACGAAGAAATGCGCCCATTTGGAACGGGCCAGATATAGCACGAAAATCAACAGGATGCCAAAGGCACCGTAGTCGGTGGTCAGCAGGTCGCCGAGCAGGCAGACCAAGACGGCGGGCAGCAGCGCCAGAATCCGGTGCAGCATGGGTGCCGCCGGTAAAAAACGCAGCTGTCTTACCTTCTCATAGACATTCACGCTGGCGACGCCGAGGAAGAGCGTGTAGAACACGTTCGTGTGCTGCAAAAAATTCACATACAGGAGGGAGTCTCCATAGGGGACGAAATACTGGCCAAACGCCAGGTCGAAGGGTATTTCCGAGATCAGCGCGAAGACGCCGAGCCGGATCATGTAGCGAAGGCGGTTTTTCGTGTACACGCAGCCCCGCGCGATAAGGCTGGCATAAACCGGAAAAGAAATCCTGCCGATCCATCTGAAATACGATGGCAGATAGTCCGGAAAAACCGCGCCGGCGTGATCGATGAGCATACATGCGGATGCCAGAAGTTTTAATGCGAACGCGTTCATGAATCCTCCATAATGATGAAATATGCAGCTACGTGATTTTCAAAAGCTTCTTAAAGCATATCACACTTCAGGCGTTCCTACAATTGCGTCCGTAAAAAAAATCAGCTTTCTTGCAAAGCGCCTATTGTCCATTCGCGCAATTTACGCTATCATAGAGGTATGGACAGGGTGATACTGCATTGCGACATGAACGCGTTTTATGCATCGGTGGAGCTGCTTTCGCTGCCGGAGCTGGCGGGGCGGCCTGTTGCCGTCTGCGGCGACCCCGCGTTGCGCCACGGCATCATTCTGGCGAAAAACGAGCAGGCGAAAGCGTTCGGCGTCGTCACGGCCGAAACCATCTGGAGCGCGCGGAAAAAATGCCCGGAACTGACGCTGCTGAAAGCGCATCACGGCAAATACCATGAATACTGCCGGCGGATAAACGAGATTTATTACCGCTTCACGGACATGGTGGAGGCGTTCAGCATCGACGAATCCTGGTTAGACGTCACCGGAAGCCGCAGTTTGTTTGGCGGGGGATGCGAGATCGGCGACCGCATCCGGCGGACGGTGCGGGACGAACTCGGCCTGACCCTGTCTGTCGGCGTGTCTTTTAACAAGATTTTCGCCAAGATGGGTTCGGACTACCGCAAACCCGACGCCACCACGTGGATCGGCAGGGAGAATTACAGGACGCTTCTGTGGCCGCTGCCCGTGCGGGAGCTTTTTTCCGTGGGAAGCGCCACGGCGGCAAAAATGGCGGGGATGGGCGTGAGAACCATCGGGGATCTGGCCGCCTATGACAGGGAGGCGCTGACCGCCTGTTTCGGAAAACCCGGCGGCATGCTGCATGATTACGCCAACGGCCGGGACGACAGCCCGGTTCGCCGCGCGGAAGAGCGGCAGCGCATCAAATCCGTCGGCAACGGCGCCACCTTTCGCCGGGACATCTGCGGGACGGACGAAATCCGGACGGGCGTGACGGCCCTGGCGGACACCGTGGCGGGGCGGCTGCGGAAATACGGGCTGAAATGCCGCGGCGTGAAGGTGGATATAAAGGATCCGTTTTTCAAGACGATTTCCAGGCAAAAGCAACTGCCCGCCGCCACGAACGTCACCGGGGAGATCGTCCGCGCGGCCATGGAGCTCATCCGGAAATCGTGGGAGGATACGGCGCCGGTCCGCCTGATTACCGTTACGGGGATTCAGCTGGCCGGCGACGGCGACGCCGAGCAGCTGAGTTTTTTCGGCCCGGAGGGCTTCATGCTGGACATGCGCGCGGACGCGCGGGCGCGGGGCGAAAACTTAGACCGCGCCATGGACGACATCCGCCGGAAGTACGGCGCCGCCGCAATCACCTTCGGCAGCGTCCTCCACAACGACATCGGCATAGAGCTGGATGAACAGTCCGACGAAAGTGTGTGAGGCAGCCGAATAAAGTGCCGTTTCGTCAAGGTGGTAATTTCAAAAAGTTTATGCC
>JAITOE010000242.1 GCA_031290135.1 Eubacteriales Family XIII. Incertae Sedis bacterium
GCTGGACGTATCAAACAATGCCGCGCTGACAAATCTGCACTGCGATGACAACCAGCTTGCCGCTCTGGACGTATCAAACAATGCCGCGCTGACATATCTGTACTGCGGCGACAACCGGCTTGCCGCACTGGACGTATCAAACAATGCCGCGCTGAAATATCTGCACTGCCACGGCAACCGGCTTGCCGCGCTGGACCTGTCGGGGCGGATGCTCTCCGATTTCGACGGCAGGAACCAGGCGGTTTTCCTCACGCTGGCGGAAAGCGGAACCAATTATACGGTCAGCGTAACAATGGGAACCGGGGCGACGTTTGACAATGCCGCGCTTTCCTACGGCGCGGGTGTGCTGACGAGCACGGACAGCACTGTGACGACTTCCGCGTTCACCAGTCCCACCGCCGAGGCGTCGGCAAGGACTTTGACGGGTACGCTGACCTTACATTATTCGACGGATCCCGGCCCGAAATCAGGCGACCTTGACGGCGACGGGAACGTAACCGTGGGCGACGCCCTGTTCACGGCGCGCGCGCTCCTGGGCCTGGGAAGCCTGACGGACGCCCAGATCCTCGCGGCCGACGTGGACAACGATGGCGAAATCACCATGGCAGACGTGATCATCATCGCCAGGCTGGCGGCGGAATAAGGACGGAAGGACACGAGGGGACAGTTATTGACTCACCAAAATAAACATTGCCAAACGCGCATCGCAGTCTGGGAACACAGGGGGGCGGCCATGAAAACGCCCCTCTGTTTTTTTATTGCATTTTTTATCGTATTTATCGCATTATATTGTATGTCATTGCAAAAAATGGTACAATGTCATTATTACCCTGGCCCATTAAATGTAGCTACAAAGTGGCGAGGATTTTTTCCGCCAGCCAAGGCGGCAGGTTCCGCTGGGCGGTATCAACGGGTTCTGCCAATGCAGGATGGCGGAAAAAAGACCGGCACGACTAGCGATATTTAGTGGCCGTGGTAATATAATATGCTTGGTTGCCGGGCAGGCGGCGCAGGAACAGGAGGAATTGCGGTTATGGAATACAGGAAATTCGGAAATTTGGAACAGGAGGTTTCGGCGCTGGGATTCGGGATGATGCGTCTTCCCACGGAAAACGGCGCTTTCGCCGGGGCAATTCTGGAAAAGGAAACCATAGAGATGGTGCGTTACGCCATCGACAGGGGCCTGACGTATGTGGACACGGCCTACCCCTACCACGGCGGCGCGAGCGAGGTGGTTACGGGAAAGGCCCTGAAAGACGGGTACCGGGACAAGGTAAAACTCGCGACGAAATCGCCCGTGTGGATGATCCAGAAAGAAGAAGACTTCGAACGCTACTTGGATGAACAGCTGAAACGGCTGGGCGATGACCACATTGATTTTTACCTGCTGCATGCTTTGGGCACGGAACGGTGGGAGGACATCGTGCTGCGCTTCGATTTGATTCCGAAGATGGAAAACATGAAAAAAAAGGGGAAAATCGGCAAAATAGGCTTCTCTTTCCACGACGGATTTGAAGCTTTCACGAAGATCGTGGACGGGTATGATGGCTGGGAGTTTTGCCAGATCCAGCTGAATTACTTGGACGTCGCGGTTCAGGCGGGAGTGGCGGGGCTGAAATACGCGGCAGACCGCGGCCTGGGCGTGATCGTCATGGAACCGCTGCTGGGCGGAAAGCTGGCACGGCTCCCGCAAAAGTTCCTCGGCCTGCTGGAAAAGCATCCGGTGAAAAAAAGCCCGGTGGAATGGGCGCTTGACTGGCTGTGGGACCAGCCGGAGGTATCCTTGGTGCTCAGCGGGATGAACAGCATGGCGCAGGCCGTTGAAAATATGGAGTATGCGGGACGGTCGGCGGCCGGCATGATGACGCCGGAAGACAAAAATCTGATCGCGGCGCTGCAGGGCGCGTTCGAGTCGGCGAAAAGCATCCCCTGCACCCAATGCGCCTATTGCCTGCCTTGTCCGAGCGGCGTCCATATTCCGCAATGCTTTGACGCCTGCAACATATCGACGATGTTCGAGGATCCCGCGCTGGCAAAATCGGATTACGCGCGCCTCGCCATGCTCGGAGGACCCGCCGCCCTCGCTTCGTCCTGCATAGGCTGCAGGGCCTGCGAGTCCAAATGCCCGCAGCACATCCGGATCAGCGAGCTGCTGCCGAAGATTCATGAAGCGCTGGCCGTATAATGGTCTCCAGCAAATCTACCTTTGACATCGCCCCTGCGCTATGGTATCCTGAGAGAGGCCGCAATAACATGTAGGCATATAAATAAGTACAAATACGGATATATATGTATATATACGGACATAAAGAAAAGGAGATTTGTCTATGGAGATGGGATCGCTACTGAAGCTGTCCGGCATAAAACGGTTTTTAAAAGGCCAGGTCATTGCGACAGGCAGCGATGCGGGTTCTGACAGCATGTTTATCATGCTGCAGGGGACGGCCGGGGCATATGAAAATTACCGGATGCTGAACGAACAACAAACGGCGGCGTATGAGGCCGGAGGCTTTTTCGGGGAAATGAGTCTTTTCCTTGGAAGAAAGCGGGAGGCCACATTTGTCGCGCTGACGGATGTAATCACGCTTGAAGTCAGTAAAATGAATGCTTTTGAGGTGTTTTCCAAGCTGCCGGAGATCACGTTCTCCCTGTTGGAAGGATTGTGCAAACGCATCGACGCGATGAGCGAGGCCCGTCACGCGCTGCGCACGGAGGAAAAGGAAAGCGCCCCCAGGATTTTCATTTCGGCGAGCAGCCCGCTTTTTCCCGAAGAACACGGGCAATATATTTTGCCCATCGACAATTCAAAATCGGGACAGCTCTTCCTGGAAACGGTAAAATGCCCGATTTGCCGCCATAGCTTCACGAATTTAACGGTACTGGAATCCAAATTGGTGCAGCAGTCCAAGGACGCGGACCAGCGCATCCGCTACCAGGACATAGAACCGATCTATTATGAGGTCGTCACCTGCCCTGCCTGCCTCTACAGCGCCATGTCGGATCTGTTTAAAGGGATTGAAGTGACAAAACGCATGTCGGAGGCTTTGGCCGACGCCATCATGCCCTATAAAGGCAGCGTGGAAATCCAGGAGGGCGCGCAGCGGGACACCTTTACGATTTTCGCGGGCTATTATCTCGCGATCCTGGAGGCGCCGCAGTGTTTCCACGAATACCAGCGGATCACGGCCAGGCTGTGGCGCAACCTCAGCCGGATCTATGACGACTGCAGCGACGACCAGATGATGCGCTACGCCTTGCAGAAATCCGCCGACGAATACATGTACGCCTATTCAAACTTCGATATCGGCGGCAAACCTTTGCAGCAGCTTTGTTACGTGATCGGGGAGATTTCGTATAAGCTGGGTGATCTGCAGCGCGCCAGGCAGTTCCTGTATGCCGCCTTCACAAACAAAGAGGGGACCCCCGTGGTCAAGCGGCAGGCGGAAGACCGGCTGGACGAGATAAAACGCGTGCTGAACACCTAACCCGGTTTCTGAAAGAAACCGTTGGTAGGTGTCATGCAAGGCTCTCCAAAATCTATGATTTTGTGAGAGCTACTGCTGAACACCTAACCCGGTTTCTGAAAGAAACCAGACCCTGTTCCGCCGCCGGCCACATTCGCGCCGGAGGCTGGGCGCGGTCTTTTTGTTTTTTGAAGGACGGAGCCAAATTTGAAAAAATAGTGTTAAAAAAACCTATTGTGTGGTATAATAAATAATAATACATTATATTGCACTTAAAGATAGGTGATAGAAATGAGACGGACAAATATACCGGTCGTTGACCTGACAGAGCGGGAACAGACGGACATATCCTTTGGCATTACGGAAAACGTGGGTGTTTCGATCATGAACAACAATGCGGAAAACCCGCACAGGCATCCGTTTTATGAGATCCTGTATATTGAAGAGACGGACGGCTGCCATGTTGTAAATTACACGCCTTGCGCGGAGATCCATAAAAGCGTTTTTCTGCTTTGCCCCGGACAGGTGCATTATTGGGAAAATCCCACTTACGTTTCGGGAATGCTGATCTATTTTGACGAGGAATTTCTTTTGGATTCCACGTTCAGCGTGAACGCCGTCTGGGAGCTGAACCTGTTCAAGGAAATGTGCGGAATCGGCGCCATTGCGCTTGCGGACGAGGAAGATGAAGGCGTGCTGCGGCTGCTGAAGATGATGCACGGCGAATTTCAGCGCAAAGAAGAGGAGTACGCGTCAACGCTCCGGGCGCTTTTAAATGTCATTCTGATCCGTTTGTTCCGCATACACAAACGCGAATGTCAGAGCAGCCGCCCCCATGTCTATTCGTCCCTGTGCGAGGAATTCCGCAGGCTTGTCTTGCTTCACGCGGCGGAGCGGCGGCCGGTGCGTTATTATGCGCAGGAGCTGAGCATCTCCATGGGTTATCTGAATGAACTGGTAAAACGGCAGACGGGGCTCACGCCGGGGGAGGTGATCCGCAAAACGATGGTGGCGGAGGCAAAGCGCCTGATCGCGAATACGGATCTGTCCATGACCGAGATCGCGGAGATGCTGGGATTCCGCGACGGCTCCTACTTTTGCCGGCTGTTTAAAAAAGAGATGGGGATATCGCCCATCAAGTTCAGGCAGACCTGCGCGTCGCTGAACGAAGAACGCTTTGCCGTGCAGCCGGAGTGAAGGGCGGTTTACCCCGCTATATGCGCATCCTGTAAACCGTCTTTCAGGCTTCCGCAAACCTCTATGACGTGTCCGTAGAACAATTCACCATCGTCGTAGTAGGCTGTCATGTTCCCATCTGAATCAACA
>JAITOE010000243.1 GCA_031290135.1 Eubacteriales Family XIII. Incertae Sedis bacterium
TCTTTCAGCTTGAACAAGGTGGCGTTTTCATCCATCAGCTTTGCGGTGTCAAGCAGGCTTTTGGTCGCGGCGGTTTCCTCCCGGCGGGTGATGACGCTGGCCTGGGCGGATTTTTCCGCGATGAGCACCGTGTTCATGATGTCACGGATTTCTCCGGGCAGGATAATATCTTTTACGCCTGCGTCGGAAAAGGTGACGAAGAACTCCTGTTCGCGCGTTTTCAGTTTTTCCAGCACGAAACCGCCGATGGAGTCTTTTTGGCGAAGCAGGTCGTCGAAGCGATATTTGCCGGCGAACTCACGCAGCACAAGCTGCATCAGCGTATAGATCAGGGCTTTGTAATCTTTCAGCAGGCCGACAATGCGCACGGGGTCGGTCACTTGGAAGGAACACACTAAGTTGACGCGTAAGCTGACCCTGTCCGCCGTCAGGATTTCCTGGCCGGCGATATCAAGCTGCTGGATGCGGGTGTCCACGGTCTGTGCGCTCACCTTGGTATTGTAGTTCCAGTAGTAATGCCGTCCGGCAGGCAGCGTGCGCTGGAAAACGCCGTCGTAAAACAACAGCCCGGTTTGACCGTCGCCGATTTCAATCTTCAGGTAGTAATTCGGGGGCATGTGGGACATGTACAGCACGGGCAGCGTTCCGGCGGACGCAGGATCGGTGACGTCGATCACCTCAAACGTGTTCTTTTTGAAAATATCCCAAAACACATGCGTTCCGGGCTTCAGCGTTCCAGCGATCCGCCCGTCCACGAAATGAACCGCGATCCGGTCGTCGGGCACCTCCGCCACGGCGACGCTTTTTTCGAATTCGTCGTCTTTTTGCAAAACAGGCAGGTTCATGCCGGAGAAATCAAGCTTCCCCTCCGCAGGCAATTTCACCGCCGATTCGCCGAAAATGGCCTGTATGCTGTGCTTTCCGGGGAGCAGCAGTTTTTTAAAGACGCCGTTCTTATATAGAAAAGCCCGTTCGTTGTCGCTGATGATCATTTTCATGTCCGGTTCCTCCTTTGTGTTTGCGTATTCCCCTGAAACGCCCACAGCTCGCGTCCGCGTCCGGGTTGAGCTTATCCGTCCGCGCTGCCGGTTCGCGTCCAATGCCGCCGAAGAGGGCGGGATATAACGCGAATGGGTGCGCGGCATCTAAACGGTATCCGCCGATTACGGGCGTTCGCTGTTTGCAGCCGGTTTGCATGGGGCGCGGTCACAAACTTTCGCCGGGCGTTCCAAGTTCTACGCAAGTTTTCGAGCTCCTAAGCGGACAATTGACTGCTCTACCACTGAGCTACCATGGGAGGAATCGAACCTCCGACACGTCAGTTTCTTGGAGTTGACCGCTCTACCCCTGAGCTACCCCGTCACGGGGGGAGGAATCGAACCTCCGCATGTCAATCCGCGGTGGGCGGGAAACCCCGCCCGGACAGCTTGTATCCCGGCATACCGAACAGCAGCGCTGCCGGCACCGCGCGGCCTCGGAAGCCGCCGCACAGGGATACGCGCCTTGTATACAAAGGCTTTCGCCGATATATCTGGTTTGCCGGGGAAGACTACGGATCTTTGAAGTGAAAGCTCTTCCGGCCCTCCGCGTAGTCGCCCACGATATGGCCTTGCCCGTACAGCCTGTATTTATAAGTCACTAAGCCCTGCAGGCCGACGGGGCCGCGGGCGTGGAGCTTGCCCGTGCTGATGCCGACTTCGGCGCCGAAGCCGTAGCGGAAGCCGTCCGCAAAGCGGGTGGAACAGTTCCGGTAGACGCCGGCCGAATCCACCAGCAGCATGAAACGTTCGGCGGAGCTGTCGTCCTCCGTCAGGATGCAGTCCGTGTGGTGGGAGCCGTGCCGGTTGATATGCGCGATGGCGGCATCCAGGTCGTCCACGATGCGCACGGAAAGGACGTAATCCAAGTATTCCCGATCAAAATCCGCCTCTTCCGCCGGTTCCGCCGGAATGAAATCCAGGGTTCTGGGGCAGCCCCGGAGCTTCACGCCGCAGGCCGTCAGATCCGCGTACAGCGGAGGGAGCAGCCGGGCGGCGGCCTCGCTGTGTACAAGCAGGCTCTCGACGGCGTTGCAGGCCGCGACATACTGCGTCTTCGCGTCGCGGATGAGCGGAACGGCCTTGGCGGCATCTACGCTTTTGTCCGCGAATATATGGCAGACGCCGTCGGAATGGCCCATGACCGGGATGCTGGAACGCGCCATGATGTGGCGGACGAATTCATTGGAACCGCGCGGGATCAGCAGGTCTATGGATTCGTGGCAGGTCAGCAGTTCGTCGATGTCGGCGCGGCTCTCCACGAGGGCGAGGAAACCTTCGGGGACGCCTGCGCGGACGCCCGCGCCGAAAATCAGGTCGTAGAGGATTTTATTTGTGCGCATCGCTTCGCTGCCGCCTTTCAATATGGCGCAGTTGCCGCTTTTCAGGCAGAGGGATGCGATCTGGATCAGCGCGTCGGGGCGCGACTCAAAGATGACGCCGATCACGCCGATGGGGCAGGTGATTTGGCGGAGCAGCAGGCCGTCGTCAAGCTCGCGTTCCAGCAAGGTGCGAAACAGCGGGTCGGGCAGGGAAATCAGCCCGGCGAGTCCTTCTGCCGCGTCACGCAGCTTTGCTTCGTCGAATTTCAGGCGCTTCATGACGGGTCCCGGCAGGCCGATTTCTGTTCCGGCGGCGAGATCCGCTTCGTTGGCGGCGAAGATGGCCGCTTTGTTTTCAACGAGCGCGTCCGAAATCATGGCAAGCGCTTTGTTGCGCAGGTCTTCCGAAAGGGATGCCATCTGAAAGCTGTCGCTCTTTACCTTTCGCGCAAGGGCCGCGATGCCGCGTGGCGCGGCTGTCCGGTCGTCCATCGTCCGTATCTCCCCTCTGTGATTGAGAATCTATTCCTCTTCGTCGAAATGATAATAGCTTGTTTCTGAGCAAAAGTTGATAATCGGCTCAGGACCCTTTAGCAAGGTGCGTTTGATGTACAGGCTGCCGTCCCGTTTGCTGTGCATATGCCAAGTTATATGGTAAATTTTACCATATACGATCTCGATGCAGTGGATGCCGCGGGGGTGTATGCAGCAGCCGCAGTTGAAATACGCGGGTTCGCCGGGCGAGGGGAATTTCGGCCTGTGCGTGTGGCCGCAGATGAGGCTGATCCCGTGCCGCGAACACCACTTCTGGTAGTGTTTTTCCAGACGGTGCCGCTTCTCCCTGCTGCGGGCCGGGCTTGCGGCGTAGCGGAAGCCGACCAGATGCAGGTAGCGCCAGAGGAAGCGCACGACGATGCATGAAAACCGCCAGAACTGGTCGTTGAACAGGTCGCCCTGGTGCCCGTGGACGACGAATATTTCCTGGCCGGTGTCCCTGTGCTTCAGGACGATGGCCTCATGGACGTGGATGCCCGGAAACAGGTCGGCCGTGTCTTCCGTATAGTCGTCGTAAACCGTTTCCAGGTTTGCTTTCACGTAATTTTCGTTCCGCAGCTGCATGTTGTGGTTGCCGTAGAGGATGTGCATCCGGTGCGCCGCGTGGAATTTTTTCAGCAGGTCGAAGATGGAGGGGTGGGAGTTGTAAATGCGCTGAAATTGCGGATTTTCCCAAAGTTCGTCGCCGTCGCCCGCTTCAACGTAGGTGAAATCGTTTTGGTAGTAATAGTTCAGCGCATGGTAATATATATGCCGGTTTCTGCCGAAATCATCGGAAAGGCTGTCGTCGCCGCGGTGTATGTCGCTGAAAAACACGAGTTTGGAACGGTCGTCGAACGGAACCGGAAAAGCTTCCATAAACGCCCGGTCAAGTTTTGATACTGTACGCATGTCATGTACTTCCCTTTTCAGCAGTAGTGGCTCTCACAAAATTATAGATTTTTTTGCTGTCAATAGCAGTATAGCACATTTTTATGGGCGGGAAAAGGGGAAAGATGTGTCCTTACCGGAATTTTGCCAGCGTCGCCTGCAAAATCAGCTTGATCAGGCGGTTCATTGCCCCGAAATGGATTTCACTCCCCTGCCGAAGGACCAGGTAGCCGCTTTCGCAGCCGGGGAGGCGGAGGACTTCCGGGTCTTCGACGCGCAGGGCCTGCAAATCGGCGAAAGTGACGCCGCTTTCATAAAAACAGGGGATGCGGATGTGGAAACGGTGCTCTTCGTTCTGAAAAGAAACCTCGTAGGCTTCGTCGAAAACGATATAATCGAACGGAAGGGATTTGAAGCGGCCGGAAAATTCCAGGGATTTCCGCCGCAGCAGGATATTTTCGACAAAGGCGGACGCCTCGCCGCTTTTCACGGGGAAGCCGGTATGCGCGGCGATCCGGTGCAGGTCCAGCTTGCCGAAAATCCGCAATATGCGCGCGAGCTGCAATAAATCGTCGTGGTTGTGAAGCAGGATGAATTGAAGCAGCTTTTCTGATTTCGTCGCTAAATATTCGTAATAGAGGTAGACGCTGTCCGCGCCGGAAATCCGGTCGCTTCTGTGGGTCCAAAGCCCAAGGTAGTCTTCCACGGTTTTCTGTTTCAGGTTCGGCAGGACGGAACGCAGCTGGGAATGGGCGCGGACGACGCGGTACATGTCCACGCTCAGGCAGTCGGCGAAAGCGGGGAGCCGGTGGTGGTGCGCAAGCCGTTTGTCCACAAAAGGGACGTCAAAGCGATCCCCGTTAAAGCTGAAGAGCACGTCAAGTTTGGAAATTTCATCGCGGCAGAGATCCAGAATCTCCGCTTCTTCGTGCGCGCCCTCTGAAAAAAACTGGCGGACGCGGAGCCCGCCCGCGGAGGGCGTCAAAATGCCGCACAGGACAATCTTGGCCTTGTCCGCGCCCAGCCCCGTAGTCTCAATGTCGAACACGCCGAGGCGGGCGTCCCCGAAATAAAAATCAAAGATATCGGATGAATAAAAAGGCTCGTCGTAGTCCACATCGACAAAATGCATTGAATTTCCTCGCTTTTTGAAGCCGGGCTTTTTCTCCTGTAAAAACAAGATAAGCTGCAGGGGAGCAGCTTATCTTGTTCAAAAGGGGTATTGGGATTAGAGATTAATGAGGTTATTAGGGGGATAACCACATATTCATTATAATACATACCTGACAAAAAGCAAGACTTAGCGTGAAATTTTCAAAAAATTTTTTATATTTGAAAATTTAACAGGGAAAAGGTGAAAACTTTGGCCGCTGCCGTATTGCCACGAAGCGCGGGTTTATAGTATAATAGCCAGAGGGTGATCGCCGCTGAAGGCGGGCGTAACCGGGTGGTTTCGCATACGCTGGGTTGCTTCACTCCGTTCGCAATGACCATGCCGAAGGAGGCAGGATGACGATGAGCGACAAAAACATATATGAAAACCCGCTGGTGTCCAGATATTCGAGCCGTGAAATGGCGGAAATCTTCTCTGCGGACAAAAAATTTTCCACATGGCGGCGCCTGTGGGTGGCTCTGGCGGAAGCGGAGCAGGCACTGGGGCTGCCCATTACGGATGAACAGATCGCCGAGATGAAGCGGTACCAGGACGACATCAACTACGCGGATGCCGAGCGGCGCGAGAAAGAGACCCGGCACGACGTCATGTCGCACGTTTACGCCTACGGGCTGCAATGCCCGAAAGCCCGGCCCATCATCCATCTGGGCGCCACAAGCGCCTATGTGGGCGACAACACGGACATCCTTGTCATGCGCGGCGCGCTGGACATCCTGAAAGCGAAACTGCTGGGGCTCATGGACGCCCTGTCGCGCTTCGCGGAGCAATACAAATCCCTGCCCGCCCTGGGATTCACGCATTTTCAGGCGGCGCAGCTGACAACGGTGGGCAAACGCGCCTCCCTCTGGCTTCAGGATTTTTACTTGGACTATCTGGAGATCGCCCGGCGCCGCGAAGAACTGCCGCTTCTGGGCGTGAAAGGCACCACGGGGACGCAGGCCAGCTTTCTGGAACTTTTCGACGGAGACGGCGAAAAAGTAAAGCAATTGGACGGGCGGGTGGCGGAGCGGATGGGCTGCCGCCGCGTGATTCCCCTGTCGGGGCAGACCTATACCCGGAAATTGGACGCGCAGGTTCTGGACGCGCTGTCGGGCATCGGCCAGAGCGCCCATAAAATGACCAACGACATACGCCTGCTCCAGCATCTGAAAGAGGTGGAAGAACCTTTTGAAAACGAACAGATCGGCTCTTCGGCCATGGCGTACAAGCGGAACCCCATGCGAAGCGAACGGGCGGCATCCCTTTCCCGCTACCTGATCGGCCTGGCGGCGGATCCGGCCGCCACTGCGGCGACCCAGTGGTTTGAACGGACGCTCGACGATTCGGCGGGCCGGCGGCTTTACATACCGCAGGCGTTCATGACGGCGGACGCCATCCTGGACATTTGCAGAAACGTTGCGTCCGGGCTGGTGGTGCATGAAAAGCTGATTCACCGTCATATAATGGATGAGATTCCTTTCATGGCGACGGAAAATATCCTGATGGAAGCCGTGAAGCGGGGAGGCGACCGGCAGGAACTGCATGAGCGGATCCGGCGCCACTCCATGGAGGCCGGCGCCGTGGTCAAGGACGAGGGCCGTCCCAACGATCTGCTTTTCCGCATCGCGGGGGATCCGGTTTTCGGGCTGTCGGAGAGCGACGTCGGCGCCCTGCTGGAACCGGGCGGATACACGGGCAGGTCGGCGGAGCAGGTCACGGAATTCATCCGGGACCATATACGGCCGCTGCTGGAAGAAAACCGGGCGGAGGTGCGCGGAGAGACGGAATTGCGGGTCTGATGCCGGGAAAGAAGGTGTGAAATGGAAAGAATTGCGGAATTGCTGAACATAAGCAAAAAAATCGTCATAAAGATCGGCAGCAGCGTGCTTTCTAACAAGGACGGCTTTGTCGATCAGGACACGGTGAAGAACATCGCGGACCAGGTCTACCATCTGATGGAGCAGGGGAAGCAGGTGATCGTCGTATCCTCCGGCGCGGGGATCTGCGGCGCCAGCGCCATCAACAAGTGGAGCCGGCGCGGCGACATCAATTACAAGCAGGCGCTGTGTGCCATCGGGCAGGTCGAACTCATGCTCGCCTACAAAAAATACCTAAAGGAACACGGGGTTCATGTGGGGCAGATGCTGCTGACGAATGAAGATTTCAGCGACGGGAAGCGGAACCTGCATATCCGCAACACGCTGTTCACGCTGGTGGACGAAGGGGTCGTGCCCATCATCAACGAGAACGACAGCGTGAGCGTGGACGAGATCAAGATAGGGGACAACGACATGCT
>JAITOE010000244.1 GCA_031290135.1 Eubacteriales Family XIII. Incertae Sedis bacterium
TGTCGTTCATGACAAAGTCCACGACTTTGCCGTTGTGCGCGTCAAGCTTGATGGCCTTGGAATCCTGCCCGCCTATGTCCACGATGGTTTTCGTGTTTCGGTTCAGGAAATGCGCACCCATGGCATGGCAGGATATTTCCGTGACAATTTTATGTTGCACGTTTTCAAAATCCAACGATATGCGGCCATACCCCGTTCCCGTGATGTAGCGGACGTCCGCAAAGGAACGCCCGGATTGCTCAAACAGCTTCTTCATGAGCTTGTCTGCCGTCGGCTGGGGATACACGCCGGTGGGCGTGATGGCGGTGAAATATTCGCCGCCGCTGATCAGCACGGCTTTTCCCGTGGTTGAGCCGATGTCAAGCCCGACGACGCCGTCTTGCGGAATTTCAGCAAGAAGATCCGGGTCGATGATATCTGTCAATGCAGCCATGTGGAGGTCCTCCTTTGTATTTTGACGCTAAACGGCTTCGCCCTGCGGGCGCTTGCTTTCGTTGAGCACTTCGATGAATGCTTCGAGCCTTGTTTTGAGCTGTCCTTCGTCACTGCGGGAATAGTCGATGGGCAATTCCAGGACGGGGATGTTCAGGCTCTGGTAATGGCGGAAAAACTGATTTTTAATCTGTCCGTAACAGGGGCAGAATTTCAGATAGGCGTATATCACGCCATCCACATCGTATTCCTGTGCAAGTCCCCCGGAGAATTCGATGCGGTCTTCCAGGGGTTTCATGCGCGAGCAGGGCGACTGGTCAATATAGCCCAGGGCCAGGGCTTCGTAAGGATCGCCTGTTTCCGCTATGACGGTTTGCGCCACCTTGAGGCCCGTGCAATGATCCTCCACCACGACCCTTGCGCCCATGCCCTGTTCAATCAGGCGGATCAGCCGTCTGTCCCCCTCCGCCGCAATCCCGCCGGACATCATGAGGCGGAGAGGGCGCTGCGCCGGCACGGGAAGCGCCGAGAGGCGGTCATATACCGCCTGGTAATAGGGCAGAAGCGTTTCAGGCGGCAGATAATAATAGCCGTTGATGAGTTCGAGGAATTCATCGCCGGACAGGGGCGGGTTCGGGCGTTTGCGCAGCGCGGAGAGCTTTACGAGCAATTTTCGGACTTGGTTGTACAGTTTGATTTGTTTGGACAAGTCTGAATCATCCACTTTGCGTCCCGAAAGTTTTTCGACGTCAGCCTTGAACGTCAAAATCTCCTGCCGGTAGTAGTCGCGGGAATTCGGGCGGTCTTTCACGCGGGGCAGCACGTAGATTTCGGTGGGGGTAAAAAATTCGCCTATGGCTTCGCTGACCTTCTTGATGCAGTCGCAGGTGTAAAACGTATATACTTTATCCACTGCGCTGTACAGCGGGTCTTTCAGCTGGAATTTGCCGAGGATGCCCTTTGTAAAATCGCAGAACACGCTTTGCGTGATGACTTCGCCGCTGGCGACCTCCTCCGTGTTCCCTGCCTGAAACAGGCGTAAATGGGAAAGGCCGGCGGCGCTGAGCAGTTCGAGGGGCGTATAGGAACACAGATATCCTGCCACGGGCGCGGTTTTTTTGTGGATCAGATCCTGTTTCCGCGCTTGGATCAGGGAGGAAAGGAAAGAAAGGTTTGCCGGTGTTTCCTGCGGAATCCCGGTGTGCGCGCCGCCGTCCGCAGCCTTGTTTTTCAGCAATTGCGATGCCAGCACTGCCGCCCCCAAAGCGCCGGCATAGATCGGATCCAATTGCACGGGCAGGATTTTTTCGCCCAGCTGATCCTCTATCGTCTTGCGCATCCCGATGTTATTGGACACCCCGCCGGAAAAAAACACGCCCGGCACGATGCCTACCCGGCTGAGCAGGGTTTTTACGCGTTTGGCGGTCGCAAGATGTACGCCGGCGGCGATATCCTGCGTTTCATAGCCCCTGGCGCGCAGGGAAATGATCTCCGATTCGGCGAAGACCACGCACTGGCTGCTGATGTCCACCGGCGCCTCGGACTGAATTGCCTGCTGGCCGAGCTCGTCGATGCTCAGCTCCAGCAGCGTGGCGACTTTTTCCAGAAAGCGGCCCGTGCCTGCCGCGCACTTGTCGTTCATGACAAATTCGGTGACTTTGCCTGTTTCCGGGTCTACTTTAATGGCCTTGGAGTCCTGCCCGCCGATATCGATGATGGTATGGGTCTCACGGTTCAGCGCGTGCGCGCCCATCGCGTGGCAGGATATCTCCGTCACGATTTCGTGGGGAACCGCGTCGAAGCGCAAGGATACCCGCCCATACCCGGTGCCGACGGCGTAATCGATGTCATTCCAGCCGGCATCCGCATCCCGGAACAATTCTTCGATCAATTCATCGGCCGTGCTCTGCATGTCAAAACCGGTCGGGGTCTGCGCCACAAAGAGCGCCCCGCCCTTGAGAAGCGCGGCCTTGCCCGTGCGTGAGCCGATGTCCACGCCAAGAACGGTTGCGCCCCCTGCTTCATTTCGTATTTTCTTGTCTATGATGCCTGCCGCGTCCATATGTCGTTCTCCTTTTCAAACAAAAAACCAGAGTGCCGGTTCAAACGATCCTGCCTCTGGTTTTCCAGTCGATGCTTATTTATGATTTACGAAAAAGCGCTTATCTGTTCCCTGCGTCCTGACGGACGCTGTCGTCGATATAGGCAAAGGGATCTTCCTTGTACCAAAGGTCATGATAGGGCAGCCGTGTATGCTGCGCCAGATTTCGGTTGAAGCCGGGATTTCTCAGTACGCGCGCAATGCGCCTGACGATCTCGAACGCGCCGGAATAGCCCATGTAGTTCACGGTTTGTCCGAACAGGGGAAAGATGGGGATGCCCTGCTTCGCCGTGGCTGCGTTTGTGCTGCCGTGGCCGATGTAGATGTCCGGCTTCAGGCGCGCAACCAGATTGGCCTGTTCAAAGGGCTGGCCGTTTGCCACGTTGAATACGATTTTATCGCTGCCCGGCAGCGCCTCGATCAATTCGTCGGCAAAATGGTCATAATGATAGCCTTTCAGGCCGACGACTTCCATTCCAAGGGACTGCAGGAGCTCCGCCGTTGACAGGATCCGGATTTCCCCGCCGCCCAGAAAGACCTTTTTCCCTGCCAGGATCTTTTTATAAGGTTCCAGCGCCTTTTCCAGCTCCGCCGTCTCCGCCCTGATGAAATTCTCCGTCTCTTCTTCGATGCCCATGTGTTTGGCAATGTCCCGCAGCCATTTGTTTGTATGATAGATCCCGATGGGAATGGTGTTAAGCACAAAAGGAATGCCATACAGCTCCTTCAGGTGGTTGACGAAATAATCGTCGTGCGTGGCGCAGATGCTCACGTTCAGCGCCGCTTCGTTCACCCAGGAAAAATCGTCGGGATGGGCGTAGCAGGGCAGGATCTTCAAATTGAGTCCCAGGGCGCCCAGCATGCGTTTCAGCTCGATTTCGTCAAAGGCGCTCATGGAGGACACGTTGAGCAGGTTGATGGTTTTGCTGATCCGGTATTTTTCCTTGAGCAGTTCCAGTTCATCCTCCGGGTCGAAAAGCTGCGGTTTTTCCTTGACTTCCAGCAGATTGCGCAGGATGCCGTGATACGCGGAATCGTAGGCGCTTGCCATGATCTTCGTCTTGAAGCCCTCGCAATGGATGGGCACGATGGTCGCCGCCACCCGGGTCTGAAGCTGTTCGAGCACGCCGTCGATGTCGTCCCCTATCAGCGCGGGCACGCAGCTGTTTACGACGATGATCGCGCTGGGGCGGAACTCCTGCTCGGCGTAAAGGACGGCTTCTTTCAGTTTCTGCTCTCC
>JAITOE010000257.1 GCA_031290135.1 Eubacteriales Family XIII. Incertae Sedis bacterium
TCTTTCAGAAATCGGGTTAGGTGCTCAGCAGTAGCTCTCACAAAATCATAGATTTTGGAGAGCCTTGCATGGCACCTACCAACGATTTCTTTCAGAAATCGGGTTAGGTGCTCAGCAGAAGTCTATGGAGATTTGCTCCATTTCATCTGCGTCGTTTTCGTCCGGCGCAAGGACGGCGCCCTCAATATCCTCGATTTCCGGCAGTTCCCGGAGGCTTTCGAAGCTGAAATGCTGCAAAAATGCCCGCGTCGTGGCGTAGAGCAGGGGTCTGCCCACCGCGTTTGAACGCCCCGTTTCTTCCACGAGCCCCTTTTTTATCAGGCCCTCCAGCACCCGCTCGCATTTGACGCCGCGGATGGCGTCGATTTCGCCTTTTGTCACCGGCTGGCGGTAGGCGATGATCGCCAGCACCTCCAGCGCGGCCTGCGAAAGGCGTTTTTCCCGGACCGGCGTGCAGAAGCGCCGCACGTATTCGAAATTCTCCGGGTTCGTCACAAACTGGAAAGCGCCGTCTATCTCGCGGATCACGAGGCCGCGCCCCGCCTCTTCGTATTCTGACTGAAGCTCCTTGAAATACGCGTAGGCTTCTTTTCTGTCCACGCCCGCCACCTCGGCGGCCGCTTTCACGTCCAAAGGTTCGCCCCATACGAACATCATCGATTCAAAGGCGGATTTGACCGTTTTCCTGTCAGGCATCGCCGGACTCCTCTCTCCCGCGCAGCTCCACGGTTATTTCCGCGAAGTTCCCTTTTTGCTTCACGCGCACCGTTTTGCTGCGGATCATTTCCAGCAGCGACACGAACGTCAGGACGATGTCAAAGCGGTCGTTTTGGGTGCGCAGCAGCTCCCGGAAACGCAGGCGTTTTGCCTGTTTGTGCCCGAAAAGCTTCTTTATGAAGGAAATGCGTGTTTCCACGGTCTCCCGCTGCTGTTCGACGCGTTCATAGCGCCGTCTGACCTCTTCCACCCGCTGTTTTCTCATGATGAACAGCCGGAACGCCTGCACGAACTGGTCCAGATCCATGCGCAGGTATTCGTCCGGCTCCCCGGTGTAGGGCTGCAGGTCCTCCTGCGGTTTTTCGAAGAGCAGGCAGGCCCGTTCTTCCTGCTCCAGCAGAAGCTCCGCCACCGATTTGAATTTCCGGTATTCCAGCAATTTTTGAACCAGTTCGCTCCGGGGGTCTTCTTCCGGCTCGCCGTTTTCCTTCTTGGCGCGGGGCAGCAGCATCTTTGATTTCAGCTCGATCAGCGCGGCGGCAAGCACCATGAATTCCCCGCCGACCGCCAAGTCCTGCGATTGCAGTTCAACGATGCAGGCGAGGTACTGTTTTGTGATGACCGAAACCTGGATGTCGTAGATGTTCATCTCCGCGTTTTCGATCAAATAACAAAGAAGGTCGAAAGGGCCTTCGAAGTTGTCAAGTTTTACTTTGTATGACATGTTTCACCCAGGTTGTACGCGGGGATACGATAGCTGATGCCGCGTCCTTGAAAACGGACGCTACTTCATTGTAATGAATTATCGCCGATAAATCAAGTAAATTTGGTTTGTGTTTTGCGTTATGTTCAGGTATGATGTAATTATGTTCACGCGCAGGGCGGGTGCCACATCCTCCGTCATTGCGAGCGAAGCAACCCAGCGGTCACGTCATTGCGAGCGGAGCGAAGCAACCCAGCGGTCATGTCATTGCGAGCGAAGCGAAGCAACCCAGCGGTCACATTCCACGCATAACATATAGCAATAATAGGAGAAACCCATGCAAACCATCCCCGTTTCGCGCCGAAGGCGCATTGCCCTGTGGACAGCCCTCTTTCTCTGCGCGTCCCTGCTCGCCTGCTTCCATGCGCCGGCGCGCGCTTCGGCCGCCGCGGACGGCGAATTTCGCGGCGTCTGGGTCGCCACGGTCCTGACGCTGAACTATCCGTCCGCGCCGACCGCGGATCCGGAAACCTTGCGGCGCGACGCCCTGCGCATCCTCGACAACGCCAAGGAGCTGGGCTTCAACGCGGTCGTCTTCCAGGTGCGGCCCGCTTCCGACGCCTTCTACCGCTCCGCGCTGTTCCCCTGGTCCAAGTACCTGACCGGCGTCCAGGGGCTTGCCCCTGCGGACGGCTTCGATCCGCTGGCGTTCATCGTCCAGGAGGCGCACGCGCGCGGGCTTGCGCTGCACGCCTGGCTGAACCCCTACCGGATCACTGCGGAAACCCAGGACAATGAAGCCTTGGCGGCGAACCATCCCGCCCGCCTCCATCCCGAATGGACGGTCACGTACAGCGACGGACGCATGTACTGGAACCCCGGCGAACCCGGCGCGCAGCAGCTGATCGCCGACGGGGTCCGCGAAATCGTTGAAAATTACGACGTGGACGGCATCCACATCGACGACTACTTCTATCCCGGCGCGGATTTTGGCGACGCCGGCGCCATGGCGGCCTACGGCGCGGGCTACCCGTCCCTTGCCGAATGGCGGCGCGCCAACACGGAAACCACGGTCAAAAATATGTATGACGCCGTCCATGGCAGCGGAAAAGACATCGTGTTCGGCGTGAGCCCCGTAGGGATCTGGGCCAACAAATCCACGTCCGACCTGGGCAGCGACACGCGGGGCGGCGAGGCGTATGTCCAGAAATTCGCCGACACCAGGGGCTGGGTCAAACGCGGCATCGTGGACTACATCGCGCCGCAGATCTACTGGAACATCGGCTTCGAGGTGGCGGAATACGTCACCCTTGTGGACTGGTGGGCGGACGTGGTCGCGGGGACGGACGTCCGGCTCTATGTCGGCCAGGCGGCCTACCGCACCGGCAACGCGGACAGCGCCAGCCCCTGGCACGGCGTGTCGGAAATCAGCCGGCAGGTGGAATATAACCGGGGCAAGCCCGGCGTCGGCGGCTACATCATGTATTCCTACAATTCTTTCCGGGACAGCCCGGAGCTTTCCGCGCTGATGAAGAGCCTCAACGCCGCGCCCGCCGTGAGCGTCCCGCCTGCGGTGACCGTTCCGCCGAGCCGGGGGGACGAGGGCGGGCGGAATCCGGCGGACGCGTCCGGCGCCGGCAGCGGCCTGCCGGACAGCGCGGACGGAACGGCTGCCGCGTCCGCGCCCTTCAGCGACGTTTCGGATCACTGGGCGGCGGAATATATCGCGGAGCTGCACGCGGCCGGCTTTGCAAGCGGCTACCCGGACGGGCGTTTCCAGCCGGACAGCCAGATCAAAAGGGCGGATTTTTACCTCATGCTTGTGCGCATGTTCGGCCTGCTCACGGAAAACCCCGGCCGGAAAAGCTTCGCCGACGTCGATCCGGACGCCTACTATGCCGAAGCCCTGTCGTGCGCGAAGCAAGCCGGTTTGGTAAGCGGCGTCGGAGACAATCTCTTCGCCCCCGAAAGCCCGGTCACGCGCCAGGACCTGTTCACGATGACGCACCGCGTGCTGGTGTGGGGGGATTTGATGGAGGCGGGCGGTGATCCTGCGGCTTTGGCGGCTTTCGCCGATTCTGCCGCCGTGGCGGATTACGCCGCTTTGCCCATGGCGGCTTTTGTGGAAAACCGGATTCTCACGGGCGCGGACGGGCGGCTGGAGCCGCTTAAAACGGCTACCCGCGCGGAGGCGGCGACCATTCTCTGCCGCGTCAACCGGCTCTGGCACCCGGCGGAATAGGATCGCCCCGCAATCCTACGCGCATGGATTGCTTCGCCGCTTCGCTCCTCGCAATGACAGAGGGTCTCGCCCGCCCGGCGTTCTCACGTCGTTGCGAGCGGAGCGAAGCAATCCTACGCGCATGGAAACGGAGAATTACGCCTCTGATGAAAACAGGAAACGCACAGATGAAAAAAACCTTTGTCACGCACGAACAGCTTGTCGCCATAACCCGGACGCACCCGACGCCGTTCCATCTCTACGACGAGGCGGGCATACGCCGGACCGCCCGCGCGGTCAACGAGGCTTTTGCCTGGAACGCGGGCTATAAGGAATATTTCGCCGTGAAAGCGAACCCGAACCCGGAGATCCTTTCCATCCTCAGACAGGAGGGCTGCGGCGCGGACTGCTCCAGCCTGACGGAGCTGATGCTGGCCGAGGCCGCGGGCTTTCGCGGCAGGGAAATCATGTTTTCCTCCAACGCCACGCCGGCGGAAGAGTTTGTTTACGCGAAAAAGCTGGGCGCCGTCATCAACTTGGATGATCATTCCCACATCGATTTTCTGGAAGGGAGCGCGGGGATCCCGGAAACGATCTGCTGCCGCTACAATCCGGGCGGCGCCTTTGTGGTCAGCAACCACATCATGGACCGTCCCGCGGACGCAAAGTACGGCTTCACCTGGCCCCAGCTCCGGGACGGCTTTGTCCGCCTGCGGGAAAAAGGCGTCCGCGAATTCGGCCTGCATTCTTTTTTGGCCAGCAACACACTGACCCACGCGTATTACCCCGCCCTCGCGCGCCTGCTTTTTGAGACGGCGGTCCGCCTGAAGGAAGAGACCGGGATCCGCGTCCGCTTCGTCAATTTGAGCGGCGGCATCGGCATCCCATACCGCCCGGAGGAAACGCCCAACGACATCGCGCGGATCGCCGCCCTGGTGCGGGACGCCTGCGAAGAGATCCTGCGCCCGGCCGGGCTTGCGGACCTGTCCCTGTACACGGAACTCGGCCGCTTCATGCTTGCCCCCCACGGCTGCCTTGTCGCCACGGCCCTTCACCGCAAAGACACCTATAAGCAGTACATCGGCCTGGACGCCTGCGCCGCCGACCTGATGCGCCCCGCCCTGTACGGCGCCTACCACCACATCACGGTCTCCGGCAAAGAGTCGCGGCCGCTTGACCACGTCTATGACATAACGGGCTCCCTTTGCGAAAACAATGACAAATTCGCGGTGGACCGCAGCCTGCCTGAAATTGAAAAGGGCGACCTGATCGTCCTTCACGACACAGGCGCCCACGGCCACTGCATGGGATATAATTATAACGGAAAGCTCCGTTCCGCCGAACTGCTGCTGAAAGAAGACGGCGGCATCCGGCTGATCCGCCGCGCGGAACGCCCCGCGGACTACTTCGCCACGCTCTCCGCCACGGGTTTTTATGATACGCTGACGGAGATCGCGGGACGCGGGTGAGGGGATTGCGCCCGGCACTGACGCCGCCTGCCGCTGCCGTTCAATTTTGGTTTCGTTCAAAACCCGGCAATTGCTCCCTGATAAAGATTCAGCCCCATCATGTACACAAAAACATAATAAAACGCACCGGTCGTGATCACAGCCACAAGGACGGATACAAACGGCTTGCGCCGCTCATACAGCACCGGAAATCCTGCCATGGTCAGAAACACGATCACAAAGATCCCGAATAAGTACATGGCGACAAGCACCCCGATCAAAAAACCGACCAGCACAGCCACACGTCTTAACGCAGGCAGCTCATCCGGAGGATTGGCACCATATATGAATTTTTGCAGCCGTTCCGCGTTTTTGCCTGTCGCGATCCTGTAAACAGCGTCGAACAGATAAATCCCCGTGCAAATGAGGGCAAATATGCCGATGGCAATTACAAACTGCCTGTCGCGCTTCAACTGCCAGACGGCCAACGCCAAAAGGGTCGCGCTGTAGGCGAAAACCAATATCCGAAGCCCGATGTCGATGACGGCATCCGCTTTTTTTGCATACATGAATTATTTCGCCTCCCTTCCCGGCCTCATCCGGGCTTTGATTGCCGGCCAAAACGCGTAGCCGACCATGAGCACGACCAAGGCGATGCATATGGAGCTTCTGAAAAAGACGGCGTAATTCCCCTCCGAGATTTGCAGCGCCCGGAGAAAGGACGATTCGGCCACCGGGCCCAGGACCAGCCCCAGTATCAAGGCTACGCGGTTAAAGCTGTAGCGTATCATGACATATCCCAGGATTCCAAACAGAAATACCACCAAAACATCTTTTGCGTTGCTGTTTGTGCCATAGACGCCCAAGGTGCTGACCCCTATCACGAAAACGAACAAATAGGATGCCGGTATTTTGGTAACGGCTTTCCAGATGGGCAGGCCCGCGACGCCAAAGACGGAAGACAGGATGCCTGAAAAAAAGACCGCCAAAACCAGAACCATGCTCGAAGGCAGATATTCCGTCAGCATTTTGGGACCGGGCTGTATCCCGTGCAAGATGAAAGCCCCCAGAATAATCGCCGTCGCCAGGCTCCCTGGAATGCCAAAGGCAAGCAGCGGAACCATGGCGCCGGCGTCTTTCGCGTTGTTTGAACTCTCCGGCGCGATAACGCCTATCATGTTTCCGTTCCCGAAGCTTTCCGGGTTCCGCGATGATTTTTTGGCGCTTACATAAGCTACGGTATCGGCGATGCCGGCGCCTGCTCCGGGGATGATGCCGACGACCATGCCGATGATCCCGCACCGGATGACCGTGGGGAAATTCTTTGCCGTGAAAAGAAAGCCGCTCGCAATGCTTCCTTTGATCGGCAAATCCACTGCCGAGTCCGCGATTTTGTTGCGCCCAAGGATCAGGTTGATCACCTCGGCGATGCCGAACAATCCCAACGTGACCGTCAATACGCCGAAGCCGTTCCACAAATACGCAACTCCAAACGTGAAGCGCAGCAACCCGGTCGCCGTGCTATACCCATGCGTGCTCAAAAGCAGGCCGATGCCGCCGCTCAGCAATCCTTTGAACATGGATTCCCGCGCCGCTATGCTGATTAAAAAGATGCCGAGCATGGTGATCCAGAAGATTTCCGGCGGCCCGAAGGCCACTACTATTTTTGACAGGCCCGGAATCAGCAGCAGCAAAATGAAATTTCCGAATATCGTGCCGAAAACCGAAGCCGTCGCCGCCGCGGTAATCGCTTCCGTGGCCCGCCCCTGTTTCGCCAAAGGAAAGCCGTCCAGGGTTGTGGCTATGTTATTCGCCGTACCCGGCACGCCGAACAAGATGGAAGTGATCGCGCCTGAAAAGGTCGTCCCGCCCAAAGCCGCGCCCAAAAGCAACAAAGCCGAATCAAAGCGCATGGATATGGTGAGCGGAATCAGAAGGCTCAGCAGTATGGGTGCGGACAATCCGGGTATGACCCCGAATACGACGCCCAATAAAGCGCCCAGTATGATGTATAAAAAGTTAAAATCGGCGAAAATTAATTGAAGCGCTTCGGAAAATGCCGCTAAGGTGTATGCCATACATGTAACCCCCTCATCCTGACGGCATGACAACCGACAGCAAAACCATGAGCAGCCGGTTTCATATTGCCCCGGAAGTCATGATCTTGCTGTCCGTGCCACGCCAACGCGTTTCAAATCATGGGCTAATTCACGATCGCGTCGCGATATACATCCATCATCGCCGAATGATTGTCATACATGCTTTCTACAAATGTGCCAAACTCTGTTCCCGGAACGAAAGTAATAGGCCGTCCCACTTCTTCCGACCATGCCGCAAAGTCCGGATCCGTGACGGATTTCTGGATCGCGTCCGTCAAAAGCGCCTGCAGTTCAGGATCCATTCCGGGAGGCGCCCAGACGGCGCGCCTGTACTGCTGTATGTCGGAAAGCTTGTCCGCCTGTTCTTGGGTCACGCCTTCGACCTCATAGATCGTGGGGACGTCCGGAAGCTCTTTCTGCCGTTCTTTCGCAAACACCACCAATGGTTTTGCTTTCTCTTCGCTTATCCACATGAGCGAAGTCGGCAGGCTGATGCTCAGGAACTCCGTTTCGCCCCGTTCGAAGCTGGTGATGATTTCAGGCACTGCGGAAAAATGAACGAAACGCGCAGGGATATCCAGCACCGTCGTCGTGACCAAGGCCTCCAGATGGGTAGAACCGCCCGCGCCCGACGTCCCGTAAACAACGGGCTTGGTTTTCGCTTTTTCCATGAGTTCATCCAGCGTATTTACGTCTGAATCAATATACGCAAGGCAGGTGGTGGGTTCATACGTAAGCCCTGCCAAGGGCGTCATTTCTTTTATGTCATAGGGACGCTCGTACAGTTCCTGCGCGATCAGCGAATCCGGTATGCCGTAAAGAAGCAGGGTGTATCCGTCGGCATCCGCCCCATATGCCTTTGTCCAGCCCTCCGAACCGCCGCCGCTGTTCAGGTTGCTGACAAAAATAGTGACTTCATCCGGAAGATATTTTGGGAGCACTTCCGCAAGTTTCCGGGACAAGGCGTCGAAACCCGTGCCCGCCGCGGACGGGCAGATCAGCTCAATGTTTTTCTTCGGGTAGCCGTCAATGGCCGGATTGACCGTTTCAGCAGGCTGTTCCCCGACGGCGTCGCCCGTCTGCGCGGGCGCTTGCTGGGATGATTGCGAACACGCCGCGAACGAAAGCAGCAGCAGAGAGAGCAGCACACACACAAGCAATTTCTTTCTCATTTTGTTCCTCCTTCACTTTTCCTTGATTTTTGCATTCCGGTTCCATCCTAAATGAGCAAATATTGAACCAACGCGCTGCGGCGTTTAGCTCTCGTTGACGATGAATTCCGCAGGCAGGTTCACCATCTTTTTCGTCCCTTCTTTTGTGACATGGAGCATGTCGCCGTACATCAAGCCCACGTCTTTGCGCCATCCGGGGTCATGGACGTCTATGTTCAGGCATATGACCATATCCTCCTCGAAAGGTATGTCGGCGATTTTAATCCCCGACATGACGCCGCCGTCTTCTTCCCGGTAGACGGACAGCGGATATTCCGGCGAAGCCATGCCATGGCCGTGGAAACCCAGTTCGCAAAAATCATAGCCCCGTTTTTCCACAGGGCCGCGAATCGCTTTCCATGCTTCACGCGGCGTAGACCCCGGCCTGATGGTTTCGACGCCGGCCTGTATGGCCTCCATGCAAGCCGCCTGAATGTTGACAAGCTCTTGCGGGGGCGTTCCGAGAAACACCGAGAATTCCACCCCTGCCAAATATCCGCCGTAAGATGTGTGGAACTCGCAGATGGCCACATCCCCGTCCCGCAGTTTTCTCATGGACGGCGAAGCCGGCTGGGAAATGCCGTGTACAAGAAATCTGTAACCGGGATCCGCTTCAAGGACGTTCCCTGTCGATAAAAGCAAAAATCCCAAGGGCTCCGCGCCGTTTTTTATGTCTGCCGAAAGCATTTCGGCAAATACGTCCGCTTCCGTGTTGCCTGTTTTCACGGTGCGGATCATCGCCTCCACTTTTTTACGCGCAATGGCGCCGGCTTTATACAGAAAATCTATTTCCTCCTTGCTTTTTATCATGCGCATCTCGGTCAGCAGGGCGTTCGCGTCTTCAAATTCGGCTTCCGGCAGAAGCTTCAGCAGCTGTTCGTGGCTTTGATGAGGAAAAGCGTCCGAGGAAACGCCTGTCGAACCAAAGGAAACAATGCCCAGGCGGCCTTTGTCAAGCCCCCTCTCCTTGAGTTCTTTCGCCACGGCAGGCACGCCTCCGTTGGGCCTGATGTCCGTAACCCAGTCCTGTATGGCAGCGTATTTGCTATATGGGATGGTCATATGTACCGGGCCGCTGAAAACGGTGCATTCCCCCAAAGCCGGGAAAAGGGCCCATCCGCCGTGGATATCGGCAAAATGGGTAATGTATCGGAAATTCACCATGCCTCTATTATAACCGATGTCGCTGCCGTAAAACAGGAGCGCGTCCAGCCCCTGTGCCGACATTTTCTTTCTTAATTCGTTCCAGCGCCTGTCCCGTTCCTGCACGGAAAATTTCGGCACGAAGCCAAGATCCTGCCTGGACATCTCTTTTTCCCTCTTTGATTCATACCATCTGGGTGTGTTCATTTTTTTCTCCTTGTAATCCATAAATATCGGCGAAACGGCGCCTGACGGAAAATAAGTACGGAGCCGGAGCCGCTTCACAAAAATATGCTTTGATTTTTACCGGATTTTCTGATATTGTTTACTTGGTTCTATCTTGTCCTGCGTACAGAATGAATGCTTATTTAGATTCCATGGCTGTGAGGTGCCACGTGAACATTCAGCAACTGCATTATTTTGACGTGCTGGCGCAGTATTTAAATTTCAGCGAAGCCTCCAAACATCTTTTTATTGCGCAACCCGCCCTGAGCCATAGCATTGCGTGTCTGGAAACCGAATTGAAAATACGGCTTTTTCAAAGAGACACGCGTTCCGTCAGGTTGACGGCGGCCGGCACAGTCTTTCTTCACGAGGTGCGTGAAATCCTTGGGCGGCTGGACAACGCCATTGAAAAGGCGCATCAAACCGACGCCGGTTTTTCAGGATCCCTGAATATCGGTTTTTTAAGTACTTTGATCAAGCAGCATTTTCCGGACTGGATTCCCCCCTTCCAAGAAAAATATCCCAACTTGAATCTCCATTTCGAACAAATGTACATGGCCCCGCTGCGGGAAGCGCTGGAACAGGAATTCATTGACGTGGCCTTTACGCGATCGTTTGACCTGGTTGACTCGCCTACGTTGCAATGGATAAAAATCTACGATGAAAAAAGCTCGTTAATCCTCCGTGAAGATCACCCCCTTGCACAATCTGACATCGATTTCAAAGCCTTGGCCAAGGAGCCTTTTATCATTATCGCGCCGCACATCTCACCCTATTGGCATCTTAAAGTTATACAAATTTGCGCCAACAGAGGCTTTACGCCTCATTTTGCCCATAGGCCGCTTTCGATGGAAACCGTCTATGCGCTTCTTGATGCAGGATTGGGCGTCGCGATCCTGCCTAATTCGGGTCAGGTCTATAATAAGGGCAATCTCACATTCATAGATCTGGAAGGGGAAGATGCAAAAATTGATGTTGTGATAGCGTGGAAGAAAAATAACCTGAATCCTGCCATTCCCCTGTTCTTAGATACGATCATAGGCTGTCCTGCCGGATTTTAGAACGGGAGGAGGCACCGGCAAACAGTTCCTTATTTGATCATACCTGTAAATCCGCCGAATGAGAAATAGTTTGTTTTCATAAGTTTATCGAAAAAATATGTTAGTCGGCGGACGACAAAAACGCCTGACCGTAAACTGCGGTGCAGGCGTCTGTTGATTTTTGGTTATCGTTATGAAGCTTAGATATGTGGAACCGCCGCCGGGCGGTGAACTCCTGCCACGGCTCAAAGCGCCGAGTCCTCTTTTTTCCGTGCGTTCCTGAACGCCAGGGCCAGAAATGCCATCTGCGCCGCGAATATCACGAGCATCAGCGCGGTGAACCCGTCATATGTCACCATCAGGCTGTGCATGTCCTCCGTCAGGAGGAACGCCGCCAGCGCGACGACGCCCATGCAGGCGCCGGCCAGCGCGAAGGATAGGTAGGGCTCCCGGCGTCCGAAGGTTTTGCGCCCGGTCGTCAAAAACACGACAAGCACGGTGACGGAAACGATCATGCAGACCAGCGCGATGATAAAATTAGCGAACGCCCACGTCGTGAAACTGGGAAGGATGCCCAGCGGCACCTCCTCGTCCTCGATTTGCGTTTCCTGCGCCGCGCCGTCCAGGCCGCCCGCGCCGTTTGCATCATTTGCGCCGTCCGCATCAGCGCCGTCCGCAGCATAAGCAGCAGGCCCGTCCTCGCCGCTCCCGGCCGCAGGGCCAAGCGCAAAAGAAAACACAGGGAAGAGGCTTTGCGCCGCAAGCAACAGCAGCAGCGCAGCCACAAACCCTGCACGGACGTTTCGTCCCCGTAAAAAATATCCCCCGTTCATATTCTCCATCCCCCGTTCACGCCGCCCCTTAATGACAGCCACTGCGCCCCCTACCGTTATATTCGATTTATTCCGTCAATAATCCGCGCTGTCGTTTTGAAACTATATAAATAAACCGATCATTGCAAACTTTTTACAAAAAAGCTTCTTTTTGTACATTTATTCCGTATTCTTTTTAGATTATATCAAATTTATGTGAATAGTCAAGCGGAAATGTAAAGTTTTTGGCTTTTTTCATTAAACTTTTGTCTTTTCACAAAATTTCGCGAAATTCCCGTAGGCGGCTTGCCGTTCCGCTCTTGTATTTCTGCCGTTTGCGTGGTAGAATGTGGGTACTATAATTGCTCCGGCGGCGAAACAGCGGGGGCAATGTCCCCCTGCCGGGATCATTTCAGGAGGTTTTATGCGTAAGGATTTTTACGGCGCGGGAACGGACGGCCCGGATCCCGTCCGCGCGCTTTTAAGCAATTTGATTTCGAACAATCAAATCGAGGCTTCGCTTTATCCCAAATGGGACGTCAAGCGCGGCCTTCGCAACGCAAACGGCTCAGGCGTGGTCGTGGGCCTCACCCGCGTCGGCGACGTGCAGGGCTACGAAGTGCGCGGCGGCGAAAAAGCCGCGGTTGACGGCAAACTGTATTACCGGGGAATCGACGTCGATGACCTGGTCCGGAATTGTTTAAAAGAAGACCGCTTCGGCTACGAAGAAACCGCTTATCTGCTGCTTTTCGGCAATCTGCCGGACCTGGGCCAGCTCCGGGCTTTTGAAAGCCTTCTGGGGCAGAAGCGCGAGCTCCCCGACGGCTTCATCCGGGACATGATCCTGACCGCCCCGTCGCGCAGCATCATGAACAAGCTGGCGCGGAGCGTGCTGGCGCTTTATTCCTATGACGACAACCCCGATGATGTTTCCATTGAAAACGTGCTGCGCCAGTCCATCGGCCTGATCGCGTATTTTCCGGCGCTGATCTCCAGCGCTTACCAGGCGAAACAGACGTTTTACAACGGGGAAAGCCTCCATCTCCATTACCCGGACCCGGCGCTCAGCACCGCCCAGAACATCCTGCACCTCACGCGGCCTTACAGCGAATTCACGGATTTTGAGGCGAAGCTCCTGGATCTCTGCATGATCCTCCACGCGGAACACGGCGGCGGGAACAATTCCAGCTTCACCACCCATGTGGTCACGTCCACCGGCACGGACACGTATTCAGCCGTCGCCGCGGCCGTCGGGTCGCTGAAAGGCCCGAAACACGGCGGCGCCAACATAGAAGTCATAGAAATGATACGCGACATCAAGGACCACGTGAAAGACGTCACGGACGAAAAAGCGGTCCGCGCGTATTTGATCCGGATATTAAAGGGGGAAGCCAACGACCGGAGCGGGCTCATCTACGGGATCGGCCACGCCGTATACACCGTTTCGGACCCGAGGGCGGCCCTGCTGAAAGGGATGGCGCGGAAACTCGCGGAGCAGAAAGGGCTTTTGGACGATTTTACCCTGTACACATACATCGAAGAACAGGCGCCCCTGCTGTACCAGGAGGTCAAGGGCGGAAACAAGCTGATGCCCGCCAACGTGGATCTCTATTCCGGCTTCGTCTACAAGGCGCTGGACATCCCGGACGAGCTGGCCACGCCCATCTTCGCGGCGGCCCGGATATCCGGCTGGTGCGCGCACAGGATAGAAGAACTCATCGCCGGGGGACGGATCATGCGCCCCGCTTACAAATCCGTGCAGCCGCTGGCGGCATACGTCCCGCTGGCCGGGCGGCATCCACAGTCAGAACAAGGAGTGACCGGGTGAAAGGGAGCCATTTGAAAGAGCGTAATTTAAAAGTAATAAAAGGCGGCTTGCAGATCACGCATAAATCAGCCTGGCTGTTTTCCAGCGCCTTCGCCACGAACACGCGCCTGATGGGGGTTTTTGTCGTATACATCCACTGGGCTGCGGAGCGTCCGGCGTCCGATTCCGAGCTGCACCAGTTCTTCTACATCGACGCGGAGGAATTCGGCCTGGAGTCCTACCGGGGCCTTTCCGACAACAACGCGGATGCCCTGTATGAGGCGGAGCAGTCCATGCTGGGCGGCCTGGGCGGCACAAAGTCGGACCTGTCGGAAAAAGAAGCGATATTCTTGATCCAGAAATACGCCGCGCTCGCCAAGTCCAACGGCGCGCTTCCGGCGGGCAAGGAGGAGTTCTCTTTCATCCTCGCGCGGCCGGCCGTGCTGGCGCCCCTGGAGGAAATCGCCCTGTTTTACAAGCTTTGCGTCCCGCTTGAAACCAACGAGCAGCTCATCAATTATTTCCTCATGCGCTATTTTTCCAAGGATTTGGAGGCCATCCGGCATCTTTCCGTCAAGCCCATGTCCATGAGCGCGGCGCCCAACAAGCACAGCGAGACGCTTTGCAAGAACACGATAGAACCCTACGTGAACCCAAGCGGGACGTCGTTTCTCTGCGAATCCCTCATTGAAAACAGCAACCGCTATCAGCTGATTCTTTCGGAAATCTACCTGAACGGCAAGAAGATCTCCCATTTCAACATCCGCTCCTGCTTCTTCGTCAGCGCCTCGGAGGCCGCGATGATGCTCGGCAGGCCGGAGTACATCACGGTCTACGAGCTTCTGGGCGACGTGAACGAGACCCACAAGGCCATCGCCAAGCTGTATCCCGGCGCGCTCCAGAAGATGCAGGAGGGCGGCTGCCTTTTCCTGCAGTTCAAAAATAACAACGACCACCTGAAAGAAGCCGTCTACCGTCTGAACGACGACATCCGCGGGCTTTTTTACATCACGGAATACGGCCAGCTGATCGCGGTCGCCTATTCCCTGCTCGCCATCAACCGCATTGAAAAAGAGCTGCAGATGGCCATCGGCGCCACCATCGTCCCCACCGCGAAGTACGAGTTCAAGGAATCGGTGTTCTATGAATTCATGCAAGGGGAGTTCACGGAATTTTCCGAGTTCATGGAGTACCTGAACGAATTTGACCCGGAGGAGTGACCTCCGTTTCCCGCTCCCCGATCAGGCAGCCCGCCGCGTCCGCCAGCCGCCTGTCCCGCCTGCTTACGGCCTGCTCCGCCGCGTCGCCCGGATAATCGTAAAAACCCCTGCCCGTCTTGGTTCCGTATTCGCCGGCGCGGTAATGCCGTGCCAGAAGCGCCGGAACCTCTTTGCTGTCCGACAGGTCCGGGAACAGGTACTCCGCGATGCGGTAAAAGGTGTCTAAGCCGCCGAGATCCGCCGTTTCAAACGGCCCGACGCAGGCATAGCGCAGGCCCAGGCCGTATTTCATCACCTTGTCCACGTCCTCCGTCCCGGCAATCCCGCTCTCGACGATGTGCATGGCCTCGCGCAGGAGCGCGAACTGCAGCCGGTTCAGCACAAAGCCCCGCGCGTCTTTTTTTACGCGGACGGGCTTCCGGCCGACGGACAGGGCCAGGCCGTACACGACGTCCATCGTCTCTTCGGCTGTTTCCTCCCCCGCGATCACCTCCACCAGCGGCGTCAGGTGCGGCGGGTTCACCCAGTGCATCCCCGCGAAGCGCGCCGGCGCTTTGACCGCCTTGGCGATTTCGCTGATCGAAAGCCCGGAGGTGTTCGTCGCCAGCACGATGTTTTCCGGCGCGATGGCGGAAATCTTGCGCCAGAACGCCTGTTTTACGTCCATGTTTTCCACGATGCATTCCACCACGTAGTCCGCGTTTTCGAACACGTCCGGCGTCAGGACAAAGGAAATGCGGCCCGCGGTTTCACGGGAGGCGGTTTCCGTCAGCGTCCCGTCGCGCACGCGCTCCCTCTGGCTGAGGGCGACCAATTCTTCGCCGCGCCGGATGCTTTCTTCGCTTATGTCGTACACGGACACGCGTTTCCCGTGTTCCGCGAAGATCTGCGCCATCGACGCGCCCATGACCCCGCCGCCCGCGATTACAATGTTGGAAATTTCGTTGTCCCGTTTCATGTCATGCCTCCGTGAAGTTCCATGAGTGTAAAAACAGCAGTCTATTTCAGGCGTTTTCCGCCGTAACGCCCGGATTTGGAAACGATGCCGATTGCGGTACGGGCAGGACGCGGCGAGCCGCCGCCCCGCCCAGTCCCATGGCCGGCCGGCTTACCATGGATTGCAAGATGTTTTTTCGGATCTGCTCCCAGCTTTCTCCAAGTTCAAATTCGGCCTCGCCGGGCTCGATGCGGCTGAGGGCGACCAATTATTCGCCCTTGCCTTGCTCCGCAAGGAGTTTTGCGATAAGAGCATCCTTTTCCGCAACAACGCTCTGCCATTTAACATCATTTTCGGCAATTGCCGCTTCGCGGGCGTATCGCAACGCCGCCGCCTCATTGCTCCGGGCGAGAGTGCGCAACCGCTCCGCTTCCTTAAATTTATCGGTAACGGTTACGGCGCGGTACGCCGTGATTGCTTGCGTCATTTCCGGCACCTCCAATGCTTCGATCCAAATCGACCCGCTGCCCGTTCACCGTCATATTGATGTCCAGCCGGCAAAACTTATCGCCCAGGCTCTCCGGCGGCATCTCCGGGTTTCTGATCACAAACTGCCCAATGCTTTCAAACGGGGTGTTCAACAGCACCGCAACGAGCTTTTTCAGCAAATCGGGGTACTCGACAAACAAAATCTTGAACAGCGTATCGTTCGTGAATTTATATTTCAGTTCGGCCA
>JAITOE010000259.1 GCA_031290135.1 Eubacteriales Family XIII. Incertae Sedis bacterium
CTATAAAAAGATCGCGCAGCCTTCCTTGGCGACGTATCAGTGGAAGGTCCGGGAAGCGTTCAACCCGAATCATTTGACGGGTACCTACTACAAGACGATGACGCCGCCCGAAGTCAAGAGCAAGAAGTAAATAAAGTATGAGAAAAAAGAGGGCCGGCTCCGGCCCTCTTTTTTACGGGAGGAAAGCCCGCTTGGAGCGCTCTATATTTTCGATCATTTTTTCCGTGAGGTCGTATTCGCTTTTTTCTAAGACCCAGTCGAACAGCAGACCGCGGGCGACGACAAGAAAATAGTCGCCGATCGATTCCGCGGCTATATTCCCGTCGAAAATGCCGGTTTTTTGCCCGCGCCTGACGATGTCAAGGAGCATGACATACAGATATCGGGTGCGGTCGACGAAGAAGCTGTTCTGTACTTTGAGAATCATACGCGTATGATCAAATCCCATATCTATATGATAGTCGGCATAGCAGCGGAAAAGGTTTGTCAGCATGACGCCGGGATCCTCGCCGGTCAGGATTTCGGGGCTTTTTTTCTCAAAATACACATCGATGCGTTTGAAAAACTCGACGACAATATCGGTTTTTGAATCGTAGTAATGATAAAACGCGCCCACGGAAACACCGGCAAGCTTGCTGATGTCGCCGATGGTCACATTGTCATAGCCATATTTGTTGATCAGTTTGGCTGCGCTTTTGAACAATTTGCTCTTTGTTTTGATTGCGCGCATTGAGCGACCGGTAACGGCCCGTTTCGGCATTTTATTTGTCCTCCATCATCTGTTCCACTTCCGCCATTTTGCCCTCCGCCAATTCCTTTGGGATGAATACCGAACCGCAAATCGGACAACGCATGACCATGTGGGAAAAAGTCATTCCCAAATAGGAAAAAACGGTATTCCGCTGCACAAGCAAGACGCCGCACTTTGCGCATATCCAGCCTGTTGGGCTTGTTCCGGGGATTGCCGCAGAGCCGCTCATGATTTCATTCCTCCTTTGAGAAGTGCATTCGGTGCGAATACACATCAAGGATTTCGAAAGGGCTTTCCGATCCCGGAGGTGTTCGGTACTGAACCCAGTATATGACAAGCGGCTTGATAAGGCAACATTGAACTATTTCTATTTCTTCATCTTTTTCATCTTTTTCGTCAAGATTGCCTTCCCCGCCGCCGCGGAAGCAAAATTTCTCACCCGTCGTTTCGGCGGTATAAACGGCTTCTTTGATGTCGTCCATCATGATGAGTTTGCTGTCCATCTCGCGCAGCAGCTCGTCTTGGATCAGGAGCCGCAGGTCGTCCCACGGTTTTGTTTCACGGACGTCTTCTTTCCCTTCAAAAAAGATCATCAGGTCCCGCTTTGTCCGTTCGGCGTTCTCTCTGCGGCCCTGCAGACTGAGATTTCCCGCTTCCCCGCGCGCGCGGCCGGGGGCGCCTTCGGCTCTCGCGTACAGAAGATCGAGGATGTGCAGACAATCCTTGCCCTGCCGTTCAAACGCGTCGGCGCAGTTCGCGCAATATACGAGATAAGGCGCGCTGTCCGCCGCTGTGCGGTGATCCACGATCTTGTCATAGAGATCAGGATTGGCGGCGCGCATGTGGCCGCCGAATCCGCAGCAGCGATTCTTGTCCGGCAATTCCCTAACGGCGGCGCCTGTTTGGATCGCAAGCGTCCGAACGGCTGTCTGCATCCGCGGAAAATCCCTCGCCGTGCAGGGATCAAAGACCGCGTAGACCGGCGCCGGGCCCGGCGCGGGGGAAACGGCCGGCGCGGGAGCAAGAGAGGGCGCGGAGGAAACGGCCGGTGCCGGGCCCGCCGCGGGGGAAACGGCCGACGCAGCCCCCGGCAATAGCTCGTAGAGGGAAAGCATTTCGATCTCCGGCAAAAATTCCTTGAAAATCCGCATGCAATACGCGCACGCGAAAACAAAAACAGGCGCGCCCATCTCCGCGTGAACCCTGCGAATTTTCTCTGTGTGCGACCGGAAACACTCGGTTTCCCCGGCCCAGTACGCGGGGGCCCCGCAGCAATCAAGCATGACGCCGGCGCCGAAATCCTCGGAGAGCCGTTTGACGGAGCGGGTCACATAGGCCGGATCCCGGCTGCCGAGTTTGCAGCCGGGAAAGAAGATATACCCGCCGGCCGCCGTTTCTCCGGCCGCCTTTCCTTTCGGCGGCGCGAGATAGGCGTTCCCGGCGCTGTGCCAAGCAAAATCCCTGAGCCAAAAATCGTGGAAAGCGGCCGGGTATTTGCCGGTTTCCGCGCGCCCGGTTCGCGCGAGGTGAAAGAGTGCCCCCATGTCAATATCAGCGGGGCACACGGTCTTACAATATCCGCAGAGGTTGCAGGAGTAGGTTTCGCGCGTCAGCGAACAGCTTGAAAACGGCGGGTTGGCCTTTGTGTCCATGAACGCTTCGACGGCGATCTTTTGCGGGCGCTTGTTGAAGCTGTTCAGCATTTCACAGGCATCAAGGCAGTTCCGGCAGTCGCAGCCCATACAGCGCGCGGCTTCCGCTTGCGCTTCCTCTTTTGAATAGCCCGCTTCGGGGTCCCGCATCGCGAGCCGTGCCGATTTCGGCTTCCCCGTATGGTCCATGCGGAACAGCTCGGGTTTGGGCTCCGCTTCCGGCAAGGTTTCCGCGCTTCGGGTCTGCAGCCAGGTTTCGATACCTTTGGATGCCCGGATGCCGCAAGCGATGGACTGCATTTTGTCCATCCCGCAGAGTTCCCCGCCGGCAAAGAAGCCTGTGCGCTTCGGGTTTGCGGCGCTTGCGCCGCCTGAACTGCCGGCGCCCGGCTCCCGCTCTCCCGGCACGCCGAGCGCCAAGGTCGCGGGGTTCCACGTATCGAGCAGGCCGAACCCGTCCGTCCCGCGCCCCGTCGCCAAGTAAACCGCGTCAAAACACGCAAGCCGCGGGTCGAGGGGCGAGCTCACTTCGCTGCCGTAGGCCCATGTGATCTTGGAAGCCGAACACTCGAGCAGGATTTCTTCGCGGAACGTTTCATACAGCGGGTGGGACACAAGGCTGCCCCCCGGCCCTTTCCCCTTGTCAAACACCGTAACCCGGTATTTTTTTTGCGCGAGGTTGAGCGCACAGGAAAGCCCCGCGAGCCCCGCGCCGATCACGGCGGCGGACTCGTCTTTTTCGGGAATCCTAAAAGATTCGGGCCGCCTGTCCCGCGCAAAGCGGATACAGGCGGCCTCAAGCTCTCTGACGGCGAGCGCTTCGTCGCCGAGCGCCGCGCGCTGACACTCGGACATGCACGGCGCGCCGCAAAGTTCACAAACAATGCCGGGGAATACCACCGCGTTGCGCAGCAGTTTGTACGCCAGGCTCCACTTCCCGGTTTTTACCCGCTCCAGAAACGTGCGGATGTCGAAGAAAAACGGACAGGGGTGTGAGCAGGATGCCGGATTGCCGTGAAAACATCGCTTCGTGATGGCCGTTGCGTCGTCCAATCGCATTACACACCCCTATTCTTCCCGATTTATTCTTCCGGCGGCGGCCCGATCGGATTCTCGCGGATGAGCGCCAGCTCTTCTTCAAAGTCCGATCCGAGGAAATATTTCTCCGAAACCGCGGCTTCGCCTTTTTGCGCGGCTTCCCATGCCGCTTTCACCTTGTCCGGCGTCGCCGGCAGGTCATATACGCGGACACCCGTGGCGTTCGTGATGGCGTTGATGACGGCCATGTGCCCCGAGCTTTGGAAACATTCGGAGCAGCCGCAGGACCCGTGCGGCCCGTCCGGACGCGGGTTCTCGATGAAAATGAGATTGAAATCGTCCGGGATGGCGTCGATCTGCGGCACGCCGCAGCCGGCAATGTTCCCGTACTTATTATCGGGATGGTAGTCTTCGCTGAGGGCAAATCCGAATCTGTGGGACAAGCCGCCGTAGCCCTGGCCTTCCACCGCAAGCAGATTGCCGACGACGCCTACATCCGCGACCGTCAGATACCGCTCTCTTCCGTTATGAATGTCCTCCATCGTTAGTACATGTGCATGGGCATATTTGTGATGATCGGCACTATAAAATCCGGCTTTCGTTGTGCCGTGAAAACCATTACACCGAATCAACAAATATCCCTCATACATCAAGCCTATTGAAAAATCTTCCGGTTTACAAAGAGATTGTGTGACAAAAACTTGAAACAAGCAACCGTAATCTTCGCTAAAAACATCAAAACGTTGGTCTCTGTTTCTGTTTTTGTCAATCGGATTTTTGGGCTTTTTTTGGAAAACTTTTTTGCATTGAATCAAATTCTGTATTATCTTATCATTTGAGATGTCCAATTGATTCTCATTCCTTTTATACGCGATTGCTGAAATTTTTAGCAAGTCCTTTTTAACGGCAATTTTACATCTTAATGCTCCTCATCTCGAAATGCCCTGTCATTTGTCGATTGTCGGTTCTGGCGCGAATCCACTTTTGGTGTGTGGTGGATTTGGTGCTTTGATTTTGGCTGAGGAGTTAGTGCTTTGTGAGTGGAGGAAAGTGTGCGTACTAATGCGCCTTGTATTTGATGAAACATCCTCTAAACATTCAATCATGAGTTCTTGATTTTTGAAATGTATCCCTATCGCAAGAATGCTCAAAAATACAAAGAATCCACTTCCCCAAATAATTGCCAATAGAGAACCGTCTACTTTTTGACCTGCCACAATTCCCCCTATTAAAGCCGCAACAAAGATAACCCACGCGATAGATTTGTAGACTGTTGACGCCATAAAAACACAACCTTTCATAAATTTCATTGTAAACCCACATGGGTATTTTCAATCCATGTACTCTTATATTAATTCTTCATGCGCGTATATATCGTGTATTGTGCGCACGAGGTCAGGTGTTACATCTCAAAACTTCTGCCTTTACCGTTATATCCCCTTCAAAAAATACACCGTATCCAATTCAATCTCTTGCGCCACCGCCACAACGTCCGCCGCCGTCACCTTTTCCACCGTCCGCGCCAAATCGTCCAGTTCAATATAACGTCCGATAATCAGCCGCGACAGGTAATAATCCTCCATCATAAACGCGCTGTCCGTCACCGACTTGATGTTGTTGATGCTGCCGAGTTTGGCGGCGGTGAACTCGTGTTCGGTGACGTCGCCGTTTTTGATTGCGTCCATTTGCACAAAGATTTCGTCATAGCATTTTTGGAAATTTTCCACTTCAATGCCGGAATTGATTGTCATAATGCCCTTCAAATAATCCACGCTGGACGACGCGTAATACGCCAGCGACAACTTTTCCCGCACATTGTTGAACAACTTGGAGAAAATGCCGCTCCCCAAAACCGCGTTGTACAGCATGAGCGCGGGGTATTTCGCGTCGGACGGCTCCAATTTGGTGCGAAAGCCCAAACTGAGTTTGCCCTGCACGATTTTCTCCGTTTCGGTGACGGTTTTCACCTCTGAAACGGTGGGAATTACGACACTTTTCGGGTATGCGCCCGTCACCGAAATCGGCGCGAACATCTCCGTAATCTTCGCGTGAATCGGCGCAATATCGGTGTCGCCCACCACAAAAACATCGAACGGCGCGGTCAGCACGGCAGTCTTGTAATACGCATATAAATCCGCCGCCGCAATCCCGTCGATGTCCTCTATGCTGCCCAAACGGGGAATGCCGTAAGGTTCGTCCTTGCACATAATTTCAACACAGCGTTTCATGGCGTAACTGCGCTTGTCATTCTTCTGTCCGATAATTTCCAACCGAAGGTT
>JAITOE010000223.1 GCA_031290135.1 Eubacteriales Family XIII. Incertae Sedis bacterium
AATCCAAGGCAAATTCAACAAACGCAAAACCGCAAAAAACATTGCAAATACAAGTTCGTCATGCTTACAAAGTCAGTATAGCAGAATTGCTACAAAAATGGAAGTTAATATGGATAAAAGTTATGGAAATGAAAGATTTTTGCAAAGAAATTGCAACAAAAATGCAAAAAAGTGTACAAAAAACCCGATTTGTCCGTTATTTATACCCGCGCCGCCCCCCGGCGTTGGGACGGGCGGCCCCCATGTCGTTGCGAGCAACGCGAAGCAATCCAGTGCGCAGTATGGATTGCTTCGTCGTTTCACTCCTCGCAACGACACGGGTTATGCCCGCCCACCGGCGACGTAGGGAGGAAACTAAATCGCATACTCTTCCTGGGATTCATGGGCGAAGTCCATAAGCGTCAGTATCTCTGTCCGCAGGGCCGTGAAGTCCCCCGAAGCCCGGTTGCGCGGGTAGCTTCCCGGAACCGGGAGTATCTTGCTGATCCGCCCGGGGCGGGGGGACATGATCACGATGCGCCGGCTGAGGTAAATCGCCTCGTCTACATCGTGCGTAACCATAATCATCGTGTTGCCCTGCTCCTGCCACAGCCGGATTAATTCATCCTGCAAATTCATCCGCGTGAAGCTGTCCAGCGCCCCCAGCGGCTCGTCAAGCAGCAGCACCTCCGGCGAGATGGCGAGCGCGCGGACGAGCGCGGCCCTCTGCCGCATGCCGCCGCTGAGCTGATGCGGGTAGTTGTTCGCGAATTCCGACAGCCCCGCAAGCTTCAGCCAGTCCGCAATTTCGTGCTTTTTTTCTTTGTACTGGCCCGCCGCTTTAAGCGCGAACTCAATATTTCCTTTGACGGTCAGCCACGCGAACAGCGTATGCTCCTGAAATACCAGCCCGCGGGACGGATCCGTGCCGGAGATTTTCTCGCCGTTAAAATACGCGCCGCCCTTCGTCGGGACCTCCAGCCCCGCCAGTATGCGAAGCAGCGTGCTTTTGCCGCAGCCGCTCGCGCCGAGCAGTGTGACAAACTCGCCCGGCTGAACGTCAACGCTGACGTTGTCAAGCGCTAAAAGCGTGTCGTCCGCGCTCCCCTGGCGGGCGAATATTTTTGTCAGGTTTTTAACCTCCACCTGTCCGCTCATATATTGCCCTCCCGCCAGCGCAGAACGCGCTTTTTCACAAGCGTCAGGAGCAGGTTTACGGCGGTGAACGTAAGGCAGATGATGACAACCGCCGCGTACATTTTCGCAAACTCCGCCCAGCCGCGCTGCCAGTTGATGTACCACCCAAGCCCGCTTTCCACGCCGAGCATCTCCGCCACCATGAGCGCGGTGCACGCGATGCCCATTCCCTGCGTGAGGCCGTTAAATATGCTCGGCATGGCCGCAGGTATGGCAACCTTGAACACAAGCCCGGCTTTCCCAACCCCGAAGGTGCGGGCAACCTCAAAATTGCTCTTGTCCACGTTCGACACGCCGTTATAGGCCGCCATCGTCACGGGATACCACACGCCGAGCGCAATCATGAACACGGATCCGGCAAACAGGGAACTCGCGGCGATGAGAATAATCGAAATCCACGTCGTGGAGGGTATGGGGCCGAGCAATTTTATCACTGGCATTACCCAATACCGTATTCTGGGCCCCCACCCCGCGCCGACGCCGCAGAACAGCCCCGCCGCCACTCCGGACAAGTAACCCGCGAACAGAAGCACAAGGGAGTGCGCGATGCAGTCGAGCAGGAGTTTCCTGTCATCGACAATTGCGCCCAGCACGCGGTCAACCCAGGGGAAATAGGGCAGAGGCAGCCCTCCCGTTTTCAGCGTCGCGATATCGTAAACCATTAAGATTCCGATGACGGTGCAGTACAACGGGGCTTTGTGGATGAGCTGCTCATATGCCTTCTCCGAAAAGAACGAGAATATCAGGCGAACAAGCAAAACGGCTGCGAAAGCGCCGACCAACACCGTGTATGTGTCGCCCACGGGGTACGCGATTTTATTTGCGGCGTATTTCGCGAAATTCGGCGCGAGCTTATATTCCAAAATCAGGGAGACCGCCAACAGCAAAGGCAGCGCCGACAAACCCCTTTCGAGAACGCGCCGGCGCCGTGACTTCGGCGCGCGCTCTAACTGGTGCAGCTCCCATATGGTTAATTTCATACGAGACACCTCGTTTTCACTCATTCGATGTCAAGCGGAGCCCAGACCTGCTTGTTGATTTCCACGGGGTCAAGGCCTGCAGAGATGACGCCGAGATCCTGATAGTCCGTTACGGACAAGTTGAGCGTCGCCTCGGTCAGGTCGTTCGGCAAGCCCCACCGGAACAATTTCATCAGGGACACCGCATATTCCTTCGTGCCGCTGATATACCCGTTGTCGAGCAGGATCTGCGCCGCTTCTTCTTTATTCGCGTCGGATTCGCCAATCCACAGCGCGGCGTTGTATACCGCACGGCTGACTTTTTCAGCGGTTATGGGGTTTTCATCAAGAAACGCGCCGGAGAACCCGAACACGCAGCAGGCTTCGTCAGCGAAGTCCGCGTCCTCGTGGAGTGAGCGGATGCGGCGAAGCGTCCCGTCCTGTACCCATTGCTCGGCTAACTGGTCGGAAAACACGGCCACGTCGGCCTCTCCTTTTTGGAGAATGAGAAGCGTCTGGTCGGCGGGGAAGTCTTTCCAGGTGAAATCTTCGGGAACAAACCCGTCATGGGCGATGAAGCGGTAGCCGATGTTGTGGTATATGCCGCCGATGCCGCCGTTTATGGCAACTGTTTTGCCCTTCGCGTCGGCGAAACTCTGAATGGACGAATCGGCAAGCACGAACGCCGAGGCGCATCCCGTATGCAGCCCGACTGAAAACCTGATGTCCACGCCGTTCGTAATGGGCTTCAGCCATCCGGCGATCATTCCCGCGGCGGTGTCAATCTTTCCGGCAACCAGCGCGTCGCGGGTGTTGTCCTGCGTGCCGCCGGTTTTTGTGAGTTCCGCGACAATTCCCTCGGCTTCTAAGAAACCCTTGAATTGCGCGATGGGTATTGCCGCCTGGCACAGCCCGCCGTCATAGGCTATGTGAATCGTGCGGCTTGACGCAGGTTCCGCCGCGTAAGCCGCCGCCTTTTCGGCGGCGGGGTCGGCAGCCGCGGTTTCGGCAGGATCGGGCGATGAATTCGTCTCCGTCTGGGACGGCGTTTCAGAGTTCCCCGAACAGGAGGTGAGCGTGGCAACCGCGAGGATTAGCGCGAGAACGATCGCCATGCGGGCTTTGGCCCGCCCGGCACTCCGGATGTCGGCCTGGCGGGCCGACAGAATAACGTTGGCCATGCGGGCTTTGGCCCGCCCGGCACTCCGGATGTCGGCC
>JAITOE010000024.1 GCA_031290135.1 Eubacteriales Family XIII. Incertae Sedis bacterium
ATCCGGGCGACTGCCACTACAGCACGGGGAATTTTTTCACGCGCCGCCGTTTCATGCTCATGAAGCGCCTTCTTGCCTACAACGGCATTGACCCCGGCCGCTTCCACGCACGCTGGATCTCCGGCTCCGAGGCGGCGAAGTTCCGGGATACGGTGGCCGCCGTGTCCGAACAAATCCGGGCGCTGGGGCCGAACACGAAATACCGCGAGCCGTTTGCCGTGCCGGCGAAGGAGGGCAAATCATGAGCGACCAACAGGAAAAAATGCGGCAGGGCGCCGAAAAACTCCTCCAAAACGAGGAGGTGGGCTACGTGATCGGATGGGGCACCACGCGCTTCGCCGACCGGACGACACCCATCTTCATCGACACGCCGGCAGCCGCCTCGGACTTCGTATGGAACGAATACGCGGTCAACAGCTTAGCAAAATACCTGCTCGACGACAAATACCCGGACAAAAAAATCGGCGTCTTCGTCCGGGGCTGCGAAAGCCGCGCCCTCAACCGGATGCTGAAAGACAAGCAGGTCAAGCGGGAAAACCTCTATCTGATAGGAACGCCCTGCGACGGAAAAAAGGCCGGGCGCTGCAGCCTGTGCCGGGAACGGAACCCGCTCCTGTACGACGTGCTTCTCTGGGAGCCGGTGCCGAACGTGCCGGCGGAAGGGCGGTTTGACCGGGTACGCGCCATTGAGGCCATGACGCCCGACGAACGTTACGGCTACTGGGGCGCCGTTTATGACAAGTGCATACGCTGCTATGCCTGCCGCAACGCCTGCCCCGTATGCAGCTGCCGCGAATGTTATGTCGATATGAGCCGGACGGGCTTTCAGGGCAAACAGCACAGCCGTTCCGACAACCAGATCTTCGGCGTGACCCGCGCGTTCCATGTGGGCGACCGCTGCATAGAATGCGGCGAATGTGAGCGCGTCTGCCCGATGGATTTGCCCATCATGGGGCAGACCCAGAAAATATTGAAAGATATCAACGAATTGGCGGGCGAATATGAATGCGGCCTGGACGCGGAGAGCGAAAATTTTCTGGGAGCCTTCGATCTGGACGACAAAGATGAATTTATGTAAGGAGGCGGGCTGAAACATGGAATTAAAAAAAGAAAAACTCCCGGAGGCGCTCGCCCTGCTGCAGAGCGACGCAAGGCTCTTCCTCCCTGCGGAAGCGGACGGCCTGCCGCAATTTACGGTATGGGACGGCAAACAGGCGCCCTGTCTCAGCGGCAACCCTCCCCTGCCCCCCAAAGACGTCCTATTCCCGCGCAGCGAAAAAATGTACGGCTATAACCTGTCCACGGGGGACGTCGCCGATCTCGCGTCGCCGGAAAAGCAGGTGATCTTCGGCATCCGCCCCTGCGACGTGAAGAGCATCGAAAAGCTCGACCGCGCTTTTTTGGAGAAAGGCTATGCGGACAGCTATTACCGGACGCGCCGCGAGCAGCTCACCACCCTGTCGCTGGGCTGCACGGAAGCCGCGCGCACCTGCTTCTGCGAATCGATGGGTTTAGATCCGGCGGACGCGCCGGGGGCGGATCTGATGCTGAACGACGCCGGCGACGCTTTTTCAGTAAAATCGAACAGCGAAAAGGGCGAAGCGGTTCTGGCGCGCTGGGGAAAGCTTCTGACCGAGGACGCGGATAAGGACGCCAAGGGCGCGGGCAAAGACGTGTCCGTCCATTGCGCCTTCAAAGTGGACCTCCCCGCCGACCTGCCGGAGCGGCTGACGGCGCGTTTCGAGGATCCCGCCTGGGCAGCGCTTTCCCGTGCCTGTCTCGGCTGCGGCTGCTGCAGCTACATCTGTCCCACCTGTTACTGTTTCGACATAGGGCAGGAAAACCGCGGCGCCGAAGGCACGGCGTTCCGCTGCTGGGATTCCTGCATGTTCTCCGATTATAGCCGCATGGCTGGCGGCCATAACCCGCGCCCCTCGAAAAGAGAGCGCCTGCGCAACCGCTATTTGCATAAACTGGCGTATTTCAACGAACGCTACGGCACGACCCTATGCGTGGGCTGCGGCCGCTGCGTGGACAAATGCCCTGCCCATCTGGACATAACAAAGGTGATCGAAACGGTGGGGGGTGAACGCTGATGGCAAAGAAAAGCACGGCCGTCCATCCTGCGGCGGCGGAAAATGTGACGGCGGAAAACGTCCCTGCGGCGGCGCAAGCCGCGCCCGCCGGGGTGCGGCACGGCTGCACCTGCGAGGGGAACCCCTTATTGCCGCAAATATGCCGGGTCATCCGGATCACCCAGGAAACCCCGGACGTCAAAACGTTCCGGATCCAAACGCCGGACGGCGGCAAACCCTTTGATCCCATGCCGGGACAGCTGGCGATGATCTCCGTCATGGGCGCCGGCGAGGCGATGTTTTCCATTACCGCGAAAGGCGACGACTGGCTCGAATCTTCCATCAAGCGGGTCGGCGCCCTCACGGACGCGCTGCACGGCCTTGCGGAAGGCGATTTGATCGGGCTGCGCGGCCCTTACGGCAACCATTTCCCCGTGGACGCGATCAAAGGCAAAGACATCCTCTTCGTCGGCGGCGGGATCGGCCTGGCGCCCGTGCGTTCCCTCATCCGCTACGCCCTCGAACACCGGACGGATTACGGCCAATTGGACGTCCTGTACGGCTCCCGCTCCTACGCCGATCTGGTTTTCAAAGCCGATATTTTTGAAAACTGGCCGGGAAAATGCAACACCCATATCACCATTGACAACGCCGAAGACGCCTGGGACGGCCATGTGGGCTTTGTGCCGTCCTATTTGGAAGAAAAGGCTTTTTCGCCCGAAGGCAAGGTGGTCGTGCTCTGCGGCCCGCCCATCATGATCAAGTTCTGCTTGGATAGCCTCATGAAGATGGGTTTTTCCAAAGAAAACGTCATAACGACGCTGGAGATGCGCATGAAGTGCGGGATAGGCAAATGCGGCCGCTGCAACATCGGCAGCAAGTACGTTTGCTTGGACGGACCGGTGTTCAGCATGTCGGAGCTGGACGAACTGCCGGATGAGAAGTGAGGCAACATGCGTGGACTGAGTTTTAAAGCCATCATAGAACTGGCGGCGCCGCATACCTGGGGCGCGAGCATCGTACCCGTGGTTCTGGCAGCGGCCTTTTCCCTTGCCCTGCACGGACGCTTCGCGCCCCTGCTTTTTTACTCGCTGCTGCTCACGTCCATATTCCTGCAATGTGCCGTGAACACGTTCAACGACTACGCGGATTTTGTGAAAGGCGTCGATACGCCGGAGAATTCCGACGACCCGACCGACGCTTCCATTATATATAACCGGCTCGACCCTAAGCTCGCGTTTTGCGCCGGCGGCGCATTCCTGTTCCTCGCTTTCGCGTCGGGGCTGTACGCGATTTACACGGCGGGACCCGTGCTGGTCCTCTTCGGCGCGGCCGGCGTCGCCATTGTGCTTTTGTACTCATTCGGCCGCAGCCCCATTTCCCATCTGCCCCTGGGGGAGCTGGTTTCGGGCGTAGCCATGGGCGGCGTCATACCGCAGGCGTGCGTGTACGCGTTCACGGGTCTTGTTGACTGGCGGATTCCGCTTTTGAGCATCCCCGTCATTTTCACCATCGGCTTGATCATGCTCACCAACAACGGCTCAGACATTGAGCGGGACAGTCAGGCCAGACGCTGTACGCTGCCGGTTTTTATCGGCCGCCGGAGCACAATGGCGCTCCATGTGGTTCTTACCTTAGTTTCCATGGCCGTGTTATGCGCGGCTGTGTTGCTGTATTTCAGAAAAGGCGCGTTCCTGCTGCCGTTAGCCGTGCCGCTGGCCGCCTTTCCCGAAAGCCGCATCCTCAGAGGCGGGCTTACGCCGGGCGCGCGCACCCTGTCCATGCAAAACATAATAAGGCTGCATTGGCGGCTCGGCTTCCTGTACGCCCTGATGGCGGCGGCAAGCGCCCTTCCCTACATTTCAAGACCCATGGACGGCACGGTGCTGAAATGGATACAGATGATCATCAATTGACTGTCTTTCATAAATTATTTTCCATAATCACCTACCACCCCTTCAAGGGGTGGTTTGCCTTGGCCCTATAAGGGCCTATTGCTGCCAGCGCCTAAAAGGCGCGGTTCCGAAAGCCAATACCTTTGCCGGCCGCCCCTAAAAGGG
>JAITOE010000055.1 GCA_031290135.1 Eubacteriales Family XIII. Incertae Sedis bacterium
CGCGCAAAATCCCGGCGCGAAGGGCGTCTTCGGCGTCAGCCCGACCTACCACGGGATCTGCAGCGACATGAAAGGGCTGATCGACGTGACGCACCGCGGCGGCGGCATATTCATCGCGGACGAGGCGCACGGAAACCACGTCTATTTTCACGAGGATTTGCCGGAAGGCGCGCTCAGGCTGGGCGCGGATCTTGCCTGCCAGAGCATCCATAAGATGTCGGGGTCGCTGACACAGAGCTCCCTGCTTCACCTGAAAAGCGGCCGGATAGACCTGAGCCGGCTGAAAGCGAACCTGCAGCTGGCGCAAAACACCAGCCCGTCTTATCTTTTGATGGCGTCCTTGGATCTGGCCAGAAGCTTCATCGCGACGGAAGGGCACGCGCTGTTTGACCGGCTGATACCGGAGATCGACGCGGCGCGGGAAGAGATGAAAAAGATTCCCGGAATCGAGGTTCTGGACAAAGGGCTCGCAGGGACTTGCGGAATCTTCGCTTATGAGCCGATGCGCTTGGTGTTCTCCGCCCGCGAAATGGGCGTGGAGGGATATGAACTATACGACGTGCTTCGGGACGCTTACGGCATCGAAATCGAATTCGGCGATTATTATTACGCGATCTGCGTACTGGGGCTGGGCACGGAGAAAGGGGATTTGGACAGGCTCATCCGCGCGCTGAAAGATCTGTCTTCCCGTCGCCACGGGCTGCGGCCGCCGCTGGCCTGGGACGAAGAACTGCCCGGAATCCCGCCGATGGCCATGCTGCCGAGGCGGGCGCATTTTGCCGAAAGGGAGAGGGTCTCCTGGGCGGACGCCAAGGGGCGGGTCAGCGCGGAGATGGTCGTGCCGTATCCGCCGGGGATTCCCGTCCTGTGCCCGGGAGAGATCGTCACGGACGAAGTCTGGGATTTCTTGGATTACCAAAACCGGAACGGCAGGCATCTGCACGGGCCGGAAAGCGGGAAGCTGACGCATCTACATGTGGTAAGGGAGTGATGCAAGTTGCCGTTATAGAATCTTAGGTATGAGCGGCGCCGCTGGGGTTACTATTCAAACATCCGACCAAGAAAGGGTGGCACGTCGGGATTTCTCGGAGAAGAGGCATCCCGACGTACTTTTTAGCCGCCGTTAGCGACAGAGCTTCCCCGCCTGTTCCCTGTGGAGCAGCGCTGGTGTTAATCCCTCCGGTATGTCGGGCTTGCCTTTCGAAGAGACATCCCGGCGGGACTGCCCCCCAGACGGACACACCTCAGAATACTCGTTCCCGGCTGAGTCTGGAAGTCTTGCGCCGGCGGCTGTTTTGTGCTATAGTGTTAGAATGCAGGCGCTTACTTTTGAACTGATAAAACAGGATACGCGGACGAACGCCAGGCGGGGCAGGCTGTCCACGCCGCACGGCTTCATCGACACGCCGGCGTTCATGCCGGTGGGCACGGCCGCCACCGTCAAAGCCATGCGCCCGGAACAGGTGGCGGAAGCCGGCGCGGACATCATCCTCTCCAACACATATCACCTGTATCTGCGTCCGGGCGCGGAGGTGGTCCGCGAAGCGGGGGGACTGCACCGTTTCATGAACTGGAACCGCGCAATCCTGACGGACAGCGGAGGCTTTCAGGTGTTCAGCCTCGGGGATTTGCGGAAGATTACGGAAGAGGGCGTAAGCTTCCGGTCCCACATCGATGGATCCGCCCACATGCTCTCGCCGGAAAAATCCATAGAGGTGCAAAACGCCCTGGGCGCCGACATCATCATGGCGTTCGACGAGTGCGTGAGCTACCCTGCGGAAAAGGCATATGTAAAAGCGGCGCTGGAGCGGACCGCCCGCTGGCTGAAACGCTGCAAAACGTCCCACAAAAACACGGACACGCAGGCGCTTTTCGGCATCATGCAGGGCGGCATGTACGCGGATCTCCGCATACAGAGCGCCAGGGAGACCGTGGAGGCGGATCTGCCGGGCTACGCCATAGGCGGGCTCAGCGTGGGGGAACCGAAAACGCAGATGTATGAAATGCTGGACGTGAGCGCGGAGCAGCTGCCGAAGCAAAAACCGCGCTACCTGATGGGCGTGGGCAGCCCCGACTGCCTGTTTGAAGGCGTGGAGCGCGGCATCGACATGTTTGACTGCGTGCTGCCGACAAGGGTGGCGCGCAACGGCAGGGCGTTCACGTCCCAGGGAAACATCAACATAAAAAACGCGCGTTTTGCGCGTGACTATGCCGCGCTGGATCCGGAATGCGGCTGCTATGCCTGCCGCAATTATTCCAGGGCCTACCTGCGTCACCTGTACAAAGCGGAAGAAATGCTGTCTTCCATGCTGCTTACGACGCACAACCTGACTTTTTTGCTGCACATGATGGCGCATATGCGGACAGCCATCGAGGCGGACCGGTTCTTGGAATACAAAAGAGAATTTTTCGGCAAATACGGAGCGGAATAGCGCGGCGATTTTTTTGCTGCGGCGCGTTCCGGCTGAACCGCCGTGCATAGGAGTGAGAAAACATGCCAATATTGGTCCAAAAGGGGCTTCCGGCCTATAAGTTGTTAAAAAACGAAAACGTGTTCGTGATGCACAAAGACCGGGCGGAGAAACAGGACATCCGTCCGCTCCGCATGGCCATCGTGAACCTGATGCCCATCAAGGAAGTCACGGAGACGCAGCTGATCCGCATGCTGGCAAACACGCCGCTGCAGGTGGACCTGCATTTGCTGACCATGGACAGCCACGCCTCCCAGCACACCGACCGGATGCACATGGAGACGTTTTACCAGACGTTTGAAGAGATAAAAACCCAGCGCTTCGACGGCGTGATCATCACGGGCGCACCGGTGGAATTTCTGCCTTTTGAAGAGGTGGACTACTGGAAAGAGCTTTCGGAGATCATGGAATATACCAAAAATAACGTGTTCAGCACCCTGCATATCTGCTGGGGCGCCCAGGCGGGGCTGTATTATCATTTCGGCGTGAACAAATACGTCCTGCCGGAAAAGCTTTTCGGTGTTTTCGAGCATGACGTCAAAAAAAACGCCTCCCAGCTGACGCGCGGCTTCGATGAAACGTTTTACGCGCCCCATTCCAGGCATACGCAGATACGGAAGTCCGACGTGCAAAAGATCCGCGAGCTTGAAATTTTGGCGGAATCCAAAGAGGCGGGCGCGCATATCATCGCGACGCGGGATCTGCGGATGATTTTTGTGCAGGGACACAGTGAGTACGACAAAGAAACGCTGCGGTTGGAATATGAGCGGGACGCGGCGAAGGGCCTGCCCGTTCCGGTGCCGAAAAACTACTTCGCGGACGATGACCCGAACAAAAGAATCTTGGTGCGCTGGAGCGGACACGGCAATCTGTTTTTCGTCAATTGGCTGAACTTCGTGTACCAGGGGACGCCCTACAATCTTGACGAGCTGGGCATGCGAAAAGACAAGGAAGCGAAAAAACCATGACAGATCCGATTTGCGTACATGAGGGATGCGGTGGCTGCCGTTTCCAGGGCGTCCCCTACGCGGAGCAATTGGCGGCGAAAGACGGGGAGCTGCGGCGCTTGGTCGCGGACAAGGGGATAGACTGCGAGGATTATCTCGAAATCGCAGGAAGCCCCCGCGTTTTTGCTTACCGGAGCAAAATGGAATACAGCTTCGGCGACGAGCGCCCCGACGGGCCGACGACCTTGGGGATGCACCGCAGGAAGAGCTTCATGTCGGTGGTCACCACCGACCAATGCCTCTTGACGGACGCGGATTTCAACCGCATCCTTGCGGCGGTCCTGGCTTTTTCAAATGAACGGGCCTACCGGATATACCACAGGAAGAGCCACGTGGGCTTCCTTCGGAACTTGGTCGTCCGAAAAGGCGCGCGCACGGGGGAGCTGCTCGTCAACCTCGTGACGTCCTCCCAAAGCGCGCTGGACAGGGAAGCGTTTGCGGATACGCTGCTTGCCCTGCAATTGGACGGCCATATCGTCGGGATCCTGCATACCGTCACCGACACGGTGGCGGATTCCACGGCGGGCGGGGAGTTCGACGTTCTCTATGGAAGAGATTTCTATTTAGAGGAAATAATGGGACTCAAGTTCAAGGTGAGCGCCTTTGCTTTTTTCCAGACGAACATAGAAGCCGTGGAACGGCTGTACCGGACCGTGATTTCGTGGCTCCCCGCGCTTTCGCGGAAAAGGGTTTTCGACCTCTATTGCGGGGCCGGGACCATCGCGCAGGCGGTGGCGGGCGAGGCGGGGGAGGTGACGGGAGTGGAAATTGTCGCCGCGTCGGTGGCGGCCGCCCGCGAAAACACGAAGCTGAACGGCCTGGAGAACTGCCGCTTCATAGAAGGGGACGTGCTTGCTGTTTTGGACGGCATGGATGAAAAACCCGACGTGATCCTGCTGGATCCGCCGCGGGCGGGCGTACATCCGGCGGCTTTGCGGAAAATCGCGGGCTTCCGCGCCCAAACCATCGCGTACATTTCATGCAACCCCGCGAGCCTGACGGACAATCTGCGGGTTCTGGGCGAAACCTATGCGGTGAAACGGATGCAGGCGTTTGACAATTTCCCGTTCACGGGACACACGGAGGCGGCGGCGCTGCTGGAACGCAAATGAAAACAAACCAATTTAACGCAACGGTACCCATCCGCTTTGAACAGCTGGGACGGCGGAAAGGCGGCGGACGGATCGCCCTTCTGGATGAATTGCGGGGTCTGGCCATCGTCAATATGGTCGCGTACCATCTCTGTTATGACCTTGTGGACATCTTCGGTTTCGACTGGCCCTGGTTTTTCAGCAAGGGCGCCGGAATATGGCAGGAATATATCGCCCTGTCATTTTTGTCCATAGCCGGGATCTGTACGCGATTTTCCGGCCGGGCCTATGTCCGGACGCTGAAAATCGCCCTCTGCGCGGCGCTGATTACCCTGGCGACGTATTTTATCTATCCGGACCAGACGATTGTATTCGGCATCCTGCACTGCATGGCCGCAGCCATGCTGGTTTACGCCCTGTTCCAACGGCAGCTGGAAAACACGCCGCCTTTCGTGGGGCTGGCCGTATCGTTATTGTTGATGCTGCTTACATGGAACGTGGCGAACGGCTGGCTGGGAATCGGCGGCCTGCGTCTGCCGCTGCCGGATATCCTGTACCGGGCGGGCTTCCTGTTTCCGCTGGGATTTAGCGGGCCGGACTTCCGGTCGGCGGACTATTTCCCCTTGTTCCCCTATTTATTCGTCTTCCTCGCCGGAGGCTTTGCCGGCGAATGGATAAAAAACATCCCGGCGCACATGCGCCGGGAGCATATCGTGTTTTTGGCGTTTATCGGGCGGTACAGCCTCTTGGTCTATATGCTGCACCAGCCGGTCCTGTTCGGCGTGCTGTCCCTGCTCCTGTAAGCCTTACGCTTCCGCCTTCCAGAGGCCGTGCGTACCCCCTGTCGTTGCGAGGAGTGAAACGACGCGCACCTAACCCCTCGCGCCCTTTCGGGCTAAAGCTCGCACCGCCAGAGGCCGTGCAGATTGCAGTATTCGTAAACGGTGACGGGTGCGCTCTCGCTGTCTAAGGCAAAACGGGCCTCCGGCGCGTCGCCGGGATTCAGGATCTGGCGCTGTACGCGGTTTTCCTGCTGGACGAGGATCCAGTTGATGTAGTGGCCGGCCTCCATGGGATGGGCAACCGAACCGACCTTTACGGTAAGCGCCGCGCCGTTCTTTTCCGCGACAGGCACATGCTTCTCGCCCGCGCCGTCCGACGAATTGGCCTCCAGTTCGCTCATGTCCGAGCCGCAGCAGACAGGCACGACGCCGGCGTCCTCCATCACGTCAAATAAATTTCCGCAAACCTCACAATAATAAAACTTTCTCATGTCACCCTCCTTTGTTTAGCGGCGCCCAAAAACAAGCGCACCCCTCTTTCTTGCGATTACCCCAAAAATGCCCGCTTCCCGCGTCCGCCCACAGGCGGGCGCCGCAGCACACTCCCATAACTCGTCAATACATTAAGCCCCACGCTATGCGTGGGTGAACCGGCAGAGCAGTAGCGTTGCCTGGTGCAACAGAAACCCTCCTCTGATACAATGGTTATGGTTCCGAAGCCAAA
>JAITOE010000231.1 GCA_031290135.1 Eubacteriales Family XIII. Incertae Sedis bacterium
AATTGGAGGGCACGTTGTCCGTATGCCCGGCGACGATGACCTCAAGCGGCTGTTCCGGCGTCTGGTTCGCCTGAATCAGGCTCGCGAGCGTCTTGCCCGTCATATACATGTCCGGCGTCACGTCGGCGCTGCCGGATCCAAACCAGACATCGTTTGTCAGCGTCACCAGCACGTTTTCGCCCTGAAATTCCACGGCGATGGTGTCCTGGAGGTTGTTTTCGGTGACGTACTCAGAGAGGGATTCATACAGGTTGCCGAGCTGCTGTGCCGCCGCCGCTGCCGCCGCAGCCTCTTCCGCAGCCGCCGCGGCCGCTTCGTCCACCGTTCCGGCCTCCGGGTAGGGCAGGGTCAGGTTGCCCATGTCGCCGCTGCCGTCGCCGCCGATGCCCTGCGACATCAAGTCGGAGAAAAAGCCGTTAAAGGCCGTGTACATGGCCTCCGCCATGGAATTGTATTTCTCCTCGTTGACGGAGCTGGACGCGAACAGGACGATAAACAGCGCTAAAAGCAGCGTCAGGATGTCGGCGTAAGGAACCAGCCAGCTTTCGTCCATATGTTCTTCATGCTGTGCGCTGTGATGTTTTTTTGCCATTTGCAATACCTCGTTGTTTCTAGCTGATTAATTTCCGGTTTCGCGCTGGCTGGCGGCGATGTAGTTGGAGAGGTTGTCACGCAGCATGCGCGGGTTCATGCCCCGGCAGATGCCGACGATGCCTTCCATGACGATGGTGCGGACAAGCACCTCCTGTTTGGATTTCTGTTTCAGTTTGTTGGCGATGGGATGCCATAAAACGTAGCCCGTGAAGATGCCCAGCAGGGTCGCGACGAACGCAGCCGAGATCGCGTGTCCCAGCTCGTCCACGTCGTCCATGTGGCTGAGCGCCGCGATAAGGCCCAGCACGGCGCCGAGGACGCCCAGCGTGGGGGCGTAAGTGCCGGCCTGTGAAAAGACGTTGGCGTTGGCGGCGTGCCGGCCCTCCATGGCGGCGATGTCCGCTTCCATGGACTCGGAAAGCTGGTCGCTGTCCACGCCGTCAACCAGAAGCTGCAGGCCGCGTATGAGAAAGGGGTCTGTTTCCTCCTGAATCCGGGCTTCAAGGACTAAGAGCCCTTCCCGGCGCGCCATTTCCGCGAATTCCAGAATTTTTTCGATGGCCTCTGAGGGGGTCATGAATTTTGAGGTGGTAAAAACGATTCTGAGGAGGTTGCCTACGTTCATCAGCTGGGGCAGGGGCGAGGCGATGGCGACGGCGGCGACCGTGCCCGCCAGAATGATTAAAATCGCGGCGGGGTTTGCGAGCGCGTCGGGTGAAACACCTTTTAGCACCATTCCGACGCCGATTGCGACAAAACCGAGTACGATTCCTCCAAGTGATGATATATCCACGTATCTGCCCTTCCTTTCACTACAATATGTCGAAAAATCGCAAAAACCGGAAATGTATTCAGGTCAGCCAAATATACAACGCAAAATTCGACTCGCGCTTGAAATTTGAGGATCCGTTTGGGATTCTGCTGCCGTTCCAGTCGATTTACCTTTGCAATTATCACTTAATATTGCCATTTAATATTGTACCTTTAATTTGCGGGCTTGTCAATCGACTTTATCTTGAAGCTTCAATTTGTTTGTGCTATAATTATAGAAACAAACATACAAAGTCTGCAGCAGGAGAACCGGAGATGCTTTTTAACCGCAACAAAACACAGGATTTGGACGTAGAGCAATTTTTGTCATGTATTTTGGACGCGCAGGCTGCCGAGATTGTGGTAATCGGAAAGAAGAACGAGCAGATCCTTTTCATGAACGCGCTTGCACGGGAGCGGGTAGGCGGTTCGGCGCGGTCCGGGCAGCCGTTTAAAACCGGCTACGCGAAGCTGTTTCACGGCCTGTATGAAATCTGTTTTGAAGATGCTGCCAAACCGGCGGACGCGGCGCGCGGCGCGAACGCGGGAAACCCGAAAGCCGGAAGCGACCGGTATAGCTTTGAAATCAAGGACAGCAACGACAAACTTTTCTCCTGCGACTGCAACGAAATTGCCTGGACGGGCAACCGGGCGGCGCTTCTGCTTACCCTGCGGGACATGAGCGAAGAAAACGAAGTCCGGGACCGTCTGTACAGCTTAGCCTACACCGACCAGCTGACCGGCGTCCCCAACCGCGCGAAGCTGAAAGATGATTTTGACGCAATCCGGGAAGACATTGTAAACGGGGAGCTTACGGGCATCATCGCTCTTTTTGATTTAGATAATTTCAAGAGCATCAACGATACCTACGGTCACAACACGGGCGACGTCATGCTGCGGCGCATGACATCCATGCTGGACGGCGACCCCGCTTTCGCCGGGCATTTATACCGTCTGGGCGGCGATGAATTCGTGTTGCTCTACTATGAAAACACGGAGAAATTCCAGGGAGAGGAAGACCTCAGCGCCCATTACGGCAAGCTGCAGGGCGGCGCGCTACGCACATACACGATGCCGAACATCGAGCTGTCCTGCACCCTCAGCATGGGCGCCGCTTTTTTTCCGAAACACGGCCATGCCTATGCCGATCTTCTGCGCAAGGCGGACATTGCGCTCTATAAAGCCAAGGCGGCGGGGCGCAACTGCCTGCTGTTCTTTGAAGACCAGTACGACACGGCCAAAAAATTCAAGGATCTGTACATCAACATACAGCCGATCCTGAACGGGGACAGGGAAACGGCCGGTTACGAACTGATAGACAAGGGGAACGAAGACACGGACGACGAATCCGAGATGAACCTCACGGAATTCGACCGCACGATGGACGCGGTGGATCTCTCGATGATGGAAAACCGGCTGCGTTACTTCATTTCGTTTTCGGACCATCTGCTGAACACTGCGGTGCGCAGCCACCTGCCAAAGGACAAATTCGTCATACAGATGCGCGTTTCGTCCGAACCGGGCGAAAAAGAAATGGAAAAATACAGCCTGCTCCATTCCTACGGCTATGACCTGGCGATGACCGGGCTGCGGAACTTCGACGTGTCGCCGGAACTTGTCAAGCTGGCGGAATATTTCAAGATCGATCCCATGGAAGCGGACGGCGCCTCGTTGCAGGCGTTCATCAAAAAGCACCCCAAGAAAAACTTCATTGCCCTGAACGTGAACACGTCCGCGGATTTCGACGGCGCGAAGCGGCAGGGATTCCAATATTTCCAGGGTTTCTTTTTCAACGAACCGCAGGTCCTGAGCAAAACAAAAGAAATCGATCCCCTGCGGGGCAACTATCTCCGGCTGCTGCAGCTGACCAGCGCGGACGGCTACGTGGATTTCGAAGAGATCAGCGCCGCGGATGTGGCCATGTCCTACAAATTGCTGCGCCTTTTGAATTCCGCGGCGGTGGGACTGCGGAACCGGATTTCGTCCATCCCCATGGCGGTTGCCATGCTGGGGGAGAACAACCTGAAAAAGTGGATCGCCACGCTGGCGCTGCGCGGCGTCACCAGCGGCGCGCCGCTGGAACTCGTCCGCCTTTCCCTGATCCGCGCCCGTTTCGCGGAGCTTCTGGCGCCGCATTTCAGTCCGAGGCGCAACCCGAGGCACGCTTTTATCGTAGGCATGTTCTCGCTTCTGCACATCGCCTTGGAAAAGAACCGGCAGGAACTGTTCGATGAAATTCCGGTCGCGGACGAAATAAAGGAATCATTGCTGACGGAGGACGGGATCTATTCGGATATGCTGCCGTTTTTCAACGGCTACGAATATGCCAGCTGGGACGAAATAACGGAATTCGCCGCGACGCACGAGCTGAGCGACCAGCTGATCAGCGAATCCTATGTGGAAGCGGTGAAGTGGTACAACGACCTGAGCAGCGCGGAAAACGAGTAAGGACGCCGTTGGGAGCTACGTCATTGTTATGAATCTTAGGTATGAACGGCGCCGCCGGGGGACGGGCATAACCCGCCGGTCGGGTCGCTGACGCTTGTGCGGGCGCTCCATTCGCTGCGCTCACTCCGCTCGTATGCCCGCAATCCCGCCTCTGGGTGACGCCCGCCCCCGGCTGTCATTCCGCAGACCGCCGCTTCCCTCACGCGATATTGCAAAGCCCCTTCAATTCCTCCCACCGCCGGTCTATGTTGTCCTGGATCCGCTCTATCAGTTCCGCGTTCTTCGCGTCGAAAAGATGCCTGAACCGGCCCTGCATCGCAAGATATTCCCGGACGGGAAGCTTCTTTTTCGGTTCGTAGTTTAAAACCCATTCCCCGTCGATGACCTCAAACAGGGGCCAGACGCAGCTGTCAACGGCAGCCTTGCAAATGTCCATCAGTTCCGGCTCGGCGTAGCGCCAGCCCCTGGGGCAGGGTGCCAGCACGTTGAGGAACGCGGGGCCCTCCGTATAGATGGCGGTCTCCGATTTCTGGTGGATGTCGCGGAAATTCCCGACGAAGGTCGTCTGCGCCACGTAAGGGATGTGGTGCGCCGCCATGATTTTCGTCAGGTCTTTCTTGAACTGGATCTTGCCGTCGGACTTGGAGCCGATGGCAGACGTGGTGGTGTCCGCGAAGATGGGAGTGGAGGAAGAACGCTGTATGCCCGTGTTCATATAGGCTTCGTTGTCATAGCAGACGTAAACCATGTCCGTCCCGCGCTCCATGGCGCCTGACAAGGACTGGAAACCGATGTCGTAGGTGCCGCCGTCCCCGCCGAAGGTGATGAATTTGTAGTTTTCCCGCAGCTTGCCCTTCTTTTTCATGGCCGTGTAGGCGGCTTCCACCCCGCTCGTCGCGGCGGCGGCGTTTTCGAAGGCCGTATGCAGGAAGGAATCGTTCCAGGACGTATAAGGGTACGTGCAGGAAGAAACCTCCAGGCAGCTTGTGGCGACGTTGATCACGGCCCGGTCCTCCGGGCGGAGCGCCCGCAATACGGCGCGGACCGCGACGGAACCTCCGCAGCCGGCGCACATCCTGTGCCCGGCGACGAAGCGCTCCGGGCGGTTGGCGGATTCTTTTAAATTATAGGTGTTGTATGCCATATTCCCCCCTATTCCCGGACGCCGTGGTAGCGGCATTCAGGCGTTTCTTTTCCGGCCGCCAGCCCGGCCAGCTCCGTGAAAATTTCCTCAAAATCCTCGATGCGCACGTCCCGGCCGCCGAGGCCATATACATAATTTATGGTTTTGGCAGCCGCGCCCTTGGTGTACAGCGCCGCGCGGGTTTCGGCGCCGAGCGGGCCGCCGCAGCCTGAAAACCCGTCGCTTTTGTCCATGATCCCGAGCGCCTTGAGCGCCCCGGCCGCGTGCGCGACCTCTTCGGCGGGAAAGGGCCTGAAGACGCGCAGTTTCATCAGGCCGGCCTTGACCCCGCGCTCCCGCAGCCTGTCCACGGCCGCCTTGCCGGTGCCCGCCGAAGAACTCATCAGCAGCACGGCAAGCTCCGCGTCTTCCATCCGGTACGCCTCCAGCATGCCGTAGTCCCGCCCCGTCAGCGCGGCGAACTCCGCGGACACCTCGGCAATGACCCGGCGCGCGTTGTTCATCGCCTCGAACTGCTGCCGTTTGATTTCCATATAATATATCGAAACGCTGTATGGCCCCACGCCCAAGGATTCTTTCGGGTTCAGCAGGAATTTTTCGGGCGCGTACTGCCCGATGAACGCCCGCATGGGCTCATCGTCCTCCAGAATGATGTTCTCTACCGCGTGGCTGGTGATGAAGCCGTCCTGGCAGATCATGACGGGAAGCATCACGTCCGGGTGTTCGGCTATGCGGTTTGCCATGAGCATGTTGTCATAGGCCTCCTGGGCGTTCTCGCAATAGATCTGGATCCAGCCCGCGTCCCTGGCGCCCATGGAATCGGAATGGTCCGCGTTGATGTTGATGGGGCCGCTCAGCGCCCGGTTGACCGCGGCCAGCACGATGGGGAGCCGGTCTGAAGCCGCCACGTACAGCAGCTCGTACATCAGCGCCATTCCGGCCGAGCTTGTGGCGGTCATGGCGCGGACGCCCGAAGCGCTTGCCCCGATGCAGGCGGACATGGCGCTGTGTTCGGACTCGACCGTGACGAATTCCGTGTCGATGAGCCCGTTTGCCTTATAAGAAGAGATGTATTGCGGGAT
>JAITOE010000102.1 GCA_031290135.1 Eubacteriales Family XIII. Incertae Sedis bacterium
GGAAATGTTTCTGCTTGTCAGGCGTATGTGGATGCCGCCGTTTTCTTGGAATTGATAATTTTGTTATCCGGGTTCATGCGGCTGTTGAAAGTGGCTGTGAATAGTAACATTGAAATTCCCGGCGTTTTGGAATATAATGGAGACATATGGCGCCTTCCCCGCGCGGCGGGGCGCGCCCGGATTGGAAATCGCGACGCGGCTCGGCACCGGAGCGGCAAAACGTAAGGAGGTTTGGCATGTACACATGCAGTCTTGCTCGTCTGCAAAACAAGATAGACACATTTAAGACGTTTGGCGACACGGGTACGGGGGGGATCACGCGGCTGTCCCTGTCACAGGAGGCGCTCGCGGCGCGGGAGGAGTTTGTGAAGCGATGCAAGGCCATGGGGATGCAGGTGAAAACAGACGATATGGCGAATCTCTACGCGACGCTTCCCGGCGGCGAAGATCTGCCGGGCTTCGTCATGGGTTCCCATCTGGATTCCGTCATCAACGGCGGCAATTATGACGGCGTCCTGGGGGTTCTGACCGCAATGGAGGTCGCGGAAACGATCTGGACGGAGAAGATCCGAACCCGCCGCCCGGTGACGGTCATGGTCTGGACCAACGAGGAGGGTTCCCGTTTTGAACCGGCCATGATGTCCTCCGGGGTCGTCACAGGGAAATTCGACAAGGCGCGGGCCCTGGCTTCGACCGACGGGAAAGGCGTCCGCTTTGAAGACGCGCTGGAAGCCAGCGGCTACAAGGGCGCCGCGGAAAATCGGCTCGGCGCGCAAGGCTACGCGGGATATTTTGAACTGCACATCGAGCAGGGACCTGTCCTCGAAATGGAAAACAAGGACATCGGCGTGGTCGAAGGGGTTGTCGGCATGGTGAATTACACCGTCACCGTGAAAGGCGTTTCCGACCATGCGGGCACAACGCCGCAGAAAACGAGGAAGGACGCCTTGTACGCCGCGTCCCAGCTGATCCTCCTGCTTTGGGCGCGTCTAAGCAAGCTGGATCCGGAGCTGGTGTTCACGACCGGCAAGATCCACGTTTCCCCCAACATCCACACGGTCATCCCGAAGCTCGTCGAATTTTCGCTGGACGCAAGGCACAAGGATCCGAACGTGATCGCGCAGGCGGTGGAGGTCATCCGGAATCTCCCGGAAACGCTTTCCGGCTGCCAGATCAGCGCGGCGGAGAACTGGGGCAGGAAGACCGTCCTGTTCGACGCGGGCTATGTGAACGCCGTGGAAGAAGCCGCGAAAGAGGCGGGCTATTCCTACCGCAGGATTTACAGCGGCGCGGGACACGACGCGCAGTACGTGGCGGACATCCTGCCCGCCACGATGATCTTCGTCCCCAGCGTGGGCGGCCACAGCCACTGCGTGGAGGAATTCACGCCCACGGAGGCGTGCCTGAATGGCGCCAACGTGATGCTGAACGCGATCCTCGCGACAGATAAGCTGTAAGTTCGTTGCCGGGGAAAAAAAGTTGCTGTTATGAATCTTAGGTATAAACGCCGCCGGGGGGCGGGCATAACCCGCCGGTCGGGTCGCTGACGCTTGCGCACCTAGCCCCATTTGCGTAGCAAATGGCTGGCAGGTGCCACTCGAGAACTCTCCGGCTTTAGCCGGATGAGAGTTCACCGTGTGCGGGCGCTCCATTCGCTGCGCTCACTCCGCTGGAATGCCCGCAATCCCGCCTCTGGGTGACGCCCGCCCCCCGGCTGGGTAGATTCGTTCTGCATTTCCCCTACTCGTATTGCGTCTTCATGGTGACCGGCCCCTGTTGCCTGCCCTCTTTGAACCGAAGTTCGCCGGGGGTGACGCATGCCTGGACGGGACAGACGTTCAGACAGAGGTGGCAGCCCACGCAGTTGTCGTTCAGCACCGGCCTGCGCTTCTTCTCGTCCCAGTCGATGGCCTGGTGCGCGCCGTCGAAGCAGGAGACGTAACAGCGCCCGCAGCCCACGCACTTCCGGTAATCAAACGCCGGCAGAATCCGAAAATCGCGGTTCAGCTCCTCAGCCGGGATGATGTTGGGGAGCGCCCTGCCCAGCAGCTCCTCGACCCTGCCGTAGCCCCTTTCGTCCATGAAGTGGGACAGGCCGCTGATCAGATCCTCCACGATGCGATAACCGTACTGCATGATGGCGGTGGTGACCTGGAGGTTTCGGCAGCCCAAAAGCAGGAATTCCAAAGCGTCACGCCAAGTTTCAATGCCGCCGATGCCGGAAAGCTCCACGCCTTTCAGTTCCTCGTCCTGGGCAAGCTGCGCCGCGAAACGCAGGGCGATGGGCCGGATGGCCGCGCCCGAATAGCCCGAAATGGAAGATTTGCCGTCAACCACCGGCATGGCCGTCATATGCTCCGGATCGATGTGTGTTATGGATTTTATGGTATTTATGGCAGATATTCCCTTTGCGCCCCCCTGCACGGCCGCGCGCGCCGGAATGTTCATATTGGTGATGTTCGGCGTCATCTTCGCGATGAACGGCAGCTTCGTCACCGAGGTGACGGCCTCGCAGTAGCGCTTCACCAGATCCGGCGAGCTGCCCACATCCGATCCCATGGCGTGGCTGGTCATCTGGGGACACGAAAAATTCCCTTCGATGAGATCCGCGCCGGCCTGCTCCGACATCTTTGCCAGCTGCTTCCATTCGTCCTCATCGCTGCCCATGATGGTGGACACGAGTACCTTGTCCGGGTAATCCCGCTTCAGCCGCGCCATGTACTCAAAATTCAGCTCCGTCGGCTTGTCGGAGATCTGCTCCATGTTTTTGAAGCCCACCCAGGGCAGGCCCTCTTTCCCGTTGTTGTCGAAGCGCGGCGAACATTCGTCCGCCACGAAGATTCCCACCGTTTTGAAAAAGACGCCGGCCCAGCCCGCCTCGTAGCTTTTGGCAACCATGTCGTAGTTGCCGCCCACGGGCGAAGAAGAAAGGAAAAACGGGTTTTCGCATTTCACGCCCAGGTAGTCGATCGACAAATCCTTTCGCAGTGCCATTACTTTCCCCTCCCTTCGTGAAGCGCGTCCAACCGCTTGCAGATCGCGGCGGCGGCCTTTTTCCCCTCCGCGACGGCTTCCACCACCGTCTTTCCGCCGTTCGCGACGTCACCCGCCGCGAAGACGTCCGGCAGGTTCGTCTTGCCTCCGCTCCGCGTCTTGACCGTTCCCTTTTCCGTCAGGGACAGATCCGCCAGCTGCCGCATGTCCTGCGGGGCCTGCCCGATGGCGAAGACCGCCGCGTCGGCCGCGACCTGTGCCGATGAATTACCGTCTCTTCCCTTAAATTCAACATATTGGAGTTTCCCGTCCGCGCCGACGCATCGCACCGGGGCGAAATTCGTCACGATGGAGATGCCGAGGGAAAGCGCGTACTGTATCTCGCGCATGTTGGCGGGCGCCTCTTCCAGCGTCCGCCGGTAGTAGACGGCCACATGGGCCGCGCCTGTCAATTTTGCCGTCGTGGCGCAGTCCATCGCCACGTCGCCTCCGCCGACGACGACGGCTCGCTTGCCCGCAAGCCCTGTCCGCCCGCGGCTCTCGCGCGCCGTCTTCAGGAAGCCGGACGCCGCGTACACGCCGGCCAGATCCGTCCCTTCTATGTCCGGCAGCTGGGCTTTCCACAGTCCTGCGCCGAGGAAAAAGGCCGCGAAACCCTGCTCCCTAAGCGCGTCCAAGCTGATATCCGCGCCAACCCGCGTGTGCAGCGCGAAGCGGACGCCGAGTCCCCTGATTGCGGCGACATCCTGATCCACCACGCCCTGCGGCAGGCGCGCCGGCGTGATCCCGTAGGTCAAAACGCCGCCCGCCTTTTCTTCCGCCTCAAAAATCGTGACCGCGTAGCCCGCCTTTGCCAGTTCGGCGGCGCAGGCCAGCGACGCGGGACCCGCGCCGACGCAGGCCACCTTCACGCCCTTTTTCTTCGCGGGCGGCTTCAGGATCTTCATCTTTTGTACCTGTTCCTGCTCGACGACATATCGCTGCAGCCGCCCGATCTCGATCGGCCTGTCTATCCCGCAGCGGGAGCAGGCTTCCTCGCAGAAATTGTCGTAGGGACAGACCCATGCGCAGCTGCCCCCGATCACATTGTTCTCCCGCACGGTCTCCGCCGCCCCTTTTGGATTCCGGAAACGGATGGAACGGATGAAACGCCCCGGATCCGTCCCCGCCGGACAGGCCGCGCTGCACGGCGCGTCGTGGCAAAGCAAACATCTGGCCGCTTCCTCCATGGCCGTCCGGTGCGTGAATCCGGGAACCGCAGCGGCGGCATACCGCGCTTTGGCAACTTTACTCAATGCAATCCCCTCCTTTTGTATATATATATAACTGGGTAAATACCCATAACTACCCATAATTAAACTATTTGATGCTGGAAATGTCCGGCGCCGTGATCTGCACCGGCTTGCATTTCACGAAGCGGCCGGCGCCCTTCTTGCCGAGAAATGCCCCGTCCTCGTACACCAAAGAACCCCTGCTGTAGGTGGCAACGGGGTAGCCTTTCAGCTTCACTCCTTCCCAGATCGTGTGGTCGTTGTCGCCGTGCATCAGGCTGTTTTGGATGGTAAACGCCTTTTTCGGGTCGTAGATGACAATGTCGGCGTCAAGCCCCGGCTGGAGCGCGCCCTTCCGGGCGGACAGGCCAAAGAGCTTCGCCACGTTCGTCGCGCAGACGGCGACGGCCTTGTTGAAGCTGATGCGTCCCTTGTTTGCCTCGGAAAGGATGTAGGGATACATGTTTTCGATGCCTGCGCAGCCGTTGGGGATCTTCGTGAAGTCGTGCAGGCCCCAGTCCTTTTCCGCTTGCTGGAAAGGGCAGTGGTCCGTGGCGACCGTGGCGACGTCCCCGCGCCGGAGGCCTTCCCACAGGGCGTCCTGTGATTCCTTTCCCTTGATGGGCGGGGAGGCGACCCAATTCCGCCCGTCTTCCCGGCGGTACACCTCCCGCGTGAAATGCAGGTAGTGCGGGCAGGTTTCCGCGAAGATGGGGTAGCCCTCGTCCCGCGCCCGCGTGACCGCGTCCAGGCCCTGCTTGTTGGCCAGATGGACGATGTAGAGAGGCGCGCGCAGGCTCTTCGCCCACTGGATGGCCCTTTCGTCGGCTTCCCCCTCGACGAATTCCGGCCTGGACAGATAGTGGTACCAAGGGGCGGTTTTGCCCTCATCCAGGAAGCGCTTGGTGAACATACTGACCATCTCGTTGTTCTCCGCGTGCACCGCGACGAGGGCGCCCACACGCTTGGCGCGTTCCAGCACCTGGTAGAACACGCCGTCGGTGACGCCGAAGTCGTAAACCATGAAGACCTTGAAGCTGGGGACGCCGTATTTCACGCAGCTGTCCACGCTGGAAAGCAGATCTCCGCTCACGTCCTTGATGCCGACATGGAAAGAATAGTCCACCACGGCCTGCGGCGCGCAGATTGCCTCCCGCCGCTTCACGGTGTCCTCCATGCGCTCCCCGAAATCCTGCAGGGCGAAGTCGAACACGGTGGTGGTTCCGCCGCAGGCCGCAGCGCGGGTTCCGGCCTCGTAGTCGTCCGCTGAGATCGTGCCGCCGAAAGGCATGGCGAGATGGGTGTGCGCGTCGATGGCGCCGGGCAGCACCAATTTGCCTGCCGCGTCCACGATCTTCGTGCCGGGGCCGGGCTTCAGATTTGCGCCGATCTGCGCGATCTTCTCGCCCCTGACCGCCACGTCCGCCTTGAACGTCGCCTCGGCTGTCACGACTTTTCCGCCTTTGATCAACAAATCCGTCATTGTGTATCCTCCTAATTGATGGACACACGGCGCCTATGCCTGGCCCGGCGGCGCCGTGTGTTTACTGTCCGGTGTTCACCGCTCGGTGATCGCCGCCTCCTCCTCGCTGCTGATAAACGAGCGCGTCTCGCCCTGCATGAACAAGATGTATGTGACGAAACCGATGATGAAGCCGATGATATAGCCGTTGGCGGCGATCCATGAGAAAAAGGCGTTGCCGCTGAGGACTGTGCCGCCCAGCGTCGGGAGGATCCAGCCGCAGACCCACGCCGCGATGGCGCGGAGGTTCCAGCCCCCCCGGTACCAGTAGCGGCCTTCCTGCCCCTGGTACAGCGCCATGATGCCTACCTTCTGTTTCTTGACTATATAGTAGTCGGCGATGAAAATGGCCGCGATGGGCGCCAGGATGCCGCCGTACACGTTCAGCCAGCCGAAGATGTAGGCGCCCGCGCCGCCAAAAATCCACCAGGGGCGGTAGGCTATGGCGATGACGCAGGCGATGATGACGCCTATGGTATAGCCGATTTTTCGCGGCCACAGGTTGGAGAAACCGTTGGCCGGCGCCACCACGTTGGCAGCGATGTTCGTCGTGATGGTGGCGATGACGACGCCGAGGCCGACGACGAATGTGATGACCGGCACGTTCATGTAGCCCAGCACGTCGGTCGGGTCAAAGAACGCCACGCCCTGGCCGGTCGCCGGATCGACGACAAGCGCGGCCGCCTTCGTGGACTGGGCGAAGAAAGCGCCGACAAAGGCGCAGACGGCCATCGCCAAAGGCATGCCGTAGAGCTGCCCCCGGAACTGCGTCTTCTGGTTGGCGGCAAAACGGGAGAAATCCGGGATGTTCAGGGCCATGGTGGCCCAGAAAGCGATGTTGGCCGTCAATCCGGCGAGGAAGATGTACAGGAAGCCGCCGTTTCCGTTGATCACGGCCCAGTCGGTGGGCGCCTGGATAACCGTGCTTAGGCTGCCGCCGTGACCGGTCGCGAGCAGGACGGACCAGACGAAGAGCCCCACCGTCAGGATGATGAGGATCGGCGCCCCGAAAGCCTCCAGAACCCGGATGGCGTTAGCGCCTCTGGCCGAGATCCAGCACACCAAGATGAGGAAGATGAAGAAGCCGACGAAGTGCATCCGGCCGAACAGGGCCTCGTTGAACGCCGGGTTGAACCGGTTGAGCGCCGGCACGAAGGCCGAGATCATGTAGATGATGGCGCTCCCGCCGATCCAGGACTGGATGGCGTTCCAGCCGCAGGCCGTGATCGCCCTCGAAAGCGACGGGATGTGTGCGCCGATGGATCCGAATGTCATGCGGGCGAACACGGGGAAAGGAATGCCGTATTTTGTGCCCGCGTGGGAGTTCAGCTGGATCGGGATCAGGATGATGACGTTGCCAAGCACGACGTTCAGCACCGCGAGCCAGGGGGACAGGCCCAGGCCCACTAAGCCGGAAGCCATGGTGAAGGACGGGATGCAAACCGACATGCCGATCCAGAGGGCGCTGATGTGATAGGTGTTCCAGTTCCTTTGCGGGAGCGACGTGGGCGCCAGGTCCGCGTTGTAATACTTCGATCCGGTCAATTCCGCACGTGCCGCGTCTGTCAGTTCGTACAGGCCGTCGCGCTCCTTTTGTGTGTATTTCGACATAGACTACCTCCTTGTAAGCACAGCAATAAAAAATAAATAAAAATATAAATCCTCATGTGCAATCCCTGAGAACCCGCTTCATAGCCGGCTATAGACCGGTTAAACATCGCAGAATTTTCGGAAAATTGCAACTTCTTACGCTTCTATTATATCAAGTTTCGGCGAAAAAGCAAGATTTTCGGTGATCGCCCCTGACGAAAATTGTGTCACAGTTCACACGCCTGCTCAATAATCGCTCAATAATGCGGCACGTCTAAGAAATTTCATTGCAAATTACGGTAAAATATGATATTCTCAAAACACGATGTTCTCTAAACATGATATTCTGTTTGAACTTATTTTTCGTGGGTATTGTAATGAGATAAGTGAGTGTTAATGCAATGAAAGGAGAAATCACAACATGTCTATCGATTACAACGAATACGTGGCCGACTTGGTGAAGAAAGGCCGCGCGGCGCAGCAAATCGCGGAGGACTACGACCAGGCGCGGGTGGACCAGCTGACCGAGGCAGTCGCTTACGCGCTGACGATCCCTGAAACCGCGCTGAAATTCGGGGAAATGCTCGTGGAAGAATCCGGCATGGGGGTTGCTGCCGACAAACAGGGCAAGATGTTCAGCAAGGTGAAAGGTTCCTATGCCCAAATGAAAGGGCAGCGTTCCGTGGGTCTTTGCGCGGTGGACGAAAAAATGGGGATGGAAACCTACGCCAGGTCCATGGGCGTCGTCGGGGCCATCATCCCCGTCACCAACGGCGAAGCCACGCCCGTCGTCAAATCCCTCATGGCGCTGAAAACCCGCAACGCGATCATCCTGGCGCCCCACCCCAAGGCCCGGCGCACAAACTGGGCGGTCACGGAACGGATCCGCAGCATCCTGAAAAAGTACGGCGCGCCGGAAGATCTGGTGCAGGCCGTCGATCCGGATTACGTTTCTGTCGAATGTTCGCAAAGCATCATGAAACAGGTGGATTTCATCCTGGCCACCGGCGGGACGCCGATGGTCCGGCAGGCTTATTCGTCCGGCAACCCGACCATTGGCGTGGGTACCGGCAACGTGGTCTGCATCGTGGACGGAACGACAGACCTCGACACCGTCGCCGACATGCTGGTACGTTCCAAATCCTTTGACTACGCCACCTCCTGCTCAACCGAAAACAACATCATCGTCTTTGAAGACGCATACGACGGCTTTGTAAAAGCCCTCGCGAAACAGGGCGGCCACCTGATCAAGGACGGTACGCCGGAAAAAGAAAAAATCGTCAAAACCATCTGGCCGCAAACGCCGGAAAACCACGACCTGAACCGTCACATCGTGGCGCAGTCGGCGGAAAAGATCGCGGAGCTGGCGGGAATTACCGTCCCTGCGGGCACGAAAATGATCATGGTGGAAGAAAATAGCGGTTACGGAAACAGCTTCCCCCTGACCGGCGAAAAGCTTTCGCCCGTGGCGGAGCTCCGGAAAGCAAAGGATTTTGACGACGCCGTGCAGCAGACGCTGAACATCCTTGAATACCAGGGCAAAGGCCACAGCATCGGCATCCACACCGTCCACGACGAACGCGTCCGTCATCTCGGCGAGAAAATCCCCGTGTGCAAGGTCTGCGTCAACCTGCCCCAGAGCCTTTCCAACTCCGGTTCCTGGACCTGCGGCTTCCCCATGTCCATGACGCTGGGCTGCGGCACCTGGGGGCACAACAGCATCTCCTGGAACGCCACCTGGAAAGATCTGCTGAATTTCACCTATGTCGCGCGCCCCATCCCCTCCTGGCAGCCAAACGACGCGGAACTTTTCAGCGACGCGGTCCGGGCGGCGTTTCAATGACCCGCCGCTGCAACAGCTGCGATGGTTCCCATAATATGTTTACAGTCAAGAAGTTTATGAGGTGAAAAAATGTCGAAAATCAGTGAAATGAGCAAAAAATACAACCTGCATTCCTGGTCCGCGCAAGGGAAGCTGAACCCCATGACCGTCACCAAGGCGGACGGCATCTATTTCTGGGACGACGAGGGCAAAAAATATTACGACATGTCCTCCCAGCTTGTGAATTCCAACCTTGGCCACTGCAACAAGGCCGTCGTCGAAGCCATTAAGGCGCAGGCTGACAAAATGCCGTACATGGGGCCGGGCTACGCGGTGGACGTCCGTTCGGAAGCCGCCAAAAAAATAGTCGAATTCGCGGGTCCCGACTATGAGGGGGCAAAGATTTTCTTCACCAACGCAGGCGCGGAGGCCAACGAAAACGCCGTCAAAATGGCCAAAACCTTTACCGGCCGCTGGAAGTTCTTCTCCATGTACCGGTCCTATCACGGCGCCACCTACGCTACTTCCTCCCTGTGCGGCGAACCCAGGCGCTGGATCGCCGAGCCGGGCGCGCCGGGGTTCATACACTTCGAAGGCCCTTACGCGTACAGGGCGCCAAAAGCCTGTAAATTTGAATCCGAGGCCGACGTGACTGCGTATTATCTCGAACTCCTCGAAACCCAGATCCAATACGAAAACCCGCAGGCAATCGCGGCGATATTCGTGGAGAGCGTCGTGGGGACCAACGGCGTCCTGATCCCGCCCAATGGCTATCTGAAAGGCGTACAGGAGATCTGCAGGCGCTATGGGATCCTGCTGGTATGCGACGAGGTCATGGCGGGCTTCTACAGGACGGGGAGCCGCTTCGCGTTCATGCAGTTCGACATAAAGCCCGACATCATCACCTTCGCCAAGGGTTCCACCTGCGGCTACGTCCCGCTCGGCGGCGTCATCGCGAAAAAAGAGATCGCGGATTACTTTGACGACCACAAGATGTTCTGCGGCCTCACCTACAGCGCGCACCTCATGGGCTGTGCCGCCGCCGTCGCCACCCTGGATGAATACGAACGGCTGGGCATCGAAGCGAACGTGAAAAAACAGGGCAAAATTCTGGCGGAGCTGCTCGGCGCCATTGAAAAAAAGCACAAATCCGTGGGCGAAGTCCGGCATATCGGTCTCTTCGCCATGCTTGACCTCGTAAAGGACAAGGCGACGCGCGCACCCTTAGTTCCTTTCAATAGCGACCCCGAAGGGCTGATGCCGAAGATTCTGGGCATGCTGAAAGCTGAAGGCTTCGTGACCTATTCCCACGAAAACATGATAGCCGTGTCGCCGCCGCTCATCATCACCGAGCAGGAACTGCGCGACGCGGTGCAGATCTTAGACAAGGTGCTGGATTCCGTGGACGCGATGGTCTGAGATTTTACGCACCTAATTTATGAATCTTGGGCATGCCCGCTCATAAGCTATGTGCCGATCCGGCTTTGCCGGGTCGGCGTTTTTTTAGATCGGCGGCGCACGGAAAAACCGGTGCAACGCAAGGTGGTTGTCGATGCCGAGTTTCCGATATACGTTGCAAACATGCGTCCGTACCGTGTTGATGCTGATAAAGAGCAGATCCGCCGTTTCCTGATAACTCTTCCCTGTCGCCAACAATAGTGCCACCTCCGTCTCCCGGCGGGAAAGACCGAGATGGATCTCGGCATCGTCAGGATCTAAGTGTTCTGTTTGTAAGGTTTCGTTCAGGAAGACATGCCCTAAGCGCCCGCCGTTGCCATGCAGACAGTATTGTTTCCGAATCAACAAAGACAAAAACTCCAACGCGTCCCTTTCGTTTTCCGTGAAATCATCCTCCCCGATCTTGCGGTAGACCGTGATGCGGTAGTCAAGGATTGGCATGGAGAGCGCCCAGGCATAACCGTAGGCGTTCAAGAATTGGCAATATTCATTAGAATGGTAGTACGGAAACGTCGGACCCGGATGCGCAGGTCTTGCTGATATGGGCGGCGAAAGGGTCTTTTTTTTGGAACCGGGTTTCATAGTATTCTTTTGCCTGCACGAAATTGTTTTCGCCGATAATCTCAACACCGTTAAACCGCCGGCACGCATAGTTTGAAAGGCTGACGGCCGTATACCCGAATACGCCCTTCAAAAGCCGCATCAACGGAACATCCATGATGTTTTTGTTTGTGTTGCAAAGATGCTCAAGTTCTTTTGTAAACAAGGTAAAACTCCGAAAACTGATCTCGCCTCTGTCCACCATGTCGGAACCTCCGAACATTCTAAGGGAACATGAAAATCACCCTGTGGTTATAATGATATCATTTCCGGATGAAAAGTCAAACTATTGCGTCAATTATTTTCGGGGTTTTTGTTTTTTTGTGTTACTATTCAGAGGATTCAGAGGTGTGTCCGTCTGGGGGGCAGTCCCGCCGGGATGTCTCTTCGAAAGGCAAACCCGACATACCGGGCGGATAACGCCAACGCCGCCCCATGGGGAACGCGAGGGGCGGCTCTTTCGCTAACGTCGGCCAAGAAGTACGTCGGAAATGGTCTCGCTCTATTTCCTGCCGCAGGCATGAAATAGCTAAGCGAACCTTTTGCGGGCAGCTTTGCTGCCGCAGATGCCTCTTCTCCGAGAAATCCC
>JAITOE010000200.1 GCA_031290135.1 Eubacteriales Family XIII. Incertae Sedis bacterium
TCCGTCAGGCTTCGTTGGCGGAACCCGTTGATACAGCCAGTATCAGCGGAACCCGCCGCCTTGCCTGGCGAAAAAAATCCTCGCCACTTTGTCCAATGTTTAATTGTCGGAGCAATAAATAAAAAACGAACAAAGGCCTGAATCCATTGAACCCCTTTGTTCGTGTGATCTGCTTATATAGTATTACTGAAATGAAAAAAAATCAAGAGCTTTTACAAAATATTTGAAAATATGAAAATATTTCCGTTCAAATTTCTGCGTTCTGTGTTCAAAACGAACATCCGTGAACCAACATCGGTTCAAAAAATGCGCCCGCCTTTCAAAACCCGGCCTGCTGAAACCGGCTGAAACCGGCACCCAAACCTGCAAACGCGGGCATCGCGGCGGTTTCGCCCCCCCCATCCTGCTTCCTCGATTTTCGTTTCTTTAAAGCAGACAGGTCACTGGCATGTTATTTGCATCATATTTTTTGTAAAATCAAATCTTCTTGCCGCAGTTTCTGTATTTTATGTTTCGAACCGGCGGAAAAGGGGAATTACAAAAGCAAGGAGGATGCGAACATGGAAAAAATTACCAGCACACTGCGGCTCAGAATGTCGCACAAAGACGCCCACTACGGGGGAAGCCTTGTGGACGGCGCGCACGCGGTTCATCTTTTCGGGGACGTGGCGACGGAACTGCTGATCCGCTTAGACGGGGACGAGGGGCTTTTTCTGCGCTACGACGAGGTGGAGTTTCTGGCGCCCATCTACGCGGGTGACTACATCGAAGCATACGGGGAGATCACGCACATCGGGAACACGTCAAGAAAAATGGATTTCGTCGCGAAGAAAGTGATCGCGGCCAGGCCGGACGTCAGCCCCTCCGCTGCGGATTTCTTGGACGAACCCGTCACGGTGTGCCGCGCCAAAGGCGTATGCGTGACGCCGGCCGAAAGCAAAAGGAAATAGGGATTGCGCTGCTTGGTCTAACCATTCGGCAGTAGCTCTCACAAAATCATAGATTTTGGAGAGCCTTGCATGACACCTACCAACGGTTTCTTACAGAAACCGGGTTAGGTGTTCAAATCGTAAAAAGGAGGTTTTGGAAATGAAAAAGGGATGTCCGTTCGGAACACACAGGGTCATTGCGCCAAAAGGGGTGCTTCCGCAGCCCGCGGAAGTGATCGACAACACGATGGAAATCTACGACAATGAAGTGCTCATAGACGTCCAGACGCTGAACGTCGATTCGGCAAGCTTCACGCAGATAGAGAAACAGGCGGGGGGCGACGTCGAGGAAATCAAGAAGATCATGAAAGGCATCGTCGCGAAAGCCGGGAAGCATAAAAATCCCGTGACCGGATCAGGCGGCATGCTGATAGGGACGGTCAAAGAGATCGGCGACGCGTACAAGGGAAGCCTGAAAGTGGGCGACAAACTGGCGACGCTCGTGTCGCTCTCGCTGACCCCGCTGGTGATAGAGGAGATTCTGGAGGTCCGCCCGGACATAGACCAGGTGGACATCAAGGGGCAGGCCATCCTGTTCCAGAGCGGGATTTACGCGGTTCTGCCGGACGACATGCCTGAAACGCTGGCGCTTTCCGTGCTGGACGTCGCGGGCGCCCCGGCGCAGGCCGCGCGCTTGGTGCAGTCGGGGGACACGGTGGTCGTGATCGGCGGCGGCGGGAAATCCGGGCTTTTGTGCCTGTATGAAGCAAAGAAGAGGGCAGGCGTCACGGGCAAGGTGATCTGCGTCGGCGGCAGTGAAAAATCCACCGGCCGCGCCAAAAAGCTGGGCCTGGCGGATGAATATTTCTCCTTTGACGCGACGGACGCGGTGGGGCTCTACAATAAAATCGTGGAGCTTACGGACGGCAAACTGGCGGACGTGGTCATCAACTGCGTGAACATCGAAAACACGGAAATGGGATCCATCCTCCCCTGCCGGGACAGGGGCACCGTATACTTCTTCTCCATGGCCACCAGCTTCACAAAGGCGGCGCTCGGCGCGGAAGGGGTCGGAAAAGACGTGAACATGATCATCGGAAACGGGTATTGCAAGGATCATGCGGATATCGCGCTGCAGGTCCTGCGCGACAGCCCTGAACTGCGGGAACTTTTTGAAGAGATGTATGCGTAAGCAGGGAGGAGATTGTCATGGCAGGGATAAGAAACTGGAAAGACGTACCATTGTGGAAAGATGTGAGCGAACAGGACTGGAATGACTGGCGCTGGCAGATCAGGAACCGCCTGACGGACGTTTCAGAGATCAAACAGGTGGTCAACCTGAACAAAAAAGAGGAAGAGGACATAGACAGGGTCATGAGCGGCTTCCGGGTGGGGATCACGCCGTATTACGCGTCGCTGATGGATCCGGACGACCCGAACTGCCCGGTCAGGATGCAGGCGGTTCCCGTCATATCCGAAACGCACCGGGGCGCGGGCGACATGGAAGACCCGCTTCACGAGGACGAGGACTCCCCGGCGCCGGGCCTGACGCACAGGTACCCGGACCGCGTGCTCTTCCTGATCACGGACCAGTGCTCCATGTATTGCAGGCACTGCACCCGGCGGCGCCTGGCGGGGGAGAACGACGGCTCGCGCAGCATGGCGGACATCGAAAAATGCATCGAGTACATCCGGAACACGCCGGGGATCCGGGACGTGCTGCTCTCCGGCGGCGACTGCCTCTGCGTGGCGGACGACGTGCTGGAACACATCATCAGTGAACTGCGCAAAATCCCCCACGTGGAGATCGTGCGGCTCGGTTCGAGGACGCCGGTGGTCATGCCCATGCGCATTACCGACGACCTCGTCAACATGCTGAAAAAATACCATCCGGTCTGGCTGAACACGCATTTCAACCACCCGAAGGAGATGACGAAGGAGGCCATAGAGGCGATCCGGAAGCTGGCGGACGCGGGGATCCCCCTGGGGAACCAGAGCGTGCTGCTGCGCGGCCTCAACGACTGCCCCCACGTCATGCGGGAACTGGTTCACGTCTTGGTCAAGAACCGCATCCGCCCTTACTATATTTACCAGTGCGATCTGTCTTTGGGCATCGAGCATTTCAGGACCAAGGTGGCGAAGGGCATCGAAATCATAGAGGCCCTGCGGGGGCACACCTCCGGCTTCGCCGTCCCCACGTTTGTCGTGGACGCGCCCGGCGGCGGCGGCAAAACGCCCGTCATGCCGCAGTACCTGATCTCACAGACGACGGACAAGGTGATCTTGCGGAATTACGAAGGGGTTATCACCACATATACCGAACCGATACACAGCGATGAAGCGAAATGCAACTGCGACTATTGTACCGGGAAGAAGACGTATCACTACGAGGGGGTCGCGGGACTGGAACAGGGCGAACACCTGTCGCTGGAACCGGACAACCTGCCGCGGCACAACCGGAATTTGCATAAGTAGGTTCGCCGCAAGCTTATGTATGAACGGCGCCGCCGGGGGACGGGCGAACCCTGCGGGTCGGGGCGGCTGACGCCTATGCGGGCGCTCCATTCGCGTTGCTCATTTCGCTCGTATGCCCGCAATCCCGCCCTCCGGGTTGCGCCCGCCCCCCAGCTGGGTGAACCCGTAACCATAAGGTGAAAACATGGCTTTGCTGCGCGAACTGGCAAAAAAATACAGGGTGGTCTCCGTCGTGGGGATGGCGAAAAACGCGGGGAAAACCACGGCGCTGAATTATCTGATCGCGGAGGCAGCGGACGGAAGCCCGCGCCTTGGGATCACCTCCACGGGGCGGGACGGCGAAAGCGTGGACGTGGTCACCCGGACGGCGAAGCCCAAGATATTTTTGGAGGACGGCACGCTGGTGACGGTGCCCACGGGCCTGTACGGCCTTGCCGAAGCCGGCCTTGAGATTCTCCGCATGACGGAATGTTTCACCGCCCTGGGGCAGATCCTTTTGTGCAGGGTGGCGGACAGCGGCAACGTCCAGGTCGCGGGGCCGGTGCGCGTCGAGGATCAAATCCGCCTGAACGCGGAGATGCTCCGGACGGGCGCGGAAATGATCCTGATCGACGGCGCGGTCGATCGGCGTTCCATCGCGTCGCCGGAAGCATCGGACGCGATCATCCTGTCCACGGGGGCGGCGCTTTCCAGGAGCATCGCGGCGGTGGCGGCGGAAACCGGCTATCTGGCGGAACTCTACGGCCTGCCGGAGCTGGAGGACGCCTGGGTGCGCACCGAGATAGAAAAAAACGCCGGGGCGGAGCGGATCCTGACTTTCGGGGAGGGGCGCGTGCGGGCGCCGGACGTAAAGACGGGGCTGGCCGCAGGGCGTTTCATCGGGGAGGAGCTGCGGCCCGGCACGGACTATCTCTATCTGCCGGGGGCGCTGACCAAGGGGATGCTGTCCGACCTGCCGCCGAAAGCGCTTCAAAACACGGCCTTTGTCGTGGCGGATCCGACGAAGATCTTTTTGGACAGGAACACATGGCGGCGGCTGCGCGGGAAGGGACTGCGGGTCTTCCTGCGAAACAGCGTCAAAATAGCCGCCGTCACGGTCAACCCCTGTTCGCCGGAGGGTTACGCCTTTGACAGCGAAGCCCTGGCAGGGGCGGTGCGCGAAGCGGTGGGCGGCGGGATACCGGTGATAGACGTAATGCGCGGAGGCTGAAACGCATAAGCCGGAATGAAAGGCACGTCATGAAACTTGCGACCGACAAAACAAAAAGGGAAATTGGATTTTCGGAGGTGCTGTCCGGGATAGAACCGCTCACGCCTTTTGGCAGGCGGCGGCTCGCGGAGCTGCAGCCCTTTATGCCCGGCGAAGAAGGAGGGCTGGAAGAGGCGCTGGACAGCCTGCAGGCGATAAGCCGCATGCTCGGCGCACAGGGGGAAGCCGTCGGGCGTCTGCGCCGGGTATTCGGGGAGATGAAAGACATTTCCTACACGTTCGAACGCAGCGCCGGGGAAACCCTGTCCGTCGTGGAGCTTTTCGAAGTCAAGGCGCTGATGCTGCAAATGGAATGTCTCGGAGAGATTTTCCGGGACATGGGCGGCGATTTGCCCGAAAATTTCCTCCTGGAGGACGTCAGCACCCTGTTGGACGTGCTGGATCCGGAGGGGAACCGGCTCCCGACTTTTTATATATATGATGTCTTTTCGGAAAAGCTGGCGCGCCTGCGCAAGGAAAAAAAGGCGCTGGAGCGCAAGCTGCGCGGGATGGAAGAGGCGCTGCGGGAAACGGCGCAGGCGGGGATGCAGGCGGAAATCGACGGCTTGGCCGCCGCCGCGGAGGAAGAGGAGCTGGAGGTGCAGGGCAGGCTGTCGGCGCAGGTGGGCGCCTGGGCGCCGCAGTCGCTCCGGAACTGCCGGCGGATAGGGGAACTGGACTTTGTGATGGCGAAAGGGGCGTATGCGTCGGAAAACGCCTGCACGCGCCCCCAAATCGTCCAGGCGCACATTCTGCACGTGGAAGAAGGGCGTTACCTGCCGGCGGAGCGGCTTCTTTTGCGGGAAAAGGGGCGGGCCTATTCGCCGGTGGACATCCGTCTGCAGGAGGGCGTCACCTGCATCACGGGGGCGAACATGGGGGGCAAGACGATCTCCATGAAGCTGGCGGGGCTTGTGGCCATGATGGCGCAATACGGCCTGTTTGTCCCCTGCAAAGCGGCGGTTGTAGGGCTTTCCGCGTCGGTACACATCCTCATCGGGGACAGCCAGGACGTTCAAAAGGGGCTTTCCAGTTTCGGCAGCGAGATGGACGGGCTGAATAAAATGCTGGCCGCCGGCGGGGAACGCGCCCTCCTGTTCATCGATGAAATCGCGGGTTCGACGAATCCCGCGGAGGGGCGCGCGCTGACAAAAAGCCTGATCCGTTATCTTTCCGCCAGGGCCTGCATCAGCCTGATCACCACGCATTTTGACCGCGTGGCGGACGACGGGGCGGTGCGCTTGCAGGTGCGGGGGCTCGCGGACGTGAATTTTGAACAGCTGGCGGCGGCGCTGAACGGCGCCGAGGCACAGGAGCGGGTGGAACTTCTCGCCCGGTATATGGATTACCGTCTGGAACCTGTTTCTTCGGAACGAAAAATTCCGAGGGACGCGATCCGGATCGCCGAGATACTGGGAGTCGATCCGCAAATCGTCGAAGGCGCCCGGCGCATATTGGAAGAGCGAGACCATTAACGGCAGCAAAGCTGCCCGCATAAGGTTCGCTTAGCTATTTCATGCCTGCGGCAAGAAATAGAGCGAGACCATTAACGGCAGCAAAGCTGCCCGCATAAGGTT
>JAITOE010000025.1 GCA_031290135.1 Eubacteriales Family XIII. Incertae Sedis bacterium
CCCCGCGTCGCCGCAGCCCGGATCTGCTTGTATGATCTCCTGCTCCCCCGCCGCCGGGATATCCTGCATCCCTTTCATATACCCCATGCTGATACACGCCAAGTAGGCGATTCCCGCAATCGTTCCTTCTATTGTGTGGGTTTTTTCCAACGGTCTGCCCAGCACGTCCGCCTGCTTCTGCAGCAGATAGGCATTTGCCGTCATTCCGCCGTCCACCACCAACCTGTCGCAGGGCGGCATGTAATCAAAAATATCCCTTATCGAATAAGCTATCGCGTCGAGCGCGGCGCGCAGGATATGCTCCGCCTTGGTTTCAAAGGTCATGCCCAAAAAGCTCCCTTTTGCTTCCGGCGCCCAGTGTGGCGCATCCAGACCGGAAAACGCCGGGACAAAGAGCAGGTTATCCGGCTCGCAATATGCTTGCGCAATCGCAGACAAATCCTCCAGCGGCCAGTCCGCGTGCATGGTTTGCCGTATCCATGCCAGAATGTTTCCGCAGGAAGGACCTTCCGCCGCCAACGCATAGGTTCTCGATTTCCCGATCTTCCAAGCGATGCCGGATGTCAGCTTTTCATCGAAAATCAGGTCTTTCCCTGTGTTGATCCAGCAGGCGCAGCAGGTTCCGTATGTAATTTTTGCCGTTTTCGGATGGACACAGCCCTGCCCGATCATCGCCACAGCCTGATCCAATCCCCCCGCTACCCAAGGGATGCGCTTCCCGAATCCCAGATCGACGCCTGCGAAACAGCAGACATTGTCCGCAAGTTCCGGCAACCACAGATCATCTGCCCGGAAAAAGCACAGCAACTCTTTATCCCAGCAAAGGTCAATCCCATTGTAAAGACCCGAACGGCAAGCCGTTCCATGATCAGAGGCACAGGCCGCCCCGCCCGTCAAAGCCGAAAGGAACCATGCGTCCAACTGGCCGAAAACCACATCTCCCTTGCGGCAAAGCGCGTCAAGCACAGGATCGGTTTCCCGCAGATAGCGGATTTTCAGGGCCGGCCATTCACAGGAGAGGTGCAGACCTGTTTTGGCATGAAACCAGGTGTCGTGCCCCTCGTCCGTCAATTGTCTGCAAAGTGACTCGCAACGGCGATCTTGCCAGCTTATCACCGGCGTAAGCGGTTTTCTTGTGTTTTTTTTCCACAAAAGGAATGATTCCCCTTGATTGGCAAGCCCCATTCCCATCAGGTCTTCTATTGCTTCAGGGTGTTTTTCCATCAACAGACACGCCGCTTGCCTGACAGATTCCAGCAGTTCTTCCGGTCTGTATTCCACCCGCCCGCCGTCCAGCATGCGGCCGAGAATAGGAATATCGACGGAATCCAGCATTCGCGCATGATGATCGAACAACGCGGCCATCGTTCCAGAGGAACCTTGGTCGATTGCGAGGATGTATTTCATAGCATTTGCCCCCGTTTATTTGGCGAAGCAATAATCCCAAACCGTCTGCAGGTTTTCCGCAAAGCTTCCCTCCGCCTTGAACTTGCGTGCAAAGAGCGCCGATCCCATCGTAAATCCGTCAGCATGGCTTTCTTTTACCTGATCGATCCGTTCAAAACAATCAATGCTTCCGGCGGAAATAACTGGAATATTCACTGCTTTTACAACTTCTTTCAGGAGTTTTGCCGCATCGCCGGTATAGCGGTAGGAAAGCAGATCCAGGCCATCCACGCCTTCAGCCTCCAGCCGTTTCGCGTCTGCGACGATTTCTTCCATGGAGCCGTCTAAAATGGAGGGATGCCCGTATACCGTTCCGCAAAACGGGTAACACCGAACGCCCGTTCCCTCCAGGTATTTCTGGATGGATTTATAGTACACGGTTCCCATCAGAATATCGAAACCTGCGGAAACCGCGATTTCGGCGCCGGCAAGCCCCTCTTCCTCTGAAAGGGAAATCACCTCTAAATTTGTCGTTTTTCCTTGCGCCTTCATTGTTTTTACCAGATCGGTCATTTCTTTTTCCGGCAGCCCGACATCCTTAAACCCCCAATATTTCACCGGAATATGCGCGGAATTGAGAAAATCCTGTTTGGCTGTTTTTACCGTTTCATCATTGTTTGTAAGCATGACAATCAATTTTTGTCCCATTTTTTGTAATCACTCCTGTTTGAATGCGCTTGATTTAACTTTTATGAATCGCAAGTATGGCTGGCGCGCCGCCACAGGGCGGCGTAATTCACGCCACGTATGACAGAATTTCCATCGTGTTTCACATTATCTTCAAATAGTTTTCACCTGCGATCCGGCGGAAAACGGACTTGTCACCGCCCGATGCGATTTCTATTTTTAGAAGTTCCATCCGGAAATCGTTCCCCGGCCAGTCTGTGCTCATGAGGATCCGGTCCGCTCCGATGCCTTTAATGGCTGCCTTGACGCTGAACAATTCCGCAGTGGAGGTGTCCAAATAGATGTTCGGGTTGCGTTTTGCGACTAGAATGGCGTCGTCGCTGAGATTCAACGCGCACATATGACCCAGTATAACTTTCACGTTCGGAGCGCTTCTGGCAACCTCTTCGAAATAAAAGGGGATGTCATTTTCCTCTGATCCGCCGTGCGAAAAGAGCGGCACCTTGTATTCATCGCAAAGCTCCAGCAGGGGATCCACCAAGCTATGATCCGCCAACTGGTATCCGTGCAGCCTCGGATGGAGTTTCAGCCCTTTCATCCCCATATCCAAATACCGGCGAAGCTCGTCACGCGCCCCCTTATCACGCGGATTCACGAAGCAATAGCCGAACAGGCGGTCCGGATGTGCCTTTTGCGCGCGCATCACGTAATCATTGTCGATATCCTGCGCCACGGAACAGATGCCCGCGACATCGATCCTTGCCATGTCCATCTCCGCCAGGATCCGCTCCACGTGCATCGGCTCATCCAAGAATCCGCCCGAAGAGGCGCCTTTCCATACGTGATTATGGTGATCGACGATCATTTTCTACCACTCCTTTTTGGGATTTACCATCCGGGCAGCGCCCGGTTTCCCTACAATATTCCCGTTTTCCATGATGATGTCGCCCATGACGATTGTCATAACGGGTTTCCCCCTTAACCACATCCCGTCATACGGCGTGTACTTGGTCTTGCTATACATTTCCCCGTGGGTGACGACCCACTCTTTGTCCATGTCCACAAGGACGAGATCCGCGTCCATTCCCACGCGGATGCCGCCTTTCCGCGGATAGAGCCCGAATATCCGGGCAGGCGCTTCCGCCATGCATGCGACCACTCGCTCCAGCGTCATCTCCCCTTTGTTGACCCGGTCAAGCAAAATCGGCAAACTCGTTTGTACGCCGATGGTTCCTGGCAGCGTGTCCCACCATGTTCTGTTGAATTTTTCCTCGTTGGAATGCGGCGCGTGATCGGTTGCCACCGCCTCTATGCCGCCGTCCGCCAAACTTCGCCACAACGCGTCCGAATCTTCTTTATACCGTATGGCGGGAATCACGCGGATCCCCCCGCCAAATTTTTCGTAGTCACCCGCGTTGAACGTAAACCATGCCGGCCCCACATCCGAAGTGACTCGGATCCCCCGCCTCTGGTGTTCCTTGATCAACGCCAGCCCGCGTTTGGACGTCAGATGTGTGATATGGATCCTGCACCCTGAGAGTTCCGACAACACAAAGGCGCGATACAGCGCCGAAAGCTCCACAATGTCCGGCCGCGCTTCCACATGGGCGAGAAAATCCCTTTCATCCCTGCCTTCGCTCCGCAGTTTGCTCGTGAAATTTTTCACAAGTTCCATGTCCTCCGCATGAATGGAGACTACATAATCATACGTCGCTATCTTCCTGAAAATATCCGCCGCTTCATGGTTGTCCGGCAGATAATATCCCTCCGGAAGTTCCCAGTCAAAGGTACTGAGATCCCATTTGAACCCGCAGACGCCCGCTTCGATCAACGCGTCGATCTGATCCAGATTGTTCACAAGGTAGCTATAGATTCCGTAGTTTACGTAGGACTTTTCTTCTGCAATTTGCTTTTTTATCAAAAAGTTTTCTACATTCAGCGTCGGCGGCTGCACATTCGGCATGTCGAACACCGTGGTCACGCCTCCTGCCGCAGCGGCCATGGATCCCGTTGAAAAGTCTTCCTTATAGGTCAACCCCGGATCCCTGAAATGCACATGTACGTCCACACAGCCAGGAAGCATGTGCTTCCCTTGCGCGTCCAGTTCGCGTATAGCCGAAAAATCAGAAGCATCACCTCCGATCGCCATGATTTTCCCGTCTTTTATGGCGATGCAGCCCTTTTGCGTATCCGAGGCGTTGACAAGCAACGCGTTTTTAATCAGCAAGTCATACATAAGAAATGTTCCTTTCAGATTTCGAAGCGTCACCCCGCAAAGATGTCGCATGGCGGCGGATAGCTGTTCCTGCCGGATCTGAGCCGCATGGATGCTGCGGCATATGCCTGATGTATGGAAATTTCAAAGGGCTTCAAAAGCACGACGCCCAAATCCTCCCTCTGTAATTTTTCCAGCAAAACAGGCGCCGCATCCTCAAAGTCAGTACATCCCAATAGAAAACCGTCGCAGTGCCTGTCCGCGTGAATCTCATTTATGGCAACAAACCCCGCGTCTGCAACCGGCGCTCCGCCGCCGCCGATGTCATCGAAATCGATTTCAACCGACCGGACACAGGTCAGGCGACGTGAAAGCCCCAACGCATGCGCAATGCGCACAAAGCGGCCGTTGACACGTTCCGCAAAGCTCAGCACCGCAAAGGTATCCGCCAACTGCGGCGCGAAGAGCATTGCGCTTTCCGCAGGCGCGACGACCGGCACGGAAACCGCCTCGCGGCAGGCACGGATCGCTGTGTCCGCGCTGCAGTTGATCACAATGGCATCCGCTCCTTCTTGCTCCGCCTGCACGATCCTGCGGATTAAATGGGGCGCAGCGTAAGCCTCGTCATAAGCGTTTTGGATAAAGCGCGGACCTTTCTCTATGTAGGAAAACTCAAAGTCTGCCGGAACCCTTGCGCAATCCCTCAATCTGAATTGCGTCCTCTGGTCCGGCTCTCCCGGTTTCAGCGGCGGCGCCAATATGGGCGATATCACGGATATTTTCATCAGTCTTTCTCCCATTCGCCATAAAAATTTTCGACTGCGCACAGCAAATTTTCTCCCGGCGCACGGACGTTTGCGCGCTTTTCCGCCTCCATGATTGCGGAACGCAGCAGGGCGCCGGCGTCCCGCATGTCCATCGCCTGTGGCTTTCCTTCCCGCACAACGCATTTTCCGCCGACATAT
>JAITOE010000140.1 GCA_031290135.1 Eubacteriales Family XIII. Incertae Sedis bacterium
TGGATTGCTTCGTCGCTTCGCTCCTCGCAACGACAAAGGGCGCGTGGATCCTCACAAATAGCGGAACGGATCCTTTCCCATGCGCGATTCCACCACTTCGACCACATCCCCCACCGCCGTTTTCAGCCGCCCGGCGAAGTTCTTGACGAAGATCCATTCTGTGCCAAAGTGCCCGGCGTTGATGAGGCAGATGCCGCTTTCCTCCGCGAGCAAGGCTTCATGGTGGCGGACGTCGCCCGTGATGAACAGCGAACACGCGTTCCGGACGGCGTCTTCTATCATATCGCCCCCTCCGCCGGTACACAAACCCACCTTTTGTATCCGGCTTTCCGGGTTCCCGACCACCGGCAGGCTGTGGCGGATCTCCAGCCTTTCCTGCAGCAAGGCGCAGACTTCGGCAAGGGACATTTCACGGGACAGGTCGCCGATCTTCCCGATGATCTCCTGATCCGGGGTCTCGTTTTTCGGCTGGAAGCGCCGGATTTTCCGCAGATCCAGAAGCTCCGCCAGATAGTCGTTGTTCCCCCCGTATACGGCATCGAAGCTCGTGTGGGCGGAATAGACGGAGATTCCGGCGCGGATCAGGCGGATGATCTGGCTGCCTGTCACGCTATGGCCGTCTACCCTCTGAATCTTATGAAAAAGCAGGGGGTGGTGGGTTATGATATAATCGGCGCTGACGGTTTGTGCTTCCCGGATGACGGCATCCGTGATCTCCAGCGCGACGAGCGCCCGTTTCACCGTATCCTCCCCCACGTCGATCTGTACGCCCGTATTGTCCCAGTCCAGCGCCAAATTGGGCGGCGCGATCTTTTCAATATTTTGAATCAGCTTCGATTTTAGCATTTTTCCGTCTCCAACAGGGCGCGAAATGCCGCGCACCGGTCACGCGCCGTTTTTCGTTTCCCTTCTTTTTCCGTTTCCGCGTTTTCCAGACAGCGCAGGATCTTTTCTTCGATTCCGATCTTCCGGCGCAGCCAGTCTGCCAGCAAGGGGTCCTTCTTCCGCAAAAGCATCGGGCTGATTTCCAAGTGAAGCCCGGATTCCGCCAGGATGCGTTCTTGCGGCGAATCCGAAGCTTCCGCCGCACACGCGCCGTTTTTCGCCGTGCAGGATGCCGTGCAAGGCGACGCGACTAAGATTTCGCAGATAAAACGCCCCTCGGCGGCAAGGGATTCGTCGCAGATCCGGAATCCGTTTTCAAGCAGCCACCCCCGCAAAACATCCGCCGCGTTACGAGGCTGCAGGATGTATTTTTTCATCGAGCGGCTTAAGCGCGGGTCCGCCGCCAGGATTTTCACGATCAGCCGCCCGCCCATGCCGGCGATCACCACGATGTCCGCCTCCCCCGCCCGCAAGGGCGACAGGCCGTCGCCGAGGCGTAAATCAAAATGCGCGCCGGGCAGGCGGCGCCGGATATTGTCCGCCGCTTTTTCCAGTGGGCCCGGCTTGAGATCGCAGAGAACCGAAGAATACGCAATCCCGCGTTCATAAAGGGCGATGGGCAAAAATCCATGGTCGGTTCCGATGTCCGCCACGCGTTCCCCCGCGGCGACGTGGGCGCATATCTGCTCCAGGCGGCCGGAAAGCGCCCTGCCGCTGCCGGCCGGGTTGCCCGAAGCGTTCATTCCAGGTAATCCTTCAGCTTTTTGCTTCGGCTGGGGTGCCGCAATTTCCGGAGTGCTTTTGCTTCTATCTGCCGAATCCGTTCCCGTGTCACGTCAAATCGTTTTCCAACCTCTTCCAGCGTTCTCGCCCTGCCGTCCTCCAGGCCGAAGCGCAGGGTGAGAACCTTTTGTTCCCGGTCCGTAAGCGTGTCCAATACCTCTATGAGCTGCTCTTTCAGCATGGAAAAAGCCGCCGCGTCCGCCGGCGCAAGCACGTCTTCGTCCGGGATGAAATCACCGAGATGGCTGTCCTCTTCCTCGCCGATGGGCGTTTCCAGCGAAACGGGTTCCTGTGCTATTTTCAGGATTTCGCGGACTTTTTCTTCGGAAATATCCATCTCCGCCGCGATTTCCTCCGGCAGCGGTTCCCTGCCGTAGGACTGCAGCAGCTGTCTGGAAATGCGGATCAGCTTATTGATGGTTTCCACCATGTGTACTGGGATCCGGATGGTCCTCGCCTGGTCCGCGATGGAACGCGTGATGGCCTGGCGGATCCACCAGGTGGCATAGGTGCTGAATTTATAGCCTTTGCGCCAGTCAAACTTGTCCACCGCCTTGATCAGGCCGAAATTCCCTTCCTGGATCAGGTCGAGAAAGAGCATCCCCCTGCCCACATAGCGTTTGGCGATGCTGACCACAAGGCGGAGGTTCGCTTCGCAAAGGCGTTTTTTCGCCGCTTCGTCGCCCGCTTCCATCAGCATGGCCAATTCCACTTCTTCGTCCGCCGTGAGAAGCGGGACCGTGCCGATCTCCTTCAGGTACATCCTGACCGGATCGTCCACCGCGATCCCTTTCGGCAGGGTGGCTTCCAGATCGACCTCCCCTTCTCCGGGCGCGGTCTCCGGATCGGCTTCCGCTTCTTCTTCCTCCGCAAGCGCCAGCAGGTCAAATTCTTCCGGCTCATCCACCTCGGTGACAAGTTCAACGCCCGCGTTGAACAATTTGTCAAAAAAATCATCGATCTGGTCTTTATCTATGTCCAGCGTTTCAAGCTCGTCCGAGATCTCCGTATAGGTCACGCTGCCTTTGCGCTTGGCCCTTTCCAGCAGATCCTGAACCGCTTCGAGCCGTTTTTCTTCATTTTCGTCCTCATATACCATCGCGATCACCTGCTCTTAACCCCTTTCATCTCTTTTTGAATGTCCAGCAATTCTTGTGTCAGCTCCCTGATTTTTTCCTGGTTTTCCGATTCGTTCGCCACGGTAAGCATGCGGATGATCTCCGCCTCCCGCGCGGACATCCCGGCGACGCGGATGGATTTCACGCATTCCGCGAACACCTCTTCCGCCTTGTCCGCCAAATGGATGTTTTCCCGTATGTCCCGCAGCAGTTCGCGCTCCTGTCCGTCCAGCGTGTCCGCGAGCTTTTGCAGATCCAGTTCCCTGCCCGCGCCGTAAACGGAGGCGATTTCGGCATATATCCTGTATATGGGCGGCGTTTTGAAAACATGCGCGTAGGCTTCGATCCGCGGCAGATATTGTCCGTCCAGAAGCAAAAGCCGGATGAAATTCCGTTCCAGAAAGCTGCCGCCCGAAGGCGCGTCCGCGGCACGGCTCCGTTTTTCGCCGGCCTGCATGTGTCCGGGCGGTGCGGCGGCGCCCGTTTTTGCGCCCCCCTGCATCTCGCTGCGGATGGCGCCCTCCGAAATATGGCTTTCCTCCGCAAGCTTCTTTATGTACACGTCCGCCTCCACCGGGCCGAGCGCCCGCAGGATGCCTGCGGCGGCTTTCAGGAACGCCAGGTTTCCTTCCGTCGTTGCAAGGTCGTGTTTCCCCCGCGCAAGGTTCAGTTTGTATTCCGTCAGCGGCAGCGCCTCCCGGACAA
>JAITOE010000142.1 GCA_031290135.1 Eubacteriales Family XIII. Incertae Sedis bacterium
TGGATTGCTTCGCTTTGCGCACCTAGCCCCATTTGCGCAGCAAATGGCTGGCAGGTGCCAATCGAGAACTCCCCGGCTTTAGCCGGGTAGGAGTTCACCGTAGCTCGCAATGACGGAGGGAATACGTCCGCCCCGCAGCTGGGTAGATTCGTTCCGTTTGCTGACGTTATGTAAGCTTCTGTTTTTTGCACAAATATGAATTGTAGTACCGTTCTTCTATCTTGCAGCCGTCATTTTTATAAATCTTGCACAGGAACGCCCGCAGCGCGTATGTGCCCATGGCCGGATCAAAGGGCGGATCTATCGACGTCAGGACGTTTACGTTGGACTCCCAAAGCCCGTGATCCGGATTTTTTTCTTCCGGATACCACCACCCGTATTCGCAGTTAACCACTCTTGGGTCAATGCCGTCTGTCACGTTCGCTTTCTGCGTGATCCGCCCTCTCAAGGTTTCGATAAATACCCAATCTCCGTCGTTGACCCCATAGGCTGCCGCCGTTTCCGGATGAATGTCCACCAAGGGAAAAGGGTGTTTGTTCCGTAAGGAAGGGATCTGGCGATTCTCCGTCGCGAAAAAATATATCACTCTGCCCCCGGTCGTGAGAATCAAGGGATATTGTTCTGCAAGATCAGGGCGGCTTACAGGCGTCTCCGGAGGTTCAACATAGCAGGGAAGCGGATCGTAACCCCAGCTTTCCAGTTTCGTGCAATACAGTTCGGCCTTTTTCGTTTTGGTATTGAAGCCGTTCTTTTTGTATTTCCCATACACCGGCGGCACGGAAACATACGTCAGTTCCTTCATCCGTTTGAAATCCAAATCCCTGAACTGCGGAAAACGGCTCCTTGTCACGCTGAGTTGCTGTTCCAGAACCCCCTCCGGCGTTTCGGCGCCCCAATCCAGTCCAAGACGATGACAAAGCTCACAATAAAATTCCTCGTCCGATTTACATTCATGCGTCCGGGTCAATTCCTTTTGAACCAAAATCGTATTCGCCGTATATGCCGGGAAGCCCACAACCTCGTCCAGCTCCATCCACGAAGCGGCCGGCAATACGAGATCCGAAATCTCCGCGCTGGGCGTCATAAAGAGATCCATACAGCAAACGAAATCGTTCGCCATATGGGCTTCATAGGTTTTTTGTGTTTCGGCCACGCTCAAAAGGCCATTGTTTCCGGAAAGAAAAAGCCCTTTGACCGGATATGGCTTCCCTGTGCGCATCGCCGCGAGGACAGTCGGAATATGCGCACCAGGATTTGGCGCGTCCAAGGCCGCCAATAATTTGTGATCTTCAATCCCAAGACGTTTTTTCTTCATCTCAAGGGAAAGCCTGTCTTCGTTTTTCGGCGGCGGCGGGGTAATTCCCATGCCTTCCATCCATCCGCCCGGCGTGTCTATGTTCCCCGTCAAAATCTGGATGGCGCCGACCGCCCGCACCGCCTGCACGCAATTAAGCGTATGTTCAAGAGCCAGCCCCCATTCCATCATCCCCGGTTTTGCGGCCGCAAACATCTGCGCGGCGGCGCGGATCTGATCTTCAGGCACCCATGTGATTTCAGCCACCTTGTCAGGCGGGTACGCGTCCGTGCGCGCTTTCATCGCGTCAAGGCCATAGACCCATTTTTCGACAAACTCTTTATCGTAGAGTTCTTCATGGATGATGACATGGATCATGGCCAGCGCCAACGCGGCATCCGTACCCGGCCGTGGCTGAATCCAGATGTCCGCCTGTTCCGCAAGCACCGTGCGCCGCGGATCGACGACAATGAGCTTCGCGCCCCGCCGCATCGCGTCTCCGATGAGAAACAGGTTTTCCCCGCCATGCCCGCTCAAAATATGATTATGCCCCCAGGCCAATACACATTCCGGGTTTACTTCACCATAATAGTCACAGCACTGAAATTCCCCGATGGTCATTTTTGCCACGGCAACCCTCGGAAAAAAGCATTGGGCAAAACCGGGTTCCACCCAATTCGGCGTACCTAGGGTGTTGGCGAAGCGGATGCATTGGTTCATGTGGTGGCGGCCCGTGCCTGTCGCGACGCAAATCGCCTCGCGGCCGTATTTTTTCGTGATTGCTTCTATGTTTTCGCAGATGATATCATAGGCTTCATCCCATGAAATCCGCCCCCATTTCCCCTCGCCGCGCGCGCCGGTCCGTTTCATGGGATTCTTGATTCTGTCCGGGTGGTATAAAAGCTCCAGGCCCGCAAGCCCTTTCGGACACATCCGCCCTCTTGAAAGCGGAGAATCTTTGTCCGGGACAATTTTTACCGGTTTGCCGTCTTTAAGCGTCACTTCGGCAACACAGCTGCCGTGACAGTTGCGGCAGAGGGTTTTTACGGTTTCAATCATAGCCATGGCATTTTTACCCCTGCCTTCTATTTCCTGTACTCAGGAACCGGCTCGTTGTACGCGTTTATGATCGTACCGACCATCTTGAAGTTTCCGATCAAAAATACAAGGACGGCAAGCCCTTCTTTTTTGAAATGTTTCAACGCGTTTTCGTAAACTGCGCCGCCCAAAGGTCCTGGCTGGCAGCTGAGCGCCCAAGCGAGATCGTAAGCTGCGTTTTCTTCCGGTGTCAGGCCGGATGGCTTCTGCCCTGCCAAAATGGATGAAATCTTTTCTTCCTCCAAGCCAAATTTCCTTGCCAGCATGGTATGGGCATACATGCCGTAAGCAGCCTTCGCGCTGGTAACTACAACCAGAATGCATAATTCCTGAATGGTTTTGGGGACGCGTTGCTGGCTCATAAGTTTACGGTTCAGCGGAAAGAACATGTTTCCGATTTCCGCTTCATGCGTAAAGGCGTTGGAAGGACCGTTCAGCGTACCGTCCGGAAGCAGCCAAATATAGGGCATGGCTTGCATGACTTCAATATTGTAATCATAGAATTTTTTTTGCTCCGCATCCATATCTTCCACTTTTACATAGGGAAGCCGGTTTTCAATGTCATATAGCATGAGACGCTCCTTCCTTCTTTAATAGGGCGGATTCGGCAAAAACGTTGAGGCCGGAATTATTCAACGCGCTTTTCGCTGAAGTCGCCGGATTTCAGCAAACAGCAGTCGAGATAGATTTTTCGGATGAATTCGATCGTAACGAAAAACAATCCGAAAGGTATCAGCGAAACCTGCAAATATTTGGGAATGATAATCTCGCCGACGGTTTTGGTACCATTGTCGTAGAATGAA
>JAITOE010000149.1 GCA_031290135.1 Eubacteriales Family XIII. Incertae Sedis bacterium
CTCACGCAGTTCAGCATCACCCATGACACGACCCTGTACGCCGTATGGGCGGCAAGCACCTACGGCGTGGCCTACCACGCCAACGGCGGGACGGGCAGCGTCCCATCGGACGCGACGGCTTACAGCTCCGGCGGCACGGTGACGGTGCTGTTCGCCCCCCGGCCCGCGCGCGCCGGGCATATCTTCCTCGGCTGGGACGAGGACGCGGGCGCGGCGGCGCCAGCCTACACGGAAAGCGGGCTGGATCATTTCAACATCACATCCGACACGGCCCTGTACGCCGTATGGGAAGCCATCCCGCAGGCTGCCACCTACGGCGTGTCCTACGACGCCAACGGCGGGACGGGCAGCGTTCCCTCGGACGCTGCGTCTTACGGCTCCGGCGACACGGTGACAGTGCTGTTCACCCCCCGGCCCGCGCGCGCCGGCTATGCCTTCCTCGGCTGGGACGAAAACGCGGGCGCGGCGGCGCCGGACTACACGGAAAGCGGGCTGGATCATTTCGACGTCACCGCCGACACGTTCCTCTACGCCATATGGGAAGCGGAGACGCAGGGCGGAGACATCTACACAGTCACTTTCAACAGCAACGGCGGGACGGTGGCCCCCGGCGACGAAACCCGCACCGTCAGCGCCTCCGCGGTCAGCGCCTCCGCAGTCACCCTGGGCGCCATCATGCCGCCTGACCCCGCCCGCGCGGGCTACACCCTCCTCGGCTGGAACACCCGGTCCGACGGCAGCGGCACGGCTTTCGCCGCATCCACGCCCGTGACCGCCGACATTGCGGTCTACGCCCTCTGGGCGCCCGCTGGAGGCGGCGGAAGCGGCTCCACGGGGGGGGGTACGACAACGCCTCCCGTCACGCCAGATCCGCCGGATGAGCCTCCGGCCCCTGCTGAACCGCCGGAGGCGACGCCGCCCCCGGAGGAACCCGCACAAAACCTGCCGTCGCCAAGCGCGCCCGGACACGTCCTCGTACCGGGCAGCGGCGGGACGTATATCGAGATGGGGGAGGACGGCATACCGCTCGGCGAATGGCACTGGGACGAACCCACGCAGACCTGGGTCTTCGAAGAATATCCGCCGCCCTTAGCCAACGACGCGCTGCCCCAAACAGGGGAAACCCGCCCCGGCGGTTTCGATTTATACGGTTTTCTGCTCCTGACGTTCATGCTTGCGGTCATAGGCGCGGGCGTCCTGATCAGGGGACGCCACAGGGGAATCCACCGGAAGCAATAACCACAGATGCTTCCGTCATTGCGAGCGGTATATCCTCCGTCATTGCGAGCGCGGACGTAACTTCCCACGCATCTGGATTGCTTCGTCGCTTCGCTCCTCGCAAAGACGGAGGTCGTCAGGAGGGTTCGCAATTTATGTCCGGCACAAAAACCATCGTCGTCGTGGGACCCACGGCTGTCGGAAAGACGCGCTGCGCCATTGAGATCGCACGGGAATTCGGCGGGGAAATCATCTCCGCCGATTCCATGCAGATCTATAAGGGGCTTACGATCGGGAGCGCCAAGCCGGACGCGGCGGAACGCGCGGCGGCCGTCCACCATCTCATCGATTTCGCCGATCCCGCCGGCGATTTTTCCGTGGCGGAATACCAAAAGATGGCGCGGGAAACCCTGGCGGACGTCGCGGGTCGGGGCAGGCTGCCTGTGGTCGCCGGCGGCACGGGGCTTTATGTGAACGCCATCCTGTACGACATGGATTTTTCGTTTTTGCCGAAGCAGGCGGCGGTGCGCGAACGGCTGGCGCGGGAAGCTTCGGAATACGGCTCCGGCCGGCTTCACGAAAAGCTGCGCGCATTGGACGAATCGGCGGCGGAACGCATCCACCCGAACAACCTCAAAAAAATCATCCGCGCGCTGGAAATTCTGGAGAGCGGGGAGGGGAGAGAGGGACAGACTGCCGGCAGGCTGCGCCCGTTCTCGGAGTCGTTTACGCCCTGGCCGGGCTGCGACCCCTGCGTGTTCGGCCTCACGACGGACCGCGGGCGGCTGTACGCGCGCATCGGGCGGCGCGTGGACCGGCTCATGGAAGCCGGCTTGCCGGAAGAAGTCCAGGGATTGCTTGAAGCCGGCCTCTCGGATGCGCACATTTCGATGAAGGGGATCGGCTACAAGGAGCTGCTCGCCCATCTTCGCGGCGAATGTACCTTGGACGAAGCGGCGGAACGCATAAAAATGAACAGCCGTCGCTACGCGAAACGCCAGCTCACCTGGTTCAAACGCTATCCGGGCATCCGCTGGTTCGACCTCACCCCGGCTGGGGAAGCGCCGGAAGAAAGCGAAGAAGCCCTGCAAGACATTTTCACGCATATCCGCGGAAATTTAGGATAACGGAGGGGTGACGCCCGCCCCGCAGCTGGGTAGTTTCGTTCCGTTTTGGGACGGAATGACTTATAAAGTCAAGAAAAGTATGTATTCTTTAGCTTTTTCTTGACTTTTTACATTTCAGCGTTATACTATAAACAGGGTGGTGAAAATGAAAAGAAAAATCGAAACGGAGCTTCTTACATGGAAATCCGCCGACACGCGCATGCCCTTGCTTCTTTACGGTGCGCGCCAGGTCGGCAAAACGCATATTTTGTGCGCGTTCGGCAAACAGAATTACAAAAACGTAGCGTACTTCAACCTTGAAACGAACGAGGAAGTAAATCGTTATTTTGACAAAAACATTGAACCGAAACACATTTTGACTTATCTTGAAACGCAAATTAACGCGCGCATTTTGCCGCAGGAAACGCTGATTCTGTTCGATGAAATCCAGTCTTGTGAGCGGGCACTGACCTCGCTCAAATATTTCCGCGAGCTTGCGCCGGAATATCATGTGGCAGCGGCGGGGAGTTTGCTCGGCGTGGCGGTAAACCGCGAAAAATCCTCCTTTCCCGTCGGGAACGTGAATTCATTCGCGCTGTTCCCTTTTGATTTTGAGGAGTTTTTGTGGTCGCAGGACAAAGAAATGCTGGCTGCTTTAATCAAAACGCATTATTCGAAAGACGAGCCGTTGCCGGCACCGCTGCACGAACAGGCGCTGGAGCTGTATAGAAATTATCTGATCATCGGCGGCATGCCGCGCGCCATTTCCACCTATAACGAAGAAAAATCACTGATTGCCGTCGGCGGCATCCAAAATGAAATCGTGAACAACTATACGGCTGACATGTCAAAATATGCGGACAACGCGGAAAGCGTGAAAATCAAGGCATGTTATAACTCCATTCCGCAGCAGCTTGCGAAAGAAAACAAAAAGTTTCAGTATAAAGTCGTCCAGAAAGGCGGCAACAGCAACCTGTTCGGCGTGGCACTCGACTGGCTGTCGTTTGCGGGCGTCGTGAATAAATGCGCAGCGATAACCGAAGGCACGGTGCCACTGAAAGTTTACACGGATTTGAGTAACTTCAAGTTATATATGAGCGATTGCGGGCTGCTGACATTGCAAAGCGGAACGCCGCTGAATATCATCCTGAACCCTCATGTTGAAAGCAAGTTCATGGGAGCGATCACTGAAAACTACGTTGCCCAGGCGTTTACGGCGAAAAAGCACCCTTTGTATTTCTGGAAAAGCGAGAGTAAAACCGGAGGGAAGGCGGAAGTCGATTTTATCTTGCAAATTGAGGATAAAATTGTACCAGTAGAAGTCAAAAGCGGCACAAATGTCGCTTCGCACAGCCTTTCCGTCTTCACAAAACGATATGGCATTGACTACGCAATCCGGATTTCCGCGAAGAACTTCGGATTTGAGAAAGGGATTAAATCCGTGCCGCTATATGCGGCGTTCTGCGTGTAATTTCCGCGGCATGATCGCTGCAGGTATAACATCCTCCGTCGTTGCGAGCGAAGCGAAGCAATCCAGTTGCCAGTTTTCTGGGTTGCTTCGTCGCTTGCGCGCCTCGCAATGACAGAGAATGTGCCGCCCCCCGGACGGACACAACCTCTTTACATTACTCCGCGAAGAACGTCAAATTTTCGTAGCCTATGTCCTTATACGACAGCGTAAAATGCAAGGGGCGGGGGACTGCGTCCGACTGCTGCTCCGTGCTTGGGGTGCTGAAATAGAGTTCCGACGCGCCCATGCGGGGGCTGCATTCGGCGAGCGCCCGCAGGAGCCGTTCCTTTTCCGCTTCCAGCGAAGCGCCCTCCCTGGGCGCTCCGTTTTCATACAGGGGCGTCCGGCCGAACTCCGCTTCCGCCTTTTCGCGCAGAAGGGCTTCATAATCAAATCCGTCCCGGAACAAGTCTTTCAGCCTCACTTCCGCAAGCCCGTCGGCGTGCCAGGTGAAATTTTCGGTTTCGGCGCTGTGCTGGTTTTCGCCTAAATCGACATATTTTTCAAGCCACAGGGAGAAAAACGGCCCGATTCTGTTAAGCTGGGCATATTTGCTGGCGTATGCCCCTTCGTCAGGATGCGCGGACCGGAAATCCTCCAGCCGCGCCCTAAGTTCGTCATCCAATTGCAGCATGGCGAAAATCCGTTCCTCCAGCTCGCGCGGGACTTCGCAACGGGCGTTTATTGATGCGTGATAGAACTCGGCGCCCGGATCCGACGCTAAAGTTTTGCTGAAATTGCGCAGAATCGGGGATGCCTTGAGCGCATACGTTTCCCTGTAAAGCAGCATCCGTTCCGGGTTTTCCCCTGCCGCGTAAAGCTGCCGCGGTTCCCGTCCCTCGCCCGTGAAGCGCGTATAAATCCCCACGTCGTCCCCGAAATCAGCCAGATTGAAGGTAAAACTGTAAGGTGAGAAATATGGAGTTTCGAAATAAAGGGTTTCATGGCCGAAAAGCAATTGAAGGTAGCCGTTATCTCCCAAGGTGAATTTTTGATCCGGCGACAGCGGTTCATAGGCGCTTGCTAATGTCGGGGAATCATGGTTAAAATCAGACCACTCTTCCTCCGCGCCGTTTTCAAGCAGATGCCTGAAAAGCGCGTCGTCCAGAATACTTAGATAATCCGCGCCGGGTTTGAAGACGTCCCGCAGGCTGATTTCATCCCCGGTACACAGATCGAAATTCAGCGCGGCGTATTCCGTCACAGAAACGAAATCATCGCCAGCGTCCGGCGGGGCATAGTTGCAGTTACGCATATAGAAGACGGACAAAACATTGTTGAAATTCCCGCGGACCATACAGTAAATATTCATGCCGTGCAGGGCAGAGGACGCCGGCACCGCTGCGCGGATGCCCCGGTAGGGCGGGATCGGGGCGTTTTCCAATTGATCATAGGCTTCTTTCAGGCGGTCGTTGATTTTCTGCTGCACCGTTTCGTCGTGAAGCCCGGAGATCCTGCCGTAGGATTTTTTATACTGCCATTCGCCCGCCGAACTCACGGATCCGTCCTCCAGACCTGCCACAATGACGGGTTCCACCGTAACTTCTTCAAACGCAACGGGGTTGACGGTGACGTAATCCGGGAAAGCCGGCGTTTCCGCCGTGTTTGCGGACGCGGGATCCGCGTTTTCCTGTGCGCCCTGTGCATTTGTCCCGCCGCCGTCCCCGGCAGGGGCGCAGCCGGAAAAGAGCGCCGCGAGGCACAGCGCCAGCAGGATCAGGGGGAGGGCTGCGCCCGCCCTGCGGCTGGGTTCATGAACACGCACATGAACTCGCAGGCGATTTGCCCCGCCGCGCCGGTTTCGTTTATCGCACGGGTACATATCCGGCTCCTTCCGCGACGGCTTTTCCTTCATCGCTCCGTATGAAATTCGCGAGTTTTCTTGCCGCGCTTCCATCGGGTTCGCCTTTCCTGAGAACCATGCAGACATCGGAAAGGATGGGGTAGCTGCCGTCCGCGATATGTTCCGTGAGGGGTGCCACGCCGTCCACCCGGAGGTATTTGATCTGGTCGCTGCGCCACAGGTTCTGCGTGTAATAATAGTACGAATAGCCCAGCGCCCCTTCGGCGTTGTCATAGAAAGCCACCGCGTCCACGATCCCGCTCATTTCGCCGAAAACCATCTCCGTGGGCGCGGGCGCCAGGGGCGTCCCCTTCATGACGAGTTCCAGCATGCCGGTCTGGCTGCCGGAATTTTCGCCGCGCTGGTAGGGGAGGATCTCTTTGTCTTCCCCGCCGACTTCGTTCCAGTTTTTGATTTCCCCGGCGTATATCCGCACGATTTCATCCAAACGCAGGCCGTCCGCCGGGTTCTTCGCGTTCACGAAAAAGACAAAAGCGTCGCGCAGCACAGGGATCACGTCCAGCTCCACGCCTTTTTCTGCGGCGTAGGCCAGCTCCTCCGCCGACGGGGGCGTGACGAAGATGATGTCCGCCCTGCCGTCCACGAGGTTCGTGTACGCCAAATGGGTCTTGTTATGCAGCACATAGAGCCGGGCTTCCTCCAAGGGAAGACGCATCACGGCGGCAGCCAGCGCCTCGGAAAAGGGGATGGTGAGCGTGGAACCGTCCACGCGCGGGTAATCCTCCGGGGCGAGATACAGGCTCGCGTCAAAGACGGCGCCGCTTTCGAGTGTCCCTCCGTTTCCGGCAGGCGCGCCGCAGGCGGAGAGCGGCAGCAAAAAAGCGAGCAGCAGAGCGGCCGCGCATAGCTTTACGATAAACATTTACTGTAAACCTCCGATTTTTCTTATAAAAACATCGCCATATAAAGCGGAAAACTATCAATGTTATCGGTACTCCCCACATTTTTGCCTGAAAGTTTAATGCCTTTCTCAACGCCGTAATGCCCGATTGCCGTGTCAAGCGATTTGGATTTCGTATTATCTGCCGACTTCACCTCAATGCCGACGGCTTTGCCCTCTCGGCGTATAAAAAAATCGATTTCAAGCGTATTGTTTTTCTCAAAATAGTAAAGCTTCTTGCCGGATTTTGTGAATACGTCCGCAATAATGTTTTCGTATATCGCGCCTTTGTAAATCCCCAAATTCCCATCCATGATATCTATTGCTGCGGCATCGCCCAGCATTGCGATAAGCAAGCCCGTATCACGCATATACACCTTAAACTCGCTGCTTTTGCTGTTGCCTTCGAGGGGAAGATCGGGAATTTCTAAATTATAGCAGAAATTGACGATGGAAGCGTCATATAGCCACTCTAAACTGCCGCCGTATTTGCGTGCGGTTCCTCCTTTTTCAACCAAACTATAGCGAAATTTCTTATAGTCTCTCGCCAAATGTTTTGGCAAGGATTCAAGACACGCCCTCGCTTTCACTTTTTCGTTCTTTTCCGCATAATTTGCAATATCATCCTTGTAATCTTCGATAATATCCTTTTGGATTTGCAAAACACTGGCAAAATTATGCGTATCCACGAACTCTTGGACGGCTCTCGGCATGCCGCCAATGACAATATACTCCCTAAGCAGTTCCATCATTCTGTCGTGCATGGCAGGAGGAACAGGCTTTTTATTGTCAAAATACTCTTTGACGTCTGCGATGGAATCAGGCGAAACGCCGTTTGCCCATAAAAATTCTTCGAAATCAAGCGAGTGCATTTCAAGATGTTTAACGCTCCCCACAGGAAATGAAACGACCGCCTTGTGTTTTATTCCAAGCAAAGAACCGGATGAGACGACAGGAAAGCGCCCGTCAATGGCAAGAAATTTCAATGCGGTTCTCGCATTCGGGCATTGCTGTATTTCATCTAAAAAGATGAGTGTTTCGTCAGGAACCAGTTCTGCGCCGGGGACACGGAGCGAAATCTGCTTCATAATTGTTCCGGCATCTAAATCTCCGTCAAAAATCGCTTTATAGGCAGGCTTTTGAATGAAGTTAATGTTGACCAAATGCTTGTAATTGTTTTTCGCAAATTCCTCGATGATGAAAGTTTTCCCGACTTGCCTTGCTCCTTTGACAAGCAAACATTTACCGCCGCGATGGTTTTTCCAGTCTAAAAGTTCGTTTATTATCTTTCTTTTAAGCATTTTCTTCACCTCTAATGCTATTCTCTGATAAAGCTATTATAGCACAAAGACTGAACGCCCGCCAGCAATTTTCGCATATTTTCCATACGAATAATGATAGCTGTTTGCAGTTTTTCGTGACGAATATTTGCCATATGTTGCAGATTTTCCGGGCGTAACCTCCGTGGTTGCCGTCCCGCCGCCTTGCCTGGCGAAAAAAATCCTCGCCACTTTGTCCAATGTTTAATTGTCGGAGCAATAAGAAGCGACCAAGAGATGGTAGAATGATACAGAACGAAATGTTCAAATATATTTTCCCGAAGTGAAACCTCGCGGAATTTTTCCTGTCTTTATGGGTGAAGGCGCCTGAAAGCA
>JAITOE010000192.1 GCA_031290135.1 Eubacteriales Family XIII. Incertae Sedis bacterium
CCGACATCTCCCGCACTGCCGCCGTCCGCGCCGCCGGAACGTGCGGCCTCCCATGCCTGTGCGGCTTCCCGCGCCTGCGTTATGTCCCCCAGGCGCATGCTGTCCGCGTGGAACTGATACACCTTCATGCCCGGCCAGGCGAAAGTGTTTTTTAAATCATGGACGTTGGACGTGATATAGCCCAAGTCTTCCGCCAGCAGCGGCAGCGGACCCAGCGCGGCCTCGGCGGCCTCGAACAGGGCTTTTCCGGGGCTTTTCACCCAGTCGCCGCGCTTGGCGGTCGTTTCGCCGGCCGGAATTTCCCAGCAGGCGTCAAAGCCGCGAAAATGATCCAGCCGCAAAAAATCGTAAAAATGCAAATTCCGCCGGAAACGCCGGATCCACCATGCGTAACCCTGCGCCCGGTGCGCCTCCCAGTTAAAAACAGGCGTATTCCAGTTCTGGCCGTCCTCCGAGAACGCGTCAGGCGGCACGCCGCCCGTCTTATCCGGGTGTCCCTCCGCGTCAAGGCGGAACAATTCCCTGTGGACCCAGGTATCGCAGCTGCCTGCGGACAGATAGATCGGCATGTCTCCCAGAATGGAGACGCCTTGCTTTGCCGCGTAGCCTTTCAGCGCGTTCCACTGTCTTGAAAACTGATATTGCAGGAAGCGGTGGAACGCCACGGGGCGGGAAAGCCGTTCCCCATACGCGGCAAGCGCCGCTTCTTTCCGGTTCCGGATATCTTCCGGCCAGTCCTGCCACGCCTTGCCGTCCTGTTCTTCCGTGACGGCGCGGTACAGGCAGTAATCCGGCAGCCAGTCCTCATTTTCGGCGCAGAACGCCTGAAAATCTTTGTCGTTCCCGTCAAAAGCGAGGAAGGCTTTTTCAAACAGGGGGCGTCTCAGAAGCCCGGCCCGCGCGAAATCCGCACGGTTTGCGTCCGCACCTGAAGTTCCATATGCGCTGGGTTGCTTCGCTTCGCTCGCAATGACGGAGGTATTGCCGGCGCCGGCTCCCGCCAGATCCGCCGCCGTCAAAAGCCCGTCCTTCACAAGGGCGGCGCAGTCCAGCAGCAGTTCATTGCCGGCAAAAGCCGACCCGCCGGCATAAGGCGAATTTTCGTCGTCCGTGGTGGTCAGCGGCAAAATCTGCCATATTTTCTGCCCGGCGGAGGAGAGATAATCACAAAAATCATAAGCCGCCTGCCCAAAATCCCCGCAGCCGGAATCCGACGGCAGGGAGGTGACGTGGCACAGGATTCCCGCCGCCCTGGGCAGGTTCTTCATGGCTAACAAGGCAGGATCCGCCGCCCGTATGTAAATGGCCCTGAATTCCAGCCCGCCGACGTGAAAGCACAGCGCCCGTCCGGGCTTGTCGCCGTCGGCGTCAGCCCGCCCCGCAGCCTCCGGCGCACCGTTCGCCGCGCCGGCTCCGCCGAAACCTCCGGCCTGTCCTATCCCTGCTCCGCCCTGTCCTGCTCCTGCCCCGTCCTGTCCTGCTCCTGCCCCGTCCTGTTCTGCTCCTGTCCCTGTCCCTATCCTTGTCCCTGCTCCTGTCCCTATCCCTGTCCCGGCCTGTCCTATCCCTGCCCCTATCCCGCTCTGCCCTGTCCCTGCCCCGGTCTGCCCTGCGTCCTGCCCAGCCTTCGGCGCCTCGATCCAAAGAACGTCAGTTCTGTTTTTGCAGTCATCCGCCGGTTCCGGGTCCATCGCGCTGCCGGACAGCAGATCCACGAACACCGTTTCATTTTCAGAAAGGGCAATGCACACATCCTCGCCCGCGTCGCGCGAGCCGTTCAGGAAAACCAGGATGCGTTCCTTCCCCCCGGCGCGGCTGAAAGCGTAAACGCGTTTGCCGCCGTCATGCGATGTAAAATCGCCGTTTCGCAAAACCTCGTATTCCAGCCGCAGGTTCCCGATGAGGCGGTACCAGTTCACCAAGTCCTCGTCCTCGTACCCCCATGGGAAAGGCCCCCTGTTATAGGGGTCGGAAAAGCCCTCCATCCCTGCTTCGTCCCCGTAAAAAACAGAAGGTACGCCGGGAAAGCACATCTGCCAGAGGGAGAGCAGCTTCAGCCTGCGCTTTGCCAGATCCCGCTGCGCGCCGTTCAGGCGCCAGGACTGTTTCTGCCATTCGCTGAGACCCGCTTCGTCCGGTGCTTCGCCCAAGACCGTCAGCGCCCGTTTGCGGTCATGGCTCCCCACGAGGTTCAGGCAGGAGAAGAAATTTTCGCGCGGATAATTTTCATAGAGGGTCATGATCCGTTCATGCAGCTCGGCGGGCGGGATGTGTCCCAGCGCGAAGTCCAAGCCCCAGTCGCGGAACGGGTAGTTCATCGTGGAATCCAGCTCACGCCCAAAAAAGTATTCCCGCTGCACGCCGTAGCTCCGCTTGTTGGAGGCATCCTCCCAGACCTCGCCCAGAAGCAGGCCGTCGGGTTTGGTTTCCCGCAGCGCCGCCTTGATGTTGCGTATGAATTCGTCCGGGATTTCGTCCGCCACGTCTAAGCGCCAGCCTCTGGCGCCCGCCCGGATCCAATGGCGGATCACGCTGTCCTCGTCGCCCCAGATATACGCCTGGTAACTCTCGTTGTTTTCCTCCACGTTCGGGAGGTCCGCCACGCCCCACCAGCATTCATAGCCCTCCGGGTCGCTGTTGAAGCGGTACCAGTCGCGGTAGGGGGAATCTTTCGACTGCCAGGCGCCCAAGGACGGGTAATTCCCGTATTTGTTAAAATAGATGCTGTCCGCGCCCGTATGGCTGAACACGCCGTCTAAGATCAGGGAGATGCCCGATGCTTCCGCCGCCTCCGCCAAGGCCTTGAAGCTTTCCTCGTCGCCGAAGCCCGGATCGACCTTCATGTAATCCCCGGTGTCGTATTTATGGTTGCTCGCCGCCTCAAAAATCGGGTTCAGGTAGAGGACGGTGACGCCTAAGCTGCGCAGGTAAGGGAGTTTTTCCTGGATCCCTTCCAAGGTGCCGCCGTAAAAAGGCCAGCGCGTGACCCAGCCCCTGTCGTCCTTATACAAAAAAGGCGGATCACGCCATTCGCTTTGCAAGATCCGCGTGGGGCCGCGCCGCTCTTCCGTGCCCAAGGAGTTGAAAAAGCGCCGCTGCCAGTCCGCGCCGCGATGAAAACGATCCACGAAAATCTGGTAAACCGTCCCTTCTTTCCACCAGTCAGGGACAAAATTCTCTTCAAAAATCGTAAGCTGGTAGGAGGGCGGGGGCGAGAAAACCTCTTTGCCTTCCCCGCCGCTCCCCCGGTCGTTGTTTCCGTAATATCGCGTGATGCCGCTGCTGTGTACGATAAAATAATACCAGGCCAGCCCCGGCGCGTTTGGCGTGTCATAGACGGCCGTGTATCTGCGCCAGACGACGTCAGGCTCCGAATGGGCGGGTGGCGTCCGGACTTCTTCATGGTCAGCCGCCATGGGAATCAGGGTTTCGCCAATGTCCCGGAACCAGATCCGCAGGGTGCATACGCAGTCCGCAGGCAGGCCCGTTACGTCCAAAGAAAGGGTGACGCCCGTGCCGCAAGGCGCCGCGCCGAAAGGGGAACGGTACTGCGCGTGGCGTGAGTGGTGGTACAGTGTGATTCTGTTCATGGAAAGTCTCCTTCGTGCGTGTCTTGTTCGTGCCTATTATGAATCTCACTGATCCACATCTCGCCGCCGCAGAACGGGCGTAACCCTACGGGTCGGGGCGGCTGACGCCTATGCGGGTGCTTCACTCGCGTTGCTCGCTCCGCTTGTATGCGGCAGCAAAGCCGCCGCATAAGGTTCGCTTAGCTATTTCCTGCCTACGGCAAGAAATAGAGCGAGACCATTATACCCGCAATCCCGCCCTCCGGGTTACGCCCGTCCTGTGGCTGGTGATTCTTTTCGTGCCTATTCCGTCTTTTTCTTCGTCTGGCGGGGTTTTTTGCACAGGCTGTCGTACAGCCGCGCATATTTTTTGGCGGAAGCCTGCCAGCTGAAATCCGCGTCCATGGCGCCGGACTGGAGGAGGCGCCATTTTTCCGGTTCGTTTTGATAGAGGGCGACGGCGCTGCGGATCGTAAAAAGCAGTTCATGCGCGTTATAATTCGCGAAACTGAAGCCGGTGCCCTCCCCGGTGTCTTCATCATAGGGCGTAACCGTGTCCCGCAGGCCGCCCGTCTCGCGCACTAAGGGGAGCGTCCCGTACTTCATGGCAATCATCTGCGCGATCCCGCAGGGTTCGAATCTGGAAGGCATGAGCAGGATGTCGCCGCCCGCGTACATTTTGTGCGCAAGCATGTCGTCGAAGGTAATGCGCGCCGCGATCCGGTCGGGATAGCGTTCCGCGAAATAATAGAACATTTCTTCGTAGCGCCAGTCGCCGGTTCCCAGAACCGCCATCTGCACCGCGCCGTCCCACAGCAGTTCTTCCATGACATGGGCGATGAGGTCAAGGCCCTTTTGTTCGGTGAAACGGCTGATGATGATCAGAAGCGGCTTGTCCGCCTCGGCGGGAAGCCCCAGTTCGGCCTGCAGGGATTTTTTGTTGTGCGCCTTGCCCTCCCAGTCGCGGGCGCGGTACATCCGGAAAATCAGCTTGTCCAACGACGGGTCGTACAGGCTGTAATCGATGCCGTTCAGGATTCCGCTGAGGGCTTCCTCGCGCCAGCGCAGCACGCCGTCGAGTTTTTCGCCGTAATAGGGCATCCGGATCTCTTTCGCGTAGGTCGGGCTTACCGTGGTAATCGCGTCCGCGTAGTGGAAGGCGCCTTTCAGGAAATTGATGGCGCCGCCGTCTTCCCAGTCCAAGCACTCCCTGGCGGCCACGTGGCGTTCCATCCCCAGAAGGTCGCCCAGATAGTAACGGGAGATGATCCCCTGGAATTTCAGGTTGTGTATGGTGATGACGCTCTTTATGTCGTAATAGTAGGGATGGTTCCCGAAATATTCCCGCAGCATGACCGGAATCAGCGAGGCATGCCAGTCGTTGCAGTGGATGATCTGCGGCTTGAAGCGTTCAAGGTGCGTCAGGCATTCCAGCGCCGCCTTGCAGAAAAAAGCCACGCGTTCCGCGTCGTCGGCATATCCGTACAGGGACGTGCGTTTAAAATAGGCCTCGTTGTCGATGAAATAGCAGGTCACGCCTTTGTATTTCAGCATTTCCAGGCCGTAGTACACGGTCCGCCAGCCCAGCTGCATATGAAAATGGAACAAGTGTTTCATTTTACTCCGGTATTTTTCGGGGATTGCGTCATGTTTCGGCATGATCAGGCGCACGTCGTGCCCGCTTTCGTTCAGAAAGGCCGGCAGGGTTCCGCCCACGTCGCCCAGCCCCCCGGTTTTTGCGAAAGGCGCCGCTTCGAAAATCGCGTATAAAATATTCATTGTAATTTACCCTCCTGCGTCAGTGCCGTTCGTCATTGCGAGCGGAGCGAAGCAATCCAGTGCATGTGGATTGCTTCGGCGTCGTTCCACTCCTCGCAATGACGGAGGTGACGCCCGCTCCCAGCTGGGTGATGTCCACCTTCCGGCTACATGCTGCTCCGTTTTTTCAAAACCAAGGGATGGTCGTTGCTGCCCATGATGATGGCTCCGTCCCCGATGGTCACAAATTTATCCGCAATAACGTTTTCCACGACGGAATTCCTGCCCACGAGGCTGCGCTGCATGATGACGCTGTTTTTGACGACGGCGTCCGTCTCCACGGTGACGCCCGGAAAGAGGATGCTGTTCTCCACCCGGCCCCGGATCATGCACTCGTTCGGCACCAAGGAATTGGTCACGTTGGAGTTGCCGTAATAACGCGTCGGCACGCCGTCGCGGATCTTGGTGTACACGGGCCGCCTGCCGTAAAACAGCTCCTCGTGGTTTCCGGGCCGCAGCGCTTCCATGCTGCATTTGAGATAGGAATCCACGGAATCGACGCGCCCCAGATAGCCGGTAAACTCATAGCCGTAGATCTGGAGGTTTCCCAGGTTCTCCGCGAGCACGTCCATCAGGTCCATATGGTCCACCGCCTCGTACCAGCCGATCAGATCCACGAACTGCCGGCGGCCTATCACGAGACATTCGGCGAACAGGGCCGGCGGCAGGCTTTCTTCCTCCGCGCCGGTGCGCGCCATCCGCGTGATGCGCTTTTCGAAGTTCAAGTCCAGAAACAGGCCCCGTTCCCAGATGGAGGGGTTTTCCGCACGGTAGGCAAGCGTGACGTCGGCGCCGCTTTTCGCGTGGGCGTCCACCATGTTCCTGTAATCCATGTTGTAGACCTGGTTGGCGGCCGCGATCACCACGTAATCCTTTGCGTCGCGGACTAAGTAGTCGAGGTTCTTGCTCATGTCTTTCACTAAAAATTGCGTGTTCATGTTCTTAAAGCCGTAGATCGAACCGGGCAGAATGAACAGCCCGCCCAGCTTGCGGTCCAGAAACCAGTCCTTGCCCGCCCCCAGATGATCCAGCAGGGAACGGTACATGTAGGGCGTGACGACGCCCACCGTCCGGATTCCCGCGTTTACCATGTTCGACATCGCGAAATCAATCAGCCTGTAGCGGCCGCCGAAAGGGAGCGACGCCAGCGGCCTGCCCTCCGTAAGCGCCCCCAG
>JAITOE010000004.1 GCA_031290135.1 Eubacteriales Family XIII. Incertae Sedis bacterium
CACCTGGTATACCAGCGTGTAGATGTCAACGCCCATGAGTTTGGGATCCAGCAGGCCGCTGGCAATGTATTTCTCCCGGATGGGGCGGAAGTGCTCCGCCACCTTGTTCAGTTTTTCCATGTCTAAGCCCGTGTCGTATTCCGTGCCCCGGAACGCGTAGACCATAGGCTCCGTCGATGGCTGCGACGAACCCTCCCCGAAAGGGGAAATGGCCGTGTCTATGATGTCCACGCCCGCTTCGGCCGCTTTCATATAGGTCATGGAGCCCAGCCCGCTGGTGGCGTGGGTATGCAGCTGTACGGGGATTTTCAGCGCGTTTTTCAGATCCTGCACCAATTTGTAGGTGTTGTAGGGATCCAGAAGCCCCGCCATGTCCTTGATGCAGAAAGAATCCGCGCCCATCTGCTCAATTTCCAGCCCCAGCTTGATGAACATTTCGTTTGTATGCACCGGGCTCAGGGTGTACGACACGCAGCCCTGCGCGTGTCCGCCGTGCTTCTTGCAGGCTCTCACCGCGCTTTCCAAGTTCCGCGTATCGTTAAAGGCGTCAAAAATCCGAATGATGTCAATGCCGTTTTCGATGGATTTTCTTACGAACGCGTCCACCATGTCATCTGCGTAATGCTTGTAGCCCAAGAGGTTCTGCCCCCGGAGCAGCATCTGGAGCTTCGTGTTTTTGATGTGGCGGCGGAACGTCCGGAGACGCTCCCAGGGATCCTCGTTCAGAAAACGGATGCAGGCGTCGAACGTGGCGCCTCCCCAGACCTCCATCGCATGATAGCCCACCTGGTCCATCGTTTCAAGGATTGGCAGCATTTCTTCCAGCTTCATCCGCGTCGCTATCAAGGATTGATGGCCGTCGCGCAAAACCGTTTCCGTGATTTTTATCCTTGCCATCCGTCTTATTCCTCTCCGCCCAGCAGTTCGTTATACCAGATCATCGCATCCACGTAAGCGTTATATATGTCAGCCGTTTCCAGATCATGGAGTATGAGCATGCGCGAAACCGCGTTCCAGTTCGCGCTTTCATATTCCAGAATGAATTGGTAGACCGGGCCGTAACGTCCCTCGCGGTTCACCAGTGCTTCGTAAATGTCATCCGACACATGCACCAGGCCCAGGGCTTCGCTGATCGGGCGTTCCAGGATTGCGTCCAACACGGAAAACAGACCCATGAGAAACAGCGTCTGCGACTCCTGCTCCATGCCGAATTTTTGTCCGAGCCCTTCCGCGAATTTTGCCCGGATCAGGGAAAGCCGCGTCACCTCGTCCGGTTTTTCCGCGCCGAGCAGCTTGGCCACGGCCGTGGTGATCCACTTCCGGATCTCGGTCTGCCCCAGCATGACCACGGCCTGGCCGATGGTCTTCACCTTTTCTTTCAGCGCGAAATACGCCGAATTCACCAACCTGAGCAAGGCGACGGTCAGCGCCGGATCCTTTTGTATGATGTCGGAAACCTCATCGAACTCAAAGTTTTCATCGCGCACCATATTGAGCAGGTTGATCAGGTTGACCTGAAGCGGCGACACGTCGTGCTTCCCCTGTGTCAGCGGCGTCCTGTAAAAATGCCCCTCGTACAGTCCCGCGTAGCGGGCGCGCAGGTCGTCGAAGAGATCCATGTTGTTGATGTGCGTGTACACGCTGACGATGTTTTTGAAGCGGTGGTGGATCGTCACGCGGCATTTCACCTCGTTCATCTGGTCAAATATCTGGTGGTCGTAGAACACGTAGTCGCAATATTCCAGGACCGGAAGAAATTTCTCCGCGTCCCCGATCTTTTGCATGGCGAAACGGTAACCCAGTTCTTTCAGGCGGGCAATGTTGTCGATATAAGGCGCCACGGCTTCAAATTCGCTGCCGTCAAGCAGGAAAATGATCTTCTCCGCCGGCTGGCGGGACTGATCTTCCAGTTTGCTTAAAAGCATGTACCGGGTGATCGGGACGAAGATCGGCTTCCCCATGGTCAGAGCCTCCATGCTGACCATGTTCAGCATTTCCAGCGGCAATGATATCATTGCGCCGTCAAATTGGCTGGTGCCCGTCCCATCGAGAAGATCGTTGCCCCTTCTATTGCGAAAATAATAGGCCTCCACGGCAATATTTTCATCAAACAACGGCACCGGAACGATTAGAAGATCCATAATCTATGCCCCTTTCTTCAGCTTGCCCTTGTTCTGTTTCTTGGAGTTTCACGCCGGGCAGTTCGCATTGTTGCAAGCTTATTTAAGTATAATTCTTTTTCGGCCCGATTTCAACTTAATTTCAAAATTAAAAACTCTCGTCGCTAAGCTGCTGTTCGACAACGCTGCCTCCCGCGTATTTTTCCCGAAGCCGCGGTTTTTCGATCTTTCCAGTGGGATTCCGGGGGATTTTGTCGAAAATGATCCTGCGCGGCCTTTTGTAACGGGGCAGGTCCGCGGCGAACTGCATGATTTCTTCTTCCGAGGATTTTTGGTCCGGCTTAAGCTCTATGACAGCCGCGGCGATTTCACCCAGCCTGTGGTTCGGCACGCCAATGACCGCCACGTCCTTAATCTTGGGGTATTTTCGCAAAAAATCCTCGATCTGGACCGGGTAAATGTTCTCCCCGCCTGAAATGATCACGTCTTTTTTTCTGTCCACTAAGAAAATGAACCCGTCTCCGTCCTCCCGCGCCATGTCGCCAGTATGGAGCCAACCGTTTTTCAGGACAGCATCCGTGGCAGCCGGGTCTTTGTAATAGCATTTCATGACGCCGGGGCCGCGGACCGCAAGTTCGCCGACCTTCCCCTGCTCCACCGGGTTCCCGTCCTCGTCTACGATCTTCG
>JAITOE010000155.1 GCA_031290135.1 Eubacteriales Family XIII. Incertae Sedis bacterium
ACACAGCCCCTGACTTACCGGAACATCGGCGACGGCGCGGTGTCCGTCGATCCCGCATCGCAAAGCGGCGACCAGGTGAAGGTCGGAACCCCTCTCGCCTTCACGGCGACGGCTGACACGGGGAACGCTTTCAAAGAATGGATGGTCAAAACGGGAACCGACCAATACAGCTACCCGGCGGGCGGAGTCGACGGCGACGGAAAGCCGATTCTGCAAATGAATATGCCGGACGCGGTGCTTGAGGTGGTCGCGGTGTTTGAGAACAGGGAAGATCCCAGTGTGAGCTGGAGCACCATCGGCAACGGCACCGTGGCATTGAGCGGTCACTTGGGCGAAAACACGGCGCAGGCGGCAGCGGGAACCGAATTGAGGTTTGCCGCCATACCCGCCGCCGGAAATGTGTTCAAGGAATGGCGCGTCAAGACGGGAACAGGCCAATATGAGAACCCCGAAGGGACGTCTTCGGTCGTGGGCGACGTGGTCGTCTCTCAGCTGACCATGGATATGCCGGACGACACGCTGGAAGTCATCGCGGTGTTTGAGAACACCATCCCGACGGTCACCGGCGTGACGGTCAGCCCAGTCGCGGCAGCAGTTGGGGCCGGCGGACAGTTCCAATTTTCCGCGACGGTCGAGGGAGAGAACCTCCAAGCGCAGGATGGCGTGACGTGGAGCGTTGCGGGGAACATTTCCAATGATACAGTGATCAGCCCTGAAGGTCTGCTGTCCGTCGCGCCGGACGAGCCGGCGGGGACGCTGACCGTTCGGGCGACATCGGTCTATGACGACAGCGTATACGGAGAAGCTGCGGCGACGGTGACCGTCTTGCCGCCCGCAGGCACGGCGCCGACCATTGTGACGGGCAGTCTGCCAAACGGACAGGTGGGGACGGCGTACAGCCAGACGCTCGCGGCGAGCGGCACCGCGCCCATCAGCTGGACGAGTGACGACGCGCTGGGCGCGCTGCCGGACGGTTTGAGCCTGTCGGCAGCCGGCGTGGTTTCGGGAACGCCCACGGCAAGCGGCACCTTTGCCTTTACCGTGGTCGCGGCAAACGGCACAAATCCGAATGCGGCGCGACAGCTTTCGATCACGGTAGCCCCCAAAACCGTTTCGGTGGGCGCGCAGACAGGCGTGCTCACGACTGGGACGGCGGGGAGCGCGAGCTACACCGTGACCACGAGCAACATCGCCGCAGGCGCGGCGATCGGGCTGAACACAAACGGGGCGGAAGGCGTCTCGCTCGACGCCGGCACGGCCGCCACGACAGGCGGCAGCACGACGATCACCATCCATACCACGGATCAGACGCCGGCCGGCGCCCATCCGCTGACGCTGACCATTGACGGCGTGACCTCGGAACCGTTTGACCTTGTCGTCGGCAGCGTGCCGGACACGGTCAAGCCCACGGTGACAGACGTCACGCCGTCGGGCGATGGCGCGGCGCTGAGCGGGTTCATCGTCATCTTCTTCAGCGAAGAGATGGATCCGCAGACAGCGGGCACGGTATCGATCGCCGGCGGCGAGGGCGTGCTGGCAGGCGGGGAATGGGCAAACGGCGGTGAGTACCGGATTCTTTACACCGGCTTTGCCCAGGGCACGGCGTACCGCGTCACGATCAGCGGGTTCAAGGATATCTCCGGCAACGCGATGGATGACGACGGCGACTGGCAATTCACCACGCGGACGGAGTCCCCGAGGGACATCTTGGTGATCGGCATTGAAATCACCGGCCCCTCGTCGATCAGCACGGACGGCGGCACGGCGCAGCTTGTGGCATTGGTCACGCCGGCGGCCGCGACAAACCAGACGCTTCTCTGGGCTGTCAGCAGCGGCGGGGAGTACGCGACGCTGTCCATGTCCGGCTTCGTGACGGCCAAGGCCAACGGCACGGTCACCGTCCGCGCCATGGCGCTCGACGGCAGCGGCGTATATGCCGAACATGCCATTGCCGTCAGTGGTCAGAAAGAGGCTGTGGTCACGCCGCAGGAAGGCCCGACGAATATCACGTACAACAGCTACGGGTCGGCGGTGGAGCAGGCGAAGGCCGTCGTCGGCGACGCGGTCAGCGGCGGGAATGCCGCAACCGCCCAGCCCCCGGCTTCGTCCGCCTCGTCCGAATCGTCAGCGCCGTCGAACGAGGAACTGTTTTCCATTATTTCGACCATACAGGCGAAGATGGAAGGCCAGCCGCTGCAAGCTGGCGTGTACGATCTGAGCGAAGAAGACGCCGCAAAACTCACGGCATGGCTGAACGGCGAGCAAACGCCGGGAGCCGCGCCCGTGGTCAAGAACACGGCGTCCGGCATCCCGTGGTGGGTGATCCTCCTCGCCGCGCTCATCCTCGCGGCCGGCGGCGTCGCGACCGCTATGATCCTGGAATCGGGCAGACGAAACAAGGCGCGCAGGGAGCGAGAATGATCCAGAAATCGGCGCAGCGGCGATATGTGGAGAAGCAGCATGGGTTCATTCTGATGTGGCAGGAGTGAACTGATCCCAAAATAGGGCCTGTGTGGCTTCGGTTGAAGCGGTACGCATGCGGGAGGACGGACCCATAGAGGATCCGCCCTCCCGTGTTTTTTATTTTTCAGGTGAGTTGAGAAAGTAGTTACAAAAAGTGCGAAAAAGTAAGCGCGGCCCTTAAGGGAAGCAGTCAATGAACGCGGCGATTGTGGTATACTGGTTTTCATGTCTTATAAGATTCGACTGAATATATTCGAGGGGCCGTTCGATCTGCTGGTCTATCTGATCGAAAAGGCGGAGATGAACATCTACGATATCGAGATTTCCGTGATCACGGGGCAGTACCTGCGCCACATTCGCCGCATGGAGGCAAACGATGTCGCGGTCGGTTCGGAATTCATGGTGCTCGCAGCAACCCTGATCGACCTGAAATCCAAAATGCTCTTGCCGCGCATCACGTCGGAGGGCGAGGAAATCGTGGATCCGCGCACGGATCTGACGCAGAAGCTCGTGGAGTACATCCAGTTCAAGAAAGCCGCAGCTGCCTTGGAGGAACTGCGTGAAACCGCCGCCCTCAAGCTCGAGAAGCCGCAGGAGGACTTGCAGCCCTACACGGGCGAGCCGGACGTCTTCCTGAAAATGGACATGGACCACTTCATAGAAGCGTTCAAGGCGTTTATTCACCGCAAGATGAAAAACGAGGAGCTTCTGCGCATGCAAAGCCATGTTGAGCGGGAGCGCGTCAGCCTCGAAAACAAGATCGACGCGATCCGGGAACTGTTGCGGGCGGCGAAGCGGAAGATCCTCCGTTTCAGCGAGCTGCTCGAAGCGAAAACAGACCGTTATGACAAGGTCGTGACGTTCATCGCGCTCTTGGATATGGCAAAAAACGGGGATTTGTTTGCCGAGCAGAGCGAAAATTTCAGCGAAATAGAAGTGTCAGCCGCAAAACGATAGCGTCAAATCCGCTTTTGAAAAAATAGAAGCTCCGGCCGCAAAACGATAGAACCCAATCCGCTTTTGAAACAGAGGTGACAGTTGCAAAACGACAGAATCAAATCCGCTTTTGAATCCATGATGTTCGTCTTCGGGGAGCCGTTGGACGTCAAAACGGCTGCGGCCGCCATCGGCCTCGACCGCAAGGAAGCGTACGCGCTTTTCAAAGAATTGGAGAAAGAATACGACGAGCAGCAGCGCGGCATCCGGATTCGGGAAACCGGGGGCTGCTTCCAGTTTGTCAGTTATGAGGAAAATTTCGACTTCATCAAGACCATCTGCACGCCCGCGCGCGAGCGGCGC
>JAITOE010000166.1 GCA_031290135.1 Eubacteriales Family XIII. Incertae Sedis bacterium
GGCACCCCCCCGTCATTGCGAGCGAAGCGAAGCAATCCGGCACACCCCCGTCATTGCGAGCGAAGCGAAGCAATCCAGTGCGCAATAATAAAATTTGAAAGGATTTAAAAATGGCAGAAGAAAGCAAATCCACATCGGCGCGGGCGCCTGGTTATCTCAAAGAAGGCGAGAGCCTGAACAAGAGATACAAGGACGGGATAAGAATCGGGGACGTGCTTGACGCGGCCATAGACATTTGCGGCACGCTGGAGGCGCTGGAAGAAAAAGCCAAAATATACGGCGACATAAACCTTGCGAACATCCTCAGAGGGCAGGACGGCGCATACGGCCTTAAAGAAAACCATCGCGGCGTCTCCGACATCGCGGCGGACTACATGCCGCCCGAATACCACAGGGACAACACGGATACCGGAGGCGTGGATCTGTACGCGCTTGGCATTGCGCTGTACCGTTTGCTTAACTACAACAGAAACCCGTTCATGCCGCCATGGCCCGGAAAAACGGATATCGTCAAAGACAGGGACGAAGCGTTCAAAAAACGGATGGAACAGGTTGTGATTCCCATGCCGAAACTGGCGGAAGCCGCCCCCGCAGATCTCCTTGAATTCGCGAAGATCGTCTTGAAAGCCTGCGCGTTCCGCAAACGGGACCGGTGGCAGGGCGCGGCGGAAATGAAAGAGGCGCTGCTGACATTCAGGGAGAACAACATTTCCAACGCCGCGCTACTGGCATGGGACTGCAACCCCGAATGTAAGGCGCAGGACAGGGATGTTGCGCAGGAACAGGCACAGGAGACGGAGGCGCAGACCGCGCAGGAACCTGAAACTGGCACGCAAGACGATGCCGCAGAAGCAGAGGAACTCCGTCACCGCGAGGAGCGAAGCGACGTCCGTCATTGCGAGGAGCGAAGCGACGCCCGTCATTGCGAGGAGCGAAGCGACGAAGCAACCCATGACGACGCCCCGGACGCAGAAGGGTTTGGAAACAGCATTTCAGACGAACTGGCGTTCGAAGAATTTGAAAAAACGCCGGATCCCTGGCAAATGAAACAGAAACCGGCAAGAAACAAATATGACGGCCGGGCAATCGCTTCCATGGTATTGGGGATCGCCGGCAATGCTATAGCGGCGATAGGGGCAGGGACATGGATTGACTCATCGGCGGCGATGCTAATTCCAGCGGTATGGGTAATTTTAGGCATAATCGCGTTAATCCTCGGCATTCTTGTGAGAAGAAAGCAGCCTTCTAAAATGGCCGTGGCGGGGATAACCCTTGGCAGTATTCCCATTGCAATTATGCTCTGTGCGATCATTGTTAGTACACTGAGCGTAGCTAAAATGCCGGAATCATCGGCGAATTTTGAAGGCAAAAACTATCAAGTGGTAACAGCCGAATTGCAGGATGCCGGATTTACGAACATCAAGAGGCAGTATTTGGAAGATTTGATAACTGCCGAGTTGGAAAAAGACGGAGAGGTTGAGCAGGTATCGGTTAATGGGATAGCGGAGTTTAGCGCCGGCAGCAAATTCGACAAAGACGCCGAAATAGTGATTATTTATCACACATTCCCTAAAATGCCGGAATCCTCGACGGAGCTTAAAGGCAAAGACTATCAAGAGGTAACAGCCGAATTGCAAGAAGCCGGCTTTACGAATATCGAGATGGATGTATTGGACGATTTGATCATCGGCTGGCTGAAAGCAGACGGGGAGGTTGAACAGGTATCGGTTGACGGGGAAACGGGGTTTAGCGCCGGCAGCAAGTTCGCCAAAGATGCCAAAATAGTGATTACCTATCACGCATTCCCTGAAAGAGTCACGGCGGGCAATGGGGGCAGCTCGGGCGGTTCAAATTCATCGCCGGCTGGCAACAGCGCCGCCGCAAAACCGCCTTCCATCGTTTTTGTAAACCTCTTCGACGACCTTGGCATTTACGTGCGGAGCACGCCTTCCGCCAATTCCGGGGACGGGAACAAAATCCTGTATATAAAGGCAGGCGACCGCAGCGTGAGGCTTGAATATCTGGGTACTACGCGCTACAGCGAAGGTTATAACTGGTACAACGTAAGACTGCCGGACGGGAGAAACGGATGGGTGCGCGATGATGTCGTGATGGTATATAAATAGCAATCCGGCGCGGCCCCTCCCTTCGTCATTGCGAACGAAGCGAAGCAATCCAGCGCACAACAATCTAAATATGAAAGGTGCAGGAAAATGGAGAAATACAATATGGATTTCAGCAATTCGCTGATCATCCGGCACACAAGGCGGATGCAGCAGAAGCGAAGAAAAAGGATGTTTGCCCTGCTTCTGATCGTCCTGATCGCGGGAGCGGCCGTCTTTTTTGCCGTGAAGCTGTCAGGTGCGCCGGGTGCGCCAAACGGCGGGGGCGGACCGGAGAATTCGCCGTCAGTTGCCGCAGAAGACAAAGAAGACGAACCGACGGCAGCGCAAGAAGAAAATTCTTCGCCCACCGCTTTGACTCTTGCTCCGCAAACGGGCGATGCAAGCAAGACGGCAGAGGAACAAGGGGAACCAGCCGCATCAGACGAGGATCCCATCTGGCAGAGCGCGGATCACTTTTATGAAAATCCAGTCCCAGTGACAAGTCCGAGCGCGCTTGACGTCCTTGTCAACAAAAACCACAATCTCGACCGCAATTACGTCCCGCCTGAACTCGTGACGCTTTCGTCCGTGAAGGTAAGGGCCGAGGTCGCGGAGAAATACAAGGAGATGGCGGCGGCAGCCGAAAAAGAAGGCATACGTTTCATCCCGCAGTCGGGTTACCGGTCCTACGATTACCAAAACACCCTATACACAAATTATAAAGCCACCGATCCCAAGGGCGCGGACACCTACAGCGCCCGGCCGGGGTTCAGCGAGCACCAGACCGGCCTCGCCATAGACCTGAACATACCCTCCGGAGGAAGCCTCCGCAATTTCACGGGTACGCCGCAGGCGGAATGGGTCGGGGAAAACGCACATTTATACGGCTTCATCATCCGGTACACCGAAGAAAATACGAAAATCACCGGCTACATCAGCGAACCCTGGCACATACGCTACATCGGCGTGGAACATGCAACGAAGATGAAAGAAAAGAATATCAGCAGTTTTGAGGAATATAAGGCGAAGTATATTGATTAGAACTGCCCAATATGAAATTGGTGCGCCAACTCTCAATATTAATCAGGCCGACCAGACGGTGACGAACAAAAGCTTCACGTTCACGGGAAGCACCCGTGACGACAACTACTCCGTGGCACGGACGGGAAATAAACCAGAAACGAGAAACAGGAGGAAATGAACGATGGCGACAAAATTAAGTGAAAGGTGCGACACGCCTTATGAAGTCGGCGTGGATTTGTTTTGCAAAAACTGTGGATGCGCATTTACGGGGCAGGGGGGTACGCAGGGAACGCCTGGCCCCGCGCCGCCGAGGCAGACGGCGGATCCCGTGCCCTACGCCCAGAGCGGTTATAATTTCGGGCAGGAAAACAACGCGGGCCAACCTAACGGCCAGGCAATCGCCTCCATGGTATTGGGGATCGTCGGCGTTTTATGCATATTCTCAACGGCCTTAGTAATTCCTGCACCAATTGGCGTGATTCTGGGCATAATCGCGCTAATACTGGGCATCAATGCGAAGAAAAAGCAGCCTTCCGGAATGGCTACGGCGGGCATAGTCCTCGGCATTGTTTCAATCGTGTTCTGTTTGCTTGGATTTATTGCCTGCGTGGCCTGCGGACTCGCAGGCTTGGGCGCGCTCGCAGGTTTGTAATCGGGAGAACACAGCGGTGGCGCCTTATATAAATATATTGGGATTTTCGGTTCCGGCTTACGGCCTGACAATCCTCGCGGGCAGTTTCGCGGCAATTTTAATCTCGCTTCTTTTCCCGTGTAAGCCCGGCTGCAGCAGGCAGGACATATTTTTTTCGTCTGTTTATGCCGGGATAGGCGTGTTCATAGGCGCGAAAGCGCTTTATTTGTTTGTCAATGCGGCCGCTTTTATCGAACTGATCCGCAGGGGCGACGTTGACCTGAAATTCATTTACGCGGCGGCTTCATCGGGCTTTGTGTTTTACGGCGGGCTTATCGGCGGCGTCGCCGGCGTTTTGCTGTATGCAAGGATATACCGCCTGCCGGCCTGGGACCATGTGGAAGCGCTCATGCCGGCCGTTCCCCTGCTGCACAGCTTCGGAAGGGCGGGGTGCTTTCTCGCGGGATGCTGCTACGGGGTGCCCTGGGAAAGGCCGCTCGGCGTCAGCTTCCCCCGCAATTCGTTTGCGCCGCCGGAAACGCCGCTTTTCCCGGTGCAGGTTTTCGAGTCCGGCTTTAATTTGCTCCTGTTCGCGCTGCTCTTCGTTTATTCGCGCAAGCCCCGCGCAAGGGGTCGCATATTGGGTCTGTATGTCGCCTGTTACAGCGGCGCGCGTTTCGTGCTTGAATTTTTCAGGAATGACTACCGCGGGTCCGGATGGGTTTTTTCCGTCTCGCAATGGATCAGCCTGGCGCTGTTTCCGGCGGCGTTGTTCCTTCTCTTAAAGAAACATCCGCCGGGGAAAACCGGCGGGGTTGACACAGCGCCGGTGGTTGGCGCCGTTACTGCAGCGGCTCTTACCGAAGCTGCTGCTGATCAATGGGAGGTATGAAGGTACTCCTTGAGCGTGGATTGCAGCATCTGGGAGAAATTCACCCCGGCATTTTCCGCTTCCGCATTCAGCCAGTGCGGCAGTGTCAGGGTTTTTTTGACGACCCTGCCGTTGATCCTGTCCCTGACGGGCGGCATGAAAACTTCAACCAGTATAGAGGTTTCGTTCGGTTCAAGACATATATCTTTCAGCTGCGACGGTTCGGGCATGGGTTCGTTGTCGGTTTCCATGCTCCACAAATGCAGCCCCAGCACCTCTTTCGACATTTTAAATATCTCGCGTTCGTTTTCCGCACAGGTGAAGCATCCCTGAAGGTCCGGAAAATGAATGGAAATGCCATCGTTGTCAAAACTTACCACGGC
>JAITOE010000174.1 GCA_031290135.1 Eubacteriales Family XIII. Incertae Sedis bacterium
GGCGTTCTGCGAGACGATCCAGACGGAACTGGAGGAATACGGCGACGCGCTCGAATTCCGCAACGGGCACGTCCTGAACGCGGAACCCCTGCGGATCGACGTCGTGGTCATCAAGAAACAGGGCGGCACGGCCGTCAAAAAGAACATAGGGCAGATCTTCCGCGGCATAAACGTCATCGAGTACAAAAGCCCCAAAGACTATATCTCCGTGGACGATTTTTACAAGACGGTCGCCTACGCCTACCAGTACAAGGTGCTGGAACGCACGGAAGGCTCGAAGAGGCACGGCGCGGGAAAGGCGACCGGGTGAACGCTTTCATGGAGGCAGTCGTGCAGGCAAACCAGGCTGCGTTTAAGGAGATGATGAGAATGGGAAAACTGACGCTCATGGAATTGTACGTCGAGACCGGCATCGCGGACATGCTGCGGGCCGAGGGGAAGACCGAAGGAAAGACCGAAGGAAAAGCCGAAGGAAAGGCCGAGACGGCGGTGAACATGATCAGGGACGGAGTCCCGTATGAGACAATAGCGCGGTACACGGGCTTCGCTCCGGAAAAGATCGCCGGGCTTGCGAAGCAGGCGGGGCAGTGAAAGCAAAGGAACGGCATTCCACCCGATAAAATCTAATATGCTGTACATATGGCGATCCTGCTACGTGCCGGCATTTTGTTAAGCCTGAACGCTTACAATCTGCCGCACGGAAGAAGGTTCGCCATTTTTTGCGGCTCAAATACCCGCCTGACATGGGAGAATAAAAAGATGCATAAAATTATCGGATTTGAGACAATTTCCGTATGTAACTTGACTTGCAAAATGTGTCCGGCGGTCGGACGCTTTACGGGCGAAAAACTTTCGGATGATTGCCTTTACAGGGCGTTCGAAGACATTGCAAGATATAACCAATTGCAAATTAAAAACGGCACATACGAGAAAAATAAAATTCATACTGTGAGATTTGACGGAAACAATGAATCATTGATTAACAAGAATCTGCCTGACTTGATACGGAAAGCGAAAAGCCTGAATCCGGAACTGACCATGTATGTTTGCACCAACGGGCTTTTGCTTACAGGGGAAATGAGCGGCCGGCTGATTGAAGCTGGCGTGACATCCATGCATCTCCTTGACCGGCACCAATCCCGATATATACAGTAATTTTCAAGGGTAAAATCTTTCGCTCGAACAGCTGCGACGAACCTTTGAAACAGTCAACAAAAATGCGGAACATTTTATACGGGAAGCAAAACAGAATTCCTCTCCGATCCGTGTCACGATGTCATACCTCGTTAACAAAGAAAGCGCGGACGATCTTTTGGATTATGTCAGGAAATGGACATTGCAAGGAGCGAATATTGACGCAAGAGCTTGCGGAGCCAGTCATTTTGTAACAAAGAGGCAAAAACCTGACGGCATTGTTTCGTATAAAAATTGTCCTGCGGTTGGACATATGCTGACAAAAGCAAATGGGGATATTTGGATATCCTGTTGTGAGAGCGCTGTCCCTGTCATCGGAAACATTATCCGAGACGGCTTATTTTCAGCTTTAACCGGTAATTCGTTCCTAAAATTGGAGAACGCGTTCGACAATTTGGCTATTAAGGATTTGCCGGAAATATGCGTAAATTGCGGTAGCATGCATACTTATGATTCACATCAATTGACAACGCAGAGGGCGGAAAAATTTTCAAACGGAAAAACGATTGATGATTGCCATGGGTTTGAACATAATTCCCTCGGCAATTTCCATAAGACTTGCGCCGGAAAAAGGGTTTTCATTTTCGGGGCATGGCATCAAACGCCAGCTGTGATTGACCGAATATGTAAAAACATACGGCCATTGTGGATTGTTGACAACAACCCTTCCATACATGGCAAGGAGTTGTCCGGACTGCCCATAAAGGCAGTTGATTCGCTGAAAAAGTTTGCTCCCGATGATGTTGTGGTTTTGATCGCAATGCAATATATAAACGAAGCAGAAAAGCAGCTAAGGGAGATTGGCATAAAGCGTTATTTTGCGGGAGTTTTTCAAGGAAAATTTTGGATTTTAAGGAGTGAGCGAAATGAACTATGAACTTATAAGGCAGTTTTATGATCTTCTTGAAGATGAAGAATCGCGTTATATTTTTAAGTGCAGAATAGAATATCTGTTTACGGGAAACAGAGAATATCTGCGAAAGATGACTCTGGGCGCGAATAATTTTCACCCCGTCAGACGTATGGCCAATTATACCGATTTATGGATGCGCGCTCACGCAAATGATGGCTTAATCCTATATGGCGCAGGGGAGCTATCAACGGAGATACTTAAAAACATATTAGATCATAATATCAACGTTTTGGCTTTTTGCGAAACTTCAGCAGATAGATGCAAAGAGAAAAACTTCATTCATTTAGGGTATCCTCTGATTTCACTGCCACAATTATTGGGGGACAGGCGGTATTCTGCCTGTCCAATTGTAATTTCGACTTTTTTGTATCAAGCGCAAATCGCGGACATGCTCCTGAACAGCAACATCTCGCACGAAAGGCTGTTCGTTATTGACGGCATCTATAATTCCACCAATTACGTCTACAAGGGAAGTTATTTTAGCCAGGAATTTCTGCCGCCGATTGAGAATGAGGTATATGTTGATGCAGGCTGCTATGACGGCAACACGATACGGCAATTTTCTAATTTTTGCAAAGGCAATTATGTCAGCATCTTTGGATTTGAGCCTCATCCGGAAAATTACAAAATCACCATCGAAAACATTGACCGTTGGGGCATAGAACGCACGAATGTCATCCAAAAGGGTTCGTGGAGTTCCCAGGGGGAATATTCATTTGTGCTTGAATACGGCACAGGCGCCGAGGGGGCAAGGATTTCAGACGGCGGCCAGGCGATGGTGGAAACGACAAGCATTGACAGCCTTGTCGGGGACAGCAAGGTGACATTTATCAAAATGGACGCGGAAGGCGCGGAACTTGAATCATTAAAGGGCGCAATAAACACGATTTCCAAACACAAACCCAGGCTTGCTGTTTGCGTTTACCACAAGCCCGAAGACATTTTGGAAATACCCGAATTTCTTATGGAACTAAATAAAGATTACAAATATTATTTGCGCCATCACAACTATTTACAAGATCACGCAGACATTGCGATTGATACCGTACTGTACGCAGTTTGACCAATATCAGGAGAATTGCGTGGCAATGCGCGTGGAAACGTTGCCGCAGGAAGGATTAACGAAGTGCCGTATCTTAACACGCAAGCCCTGCAAAATTTCTATAAAACTTCGCCGATGCGCGAGGGCGTCCTCGCATGGTACCCCTTTGCCGGGGGTTCGTCCGTCCTTGAACAAAGCGGCGGGGCGCTGACACAGCTGCTGCGTTCAAAATGCAGGGACGTAACCACGTTTAGCGGGGAATATGCCGGGAAAGACACCTTTGACTACGTGGTCGCGGTTGACCCCGGCGAGATCACGGCCGTGCTGCTTGAAAAATACCATGGCTGCTTGAAACCCCACGGGCGGCTCCTGCTTGCGTTTGAGAACCCATACGGTCTGCAGTATTTCGCCGGCAAGCGCAACCCGCGAACCGGCACCCCGTTCCGGTTCTGGTCCGGCGAGAGCAAGGCGGAGGTTTCAAACCGCCTGAAACTCGCGGGATTTGAAGGGCAGAAGTGGTACTATCCGTTTACCAACCACTATTTTTCACGCGAGGTTTATTCGGAAAATTACCTGCCGAATGAATTTCTCAACCACAGGGGCCACGTATTTATCGAAGATGATTACCCGAAAGCGTTTGACGAGCGGGGGGTGTGGAAAGAGCTTATCCGGGGCGGCGCCTTTGAATTCATGTGCAACGCGTATTTGGCGGAAGCGCGGACCTGCGGCGGCGACGCGCCGTGCGACGTTGATTTCGCTGCGGTGACCGCTTACCGCGAACGTGGCAAGGCCTTTGTCACCACGGTTCATAATAACGGCGCCGCAAGAAAAACAGCCTTGTTCGAGGAAGGAACCGAACGGCTGAAAGCGATCGCGGACAACCACAACGACCTGGCGCGGCTCGGAACGAATATCCTGCCCGTCACATTCATGGATGGCGAGCTTACGATGAAACGCCTTGACCTGCCGACGTTGTGGGATTACTGGGCGGACAAACTGAGCCGGGGCACGCTTGCCGAAAACGAGCTGTTTTCACATTTTGACCGCATCCGCAACGCAATATATGCTTCCGCAAAAGACGGCAGGTGTTACTGGGAGCTTGTCCCCGCAAATTGTTTTTATGACGAAAAAAAGGACGAGATGACATTCTTTGACCAGGAGTATTACTGGGAAAACACGGATCCCGACATGGCGCTTGTGCGGGCGATATACGCAATGGAATATTCGGATGCGTTCCGCGGCAGCCCGCAGACGGAAGACTGGGCGGAAACGTTAAAAAACAGATACGGCCTAACTGAAAAGTGGGACGCGCTGGCGGAAACCGCCGATGTCCGCACACGGGAGTACGTGTTCAACGGCGCGTACACGCAGGATTTGAACCGGGCGGCGGAGAGGGCGGGGGAACGGATGGCGGAGCGGACGGAAGAACGCGTGGCGGAGCGGGCGGAAGAACGGGCGAGATATAACAAAATGTGCATCGCGGCTGTCGGCCTGAAAGCAATGAATGTCACCCGTCCGGCAATATACGGGTACGGCATACGCGGTAAAATGCTGCGTTTCGTCCTGGAGTCCATGGACATGGACATTGCCTGCATCATCGACAGGCGGACGCCGGTCGTCCGCGGCATCCCGCTATACGGAAACGTCCGGGACATCCCCGGTGAAAACATGCCGGACATTGTCGTCGTGACGGTAACCGGCGCGGACGCGGTCGCATTGGAATTAAGAGCCGCGTTAAGCTGCCCTGCGGTGACGATAGAGGAGATTGTGAATGGGTAAAATAGACAAGCTACGGGACATCGAACTTGAACTGCTCGAATGTTTTATGGAAGTTTGCGGACGGGAACAGCTGAAATGGTACGCCTCCCACGGGACGCTCCTGGGCGCGGTGCGTGAGAGCGGTTTCCTGCCCTGGGACGACGACATCGACGTCGCGATGCCCGCTGAAGACTTCAACGAACTGATGGCGCACAAAGAGTGGTTCCGCGCGCCGTACTGCCTGCAGACGCCCCTTGACAAAGGCCGCCCGCATATCATCAGGCTGCATAAAAACGGCACGACGGCGTTCGACAGACCTTTATACGAGATACTGAAAAAAGGCGGCCATCACGGAATCTGCATCGACATACTGCCCCTTGATGAGATAGGGGATTCGGGATTCTATAATTTGTCGAATTTCACCGTCCCGGCAAAGTATTATGGGCCGGCCGCCAAAGCAAAATTCGAGCATCTGGACATAAACGTCCCCGGCAGTGCGGGGAAAGTGCTCAGCCTCATTTACGGTTACTGGAATTGGCCGAGCGGCACGGAGCACGCAAGCCCGCACAACTGGTTCTTTGACGCGGAAACCGATTATTCGGCGTATGTAAAGCGTTACATCGGCTGGATCAAGGCAGCTGAAAACAAAAGGATTTATCTGTTCGGCGCGGCGGACAGCCTCCGGATCTGGCTGAAAGACTTCGGCTTGCGGGAACAGGTGATCTGCACGTATGACAACGACAAAAATAAATGGGGAACGGAAGCTTTCGGGGTGGAAATCCGCAGCCCAGCAGAACTTCCCGGTACCCTTGACGAAAACAGCATCCTGGTCATCACAAGCATCTGGCACAGGGAAATAGGCGAGCAGCTTCACGGGATGGGCGTCAAGGACTATTACGTGTTTTTAGACGGGCTATTTGCAAACGAATTCAAGGAAAGAAAAAACAATGGGCAGACTACAAGGTAAAGTCAGCATGGTCGTGCCGTGCTACAACAAGGAAAGCTACATCGGCGCCATGCTCGACAGCGTTTTGGCGCAAAAATGGGACAACATTGAGCTGATTCTCGTCAATGACGGTTCCACCGACGGCACGCGCGGCGTGATCATAGATTATCTGCCGAAATTTGAAAAGCGCGGGTACGGCGTCAAACTGATCGACCAGGAAAACGGCGGCTGCTGCAAAGCGGTGCATACGGGGCTTGTCAACATGACCGGGGATTACTACTGCCTGGTTGACTGCGACGACGCCATAACGCCCGAATACGTGTCAGCGATGGCAGGCTTTCTTGATGAAAACGATGATTATGAATGGGCGGCGTGCAGCTACCGCCCGGTTACGCTTCTTGACGACGTGACGACAATAGGAGCCGTGCCAAAATGCCCCTATCCGCAGGACACGGACAATTTGATTGAAAAGTGGATCCTGCGCCAGACGATCACGACAGTCTGGATCTACATGGTGAGGATTCGCTATGTGGACAGATGCCGGATGGTTGAAAACTGGAATACCGCGCGGAACAGGACCTATGAGCCGCTGGTGGGGATCCCCCTCATGAACGGCGGCGGAAAGCTGAAATATTTCCACGAGGGATTTTACAGGTACACGCAGACCTCGCGGGATTTGTTCGTGTTTGAAAAATACGAAGACATTACCCATTATTATGATGATTACCGCGCGCAGTATGCGTGGTCCATAGCAAGGCTTGCCGCGGATGAGAACAGAAAACGGAGGCTGACGGATTTGGTTGACCTGGCGTACACGCGCGAGCTGTTCGCCCAGCTGCACGCGATCAAAGATAAAGAACGGCACGCGGACCAGTTATGCGCGGATTTAATTGAGAAAATCAACAGACATAAGCCCAATATGAGAATTACGTTCGGCCTTGCGAAACAGCTGGGATTTATGACCATCTACAACATGGCATGTTTCGCGATAACTGGATCGCCCTTCGCTTCGCCGAAGCGCGTCATAGGATACGGCGTTTTGGGCAAATACGGGAGAAAACTGCTGCCGCATTACATGGGCACCGCGTATGAACCCTACGTTTTGTGGGACAAAAACGGCGACGGCGAAAGGGTCCGCAGACCGGATTTCGACGATCTCTCTGAAACGGATCTCATAATCGTGTTCCCTAAAGACCGCAAGGTGGTGGAGGACATAAAGGAGGAGCTTGGCAATGCGCCCGCAAGGATCGTTTATCCGGAGGAAGAAGAATTGCTGCGAAGCTTGCTCGCTGTTCCGGATTTCGAACTGGGCGGGCTTCCTATGACGGATGCCGTCAAACACTACAAGACCGGCTACGTGTCCGGCTCTTTCGACATGTTCCACGTCGGGCATCTCAATTTGCTCCGACGCGCCAGGGAATGCTGTGGGCATTTAATTGTAGGCGTGCTTTCGGACGCGTGCATTCTTGCGGGCAAGAAAAAAGCGCCGGTCATCCCGCTGGAAGACCGTCTTGAGATAGTCAGGTCGTGCAAATATGTGGACGAGGTTGACGTGACGACGGACGATCTGCTCAACAAGGTCACGGCGTGGCATAAGTACCATTTCGACGCGATGTTCACCGGCGACGACCACAAGGACGACGGCTGGGCCTGGGAGGAACCGGAACTGAACAGGCTCGGCGTGGAGCTTGTGTTTTTTCCGTATACGCAAAAGGTATCGTCCACGCGGCTCAGGTCGGTTCTGGAAAACAACTTTTAAGAAATTTGTAATAATGCCTTGCAATTGAATTCCATTTACTGTATAATATGTATATAAGTTACATATAGGCACAACGGCGGCTCGCGGTTTTTCCTTGACCGCCCGCCGCGAGGCGCGTATAATGGAAAGAGAAAGCAGCATGGACAAGAAACACACGGACGCGAACAAGGAGTACAAGAGCAGTGCGTAGCGTTTACGCACGGCGGCGGGTCGCCATCCCCAGGCCGGAGTTCATCGTGCTGTACAACGGCGCGGAGGAGTTTCCGGACCGGGCGGAGCTGCGGCTCTCGGACGCGTTCGCGGAGGCGGACGTTCCCGGTGTCCCGGATCTGCTGGAGCTTACGGCCAGGGTCTATAACATCAACGAAGGACACAACCCGGAAATGCTGCGGAGGAGCCGGCCGCTATGGAGCTACGCGTCATTTGTTGCGAGGGTGCGCGGCGGCCAGGCGCGGGGGCTGCCCCTGGATGAAGCTATCCGGGAAGCGATGCGCCGCTGCATAGAAGACGGGATACTGAAAGAATTTTTGGAAACGCACAAATGGGAGGTGGAGAATATGCTGTTCACGGAATTCAACATGGAAGACGCCTTGGATGTCCGGTACGAGGAAGGGAAGATCGAAGGAAGGATCGAGGGGGAAGCCAGAGGGGAAGACAAATGGAAAACCGAAGGCAAGACCGAGACGGCGGTGAACATGATCAGGGACGGCGTCCCATATGAAACGATCGCGCGGTACACGGGGCTTGAACCGGAGAAGATCGCCGGGCTTGCGAAGCAGGCGGGGCAGTGAAAACGAAAGACGCCGCCTTCCGCCCTAATACTATTCCCCAATTAAAATGTTGACGCTTTCGCGTCAACGGCGGCGTTGCCGTAAGGTAAATAGTATCGATTCGCTCCCATTAAATCTATGATTTAACGGGAGACGAGTATAAGCACTAAATAAATACAACACGATAAAATCCAATATGCTGTACATATGGCGATCCTGCTACTTACTGGGTCACGTTCTGCACATATGCCGTGTTTCCCGGACGCGAAAACTACATGAATGAGTTTGCGCTCCGCAACGAGGACGGCGAGGCGCTCAGCGATGTCGTGACGGGTTCAGCCTTTGCGTATTTTCAGCAAAAACCGCCTACCGGGACTGTTCGTCCGGCGGGCGGTTTTTGCGGCGGAAGCCATTCCCTAACT
>JAITOE010000267.1 GCA_031290135.1 Eubacteriales Family XIII. Incertae Sedis bacterium
AGGAGGTTCTGGAAAAGGGACTGGGCGTCATGGATTCAACGGCAGCGTCGCTTTGCAGGGATAACAGCATCCCGATCCATGTGTTCGGGCTTTCGGAACCCGGCAACGTGCTGCGGGCAATCTGCGGCGAAGACATAGGCACCATCGTCCGGTAAGCACCGACCAAGGCATACAGCGGAAAAGGAGGGAACCATGAGCACGGACGTACAAAAAATGATGGATGACAAATCCGCGAAAAGCATTTCAATTCTCAGGGAAAACCTGAACACGGTCAGGGCAGGCAGGGCAAACCCGGCTTTGTTGGACAAAGTTCTGGTGGATTATTACGGAAACCCGACGCCGCTGAAAAACGTCGCCAACATCACCACGCCGGATCCGAAGAGCCTTTTGATTGCGCCCTTCGACTCCAAGCTGATTCACGAAATAGAAAAGGCGATCAACTTGGTCAATCTGGGAATCAACCCGACCAACGATGGCAAATCGATCCGCCTGTCCATTCCGCCCATTACGGAAGAGCGGAGGAAAGAACTGACGAAGATCATCAAGAAATTCGGCGAAGACGCGAAGATTGCCATACGGAATGAGCGGCGCGACGCCAACGAGGGGCTGAAGCGGCAGGAAAAAACAAGCGAGATCACGGAAGACGACCTGAAAGACGAACTTGATAAAATCCAAAAGAAAGCGGACAAAAACATAAAAGAGATCGACGACATCGTTGCTGGAAAAGAACGGGAAATCATGGAGGTTTAATGGCGACGGTTTCTTCCGGAACCCCGGACGTGCTGGGGATGCACTTGGAAAACGCGGAAAGGCTTTTGTCGGAAGCGGGCGTCGCTTTTCGCGTCGCCGAAACGAAACCGCCTTTTAAAAAAGCGATGGAGGGACGGCTTCGCGTGATCAGGGTCCGCTTGGATGACGCCTTGGGCGGCCTGGAGCTGACGGTGTGCAGAATATGATGGATTTGGAACGCATGCCGGCACATGTCGCGATTGTGATGGACGGGAACGGGCGCTGGGCGTCGGCAAGATCCCTGCCGCGGCTTTCGGGACACAACGCCGGCATGACGGCGATGAAGGAAATCGTGAAACGGGCCTCGGCGCTTAACATAAAACATCTTACGGTTTACGCGTTTTCGACGGAAAACTGGAAGCGGAGCGCGGAAGAGGTTTCGGGGATCTTCAAATTGCTGATCCTTTACGTGGACAAGGAACTCGCGGAGCTGCATGCAAATCATGTGAAAGTCCGCATATTGGGCGCTTATGAGCAGTTGCCGGCGGACGTGGTCAGGAGCCTGGAAAAATCTGTCCGGGCCACCGCGGAAAATACGGGTTTGCAGTTCAACATCGCGCTGAACTACGGCAGCAGGGCAGAGATCGTCCGTGCCGTGCAGTCGCTGGCGGAGGATGCGCGAAGCGGGCGTATCGGAGCGGACGCAGCCATAGAGGAAGCGGAGATCGCCGAACGGCTTTACACAAGCGGGATCCCGGATCCCGATCTGGTGATCCGCACCAGCGGGGAAAAGCGCCTTTCCAACTTTCTGCTGTGGCAGAGCGCATACAGCGAATTTGTTTTTTCGGAAGTCCTGTGGCCGGATTTCAGCCCTGCGGAATTCGACAAGGCCATAGAAGAATTTCAGGGCAGGGACAGGAGATTCGGCGGACGCCAAAGGCAGGGGCGATGAAGACGCGCGTTTTGTCCGGCCTGGCAATGCTGCCGCTGGCGGCGATAGTGTGGATTGGCGGATGGGCGCTGTGGATTGCCTGCTTCGCCCTGTCGGTCTTAGCCGTAAGAGAGCTGTTCCGCTCCTTTGAAGCGGCGGACATACGGCCGTCCCGCCCGGTCGCCTATTTTTCCGCTGCGGCCTTGTACGCTGTCGGCGCCCTGGCGCCGGAGAACCTGCGGCTCTGCCTTTTCTGGTTCGTGCTTGTTATTTTTTTATCGTTCCTGTACCTGTTCAAAACAGATGTCCGCAAGCTCGCGGACGGAATGGCGACCCTCACGGGGATTTTTTATGTCTGTTTTTTTTCGTTCCATGTGCCGCTTGCCGGGCAGCTGCCGCAATACGGCCTCATGGTATGGCTCATATTCCTGACGGCGTTCGGGACGGACGTCATGGCGTATTTTACGGGGCGCGCGCTGGGAAAACACAAACTCTGCCCGGCCATAAGCCCAAAAAAAACAGTGGAGGGCGCCATCGGCGGAGCGGCTGGAAGCGTGATCCTTTGTACGCTTTTCGGATATTTTATCCTGCCGGGCCTGCTCGTACACTGCGCCGTGATAGGGCTGCTTGGCGGCGTCGTTTCCCAGCTTGGCGACCTGACGGCGTCCGTATTCAAGCGAAAGCTGGGGGTAAAGGACTACGGAACCCTGATCCCGGGGCACGGCGGGGTCCTGGACCGGATCGACAGCGTGTTGTTCACCGCGCCGATGGTATATTATTACGCCGTGCTGGTCATTCCCATTTTTGCGCCCCACGGCGCCTGACATGCCGGGGAGTCACTACCCAGTTGCGGAGCGGGCGTCACCCAGAGGCGGGATTGCGGGCATTCCAGCGAAATGAGCAACGCGAATGGAGCGCCCGCACAAGCCGCAACGGTGCTGTTCATACCCAAGCTTCATAACGCCAGAGGGCGGAAAGGAATACAAGATGAAGCGAGTCGCCGTCTTTGGTTCGACGGGTTCCGTCGGAACCCAGGCGGTCAGCATAATAGAAAAACACCCGGACCGGCTGCGCGCCTCGGTTCTTACCTGCGGGGGAAACCTGACGCGGTTCCGGGAGCAGCTTGCGGCGCTGAAGCCGGAGACGGCCGTCGTGGGCGCTTCTGCCGGGCGGGGCGCGGAGGAAGCGGCGGCGGCTCTGTCGGAGGCATTTCCGGACACGCGCTTTCTTTCGGGTCCGGCGGGCCTCGCGGCGGCGGCGCAAGAAGCCGAGTATGACGTCCTGCTGAACGCCCTTACCGGGATAGCGGGTCTGATCCCCACCTGGAACGCGGTCCGGAGCGGCCGGGATGTCGCCCTCGCAAACAAGGAAAGTTTAGTGACGGGCGGCGCGCACATCATGGAAGAAGCGCGGCGGCGCGGCGTGGACATACTGCCCGTAGACAGCGAACACAGCGCCATTTTCCAGGCATTGCAAGGAAACGGCGGCAACCGCTTAAAACGAATCATCCTGACCACGTCAGGCGGCCCGTTCCGGGGCTTCACGAAGGAAGAACTCCGGCATGTGACCCTGCGGCAGGCGCTTGCCCACCCCAGCTGGTCCATGGGCAGCAAGATCACCATTGACTCCGCCACCATGATGAACAAAGGGCTTGAGATCATAGAGGCGGGATGGCTTTTCGACGCGGCTTCCGAACAAATAGAAGTGGCGGTCCACCCGCAGTGCATCATTCACTCCATGGTCGAATTCGCGGATCATTCCATCCTCGCGCAGCTGGGGGCGCCGGACATGCGCGCGCCGATATCCTACGCGCTGTCCTGCCCGGAGCGCTGGGAAACCGACGTGGCGCAGTTGGATTTTTTCGCGCTGCGGGAACTGTGCTTCGAGGAAGCGGACACGGACGTTTTTAGCTGCCTGCGCCTTGCGCGCCGGGCCATGCGGGAGGGAAAAAGCTACCCTGTGGCGCTGAACGCGGCGAACGAAACCTTGGTCAAGCTGTTTTTAGAGCAAAAGATCGGCTTTACGGATATTCAGGAAAACATAGAACGGGTCTTGGACGCGCACAGCCCCGCAGACCTGCGCAGCCCGGATGAGATTCTGGAGGCGGACCGCGCCGTGCGGGAAAAGATGATGGAGAACATGAAGATAAAATGACAATTATTTACGCGATAATCATATTTTGCATACTGATATTTCTCCACGAAGCAGGGCATCTGATGGCGGCCAAATCGGTCGGCATCCGGGTCAACGAGTTTGCTTTGGGGATGGGTCCCAAAATATGCAGTTTCCGGAAGGGCGAAACCAAATATTCCCTGCGGGCGATCCCCATAGGCGGCTACTGCGCCATGGAGGGTGAGGACGAAAGCTCGGAGGATCCCAAGGCGTTCCACAATAAGCCGCTGCTCGCCAAGGCTTTCGTGCTTGTGGCGGGTTCTTTCATGAACTTGCTGGCGGCGGTGCTGATCCTCGCGGTCGTGGTGTTTTCCTACGGGATGCCTACCACGGAGATCGCCGCCGTGGGCGAGGGCAGCCCCGCCGAGATAGCGGGCATGCAGGCAGGGGATAAAATCCTGTCCATCGACGGGCAGCCGATCCGGAAATGGGAAGAGATTGCGGCGGCGATCCAGGAAGCGGGGCGTGACGGCGCACAGGACGCCCGGATCACGGTCGTCCGGGACGGCGCGGAGCTGGAGCTGGAGAGCGGCTTTTATGCGGGCGACGATGAAGTCCTGCGGATCGGCGTTACCCCGGCCGTCAAAAAAAGCCTTTCAAACGCGGGTTCTTCGCTGACACTGGGCGCCACCGCCACTTGGAACATGGGAGCTGCCATGCTGGGCGCCATCGGGCAGATCATTACGGGGGGCGCTTCCGTGAAAGACCTGACCGGGCCGGTGGGCATCGTGAAAATCGTGGGAGACGTTTCGAAAAACGGCGCGGTGCAGCTGGCGCAGCTGACCGCCCTGATCAGCCTGAACCTGGGCCTCGTCAACCTCCTGCCGTTCCCGGCGCTGGACGGGGGGCGGTTCATCTTCCTGTTTGTCCGAAAGCTCACGGGAAGGGCGCTGACAGATGAAATGGAAGGGAAGGTTCATTTTGTGGGACTCCTGCTGCTCTTTGCCCTGATGATCTTCGTTACGTTCCAGGACATCACGCGGTTTATTCTGTGACGGGCGGGCGAATGACAAAGCAGGTGGACTGCGGCGGCGTGAAAATCGGCGGCGGCGCGCCGGTTTCCATCCAGTCCATGACCAATACGGACACGCGTGACGTGAAAGGGACCTTGGCGCAGATCGACAGGCTGGCCGACGCGGGCTGCCAGATCGTCCGCTGCGCCGTTCCGGACGCGGAGGCGGCGGAAGCCCTGCGGGCAATCAAAGCGTCCAGCAGGCTGCCCGTGGTCGCGGACATCCATTTTGACCACAGGCTTGCGCTGGCGGCATTGGCGGCGGGGGCGGATAAAATCCGGATCAACCCCGGCAACATCGGCGGGCGGGACAAGATCAAGGCGGTGGTACGGGAAGCGAAAACGCACGGGGCGCCCATCCGGGTCGGCGTAAACGGCGGATCGCTGGAACGCGGGATTCTGGAAAAATATGGAGGCGTAACCGCAGAAGCGGCGGCGGAAAGCGCCCTCGCCCACGTGCGTCTTTTGACGGATCTGGATTTTGAAGACATTGTCGTATCCGTGAAGCTTTCGGACGTGGTGCGCAACCACGCGGCGCACGTCCTGGCGGCCGGCATGACGGACCGTCCGTTCCATATCGGGCTTACGGAAGCGGGCGTCGGGCGCGGCGGTGAAATCAAATCCGCCGTCGGCGCGGGGGCGCTGCTGCTCGCGGGCATCGGCGACACGCTGCGGGTTTCGCTGACGGGCGACCCGGTCCGGGAGGTGCTGCTCGCGGCGGAAATCCTGAAATCGCTGCGGCTGCGCGAGGGAGGGGCGCAGGTGATCGCCTGCCCCACCTGCGGGCGATGCCGCGTGGATCTGGAATCGCTGGCGCTGGCGGTGGAACGCCGTCTGCGGGAGGCGGAAAAAAGGGCGGCGGGGCTGCTGCCCGCCATTTCGGTGGCGGTGATGGGCTGCGCGGTCAACGGTCCGGGAGAAGCCGCCTGCGCGGACATCGGCGTGGCATGCGGCGACGGAAAAGGAGTTATTTTCCAGAAAGGGAAAATTATGAGAACTGTCAGGGAAGAAGATATCGCAGATGAACTGATGAAAGGGGTGGAAGCCTTATGGATCCTGGGATGTTAGATGCTTTGTCCGAATACGCGGCCGTCGTCTGGATCGGCATTGCGCTGGTTTTGGCGCTGATCGAAGCGGCGACGCTGGGGCTGGCCACGATTTGGTTTGCCATAGGGGCGGTGGCGGCGATGCTGGTCTCGGTGATCGGCGGCGGGTTTCTCACGCAGCTCATCGTGTTTCTGGTAGTTTCGGTCATCCTTCTCTATTTTACGCGTCCGATAGCCCTCAACAAGCTGAAAATCGGCCGCGAAAAAAATTTCACGGAGAAAATGTCGGGGAAACGCGGTTTGGTCACGGAGTCGATCCTGCCTTTCGGATCGGGTCTCGTCAAGGTGAGCGGGATCGTCTGGACGGCCATCGGGGAAACGCCGGAGGCAACGATTGAGCGCGGCGTGGAAGTTAACGTGCTCCGCATTGAGGGCGTCAAGATCGTCGTGGCGCCCGTGGAGCAACAGCAGGCCGCCTTATAGGCGGCGGAGCAGTCCGCAAAAGTGCGGAGGAATAGGAGAAAAAAATGGGAAATCCAGCAGGTACATTCGCGATCATATTGTTGGTCATCATCGTTATAGGGCTTATCGTCACGAATATCAGGATCGTGCCGCAGGCGAAAGCCTATGTCATCGAACGGCTGGGCGCCTACAGCGGGACTTGGCAGGTAGGGCTTCATTTTAAAATCCCTCTCTTGGAGAGGATTGCGAAAAAGGTGTCGCTGAAAGAAAACGTCATCGATTTTCCGCCCCAGGCCGTCATCACGAAAGACAACATCATCATGGAAATCGACACGGTCATATACCTCCAGATCACGGATCCGAAGCTGTACGCCTATGGCGTGGAGCTGCCCATATCCGCCATCGAAAACCTGACGGCGACGACGCTCAGGAACATCATAGGCGAACTGGAGTTAGACGAATCCCTGACCGGCCGGGAATACATCAACACGAAGATCCGCGACGTACTGGACGAGGCGACGGACGCGTGGGGCATAAAAATCAACCGCGTCGAGGTGAAAAACATCACGCCGCCCAAGGACATCCAGATCGCCATGGAGAAGCAGATGCGCGCGGAACGGGAACGGCGGGAATCCATCCTGCGGGCCGAGGGTGAAAAGCGGTCTGCCATTTTGGTCGCGGAAGGGCAGAAAGAGTCCGTGATTCTGGAGGCGGAGGCGAACAAGGCATCCATCATCCTGGCGGCGGAGGCCGCGAAAGAGTCCCAGGTACGCAGGGCGGAGGGTGAATCGGCGGCGATCCTGCTGGTGCAGAAAGCCACCGCCGACGGCATCACCATGCTGGTAAGTTCCAACCCCACGGAGCCGGTAATCGCCATCAAGAGCTTGGAGGCATTCGCGAAGGCAGCCGACGGGCAGGCCACCAAGATCATCATCCCCTCGGACATCCAGGGACTGGCGGGATTGGCGACCTCCGTCACGGAATTGGTGAAGAACGACGTGAAGGGCGCTTTGGGAAAACAGGGGGCTTAACCCGGAGGGTATATGTAACCGCCGCTGCGGGGCGGGCATAACCCGCCGGTCGGGTCGCCGACGCTTGCGCACCTAGCCCCATTTGCGCAGCAAATGGTTGGCAGGTGCCACTCGAGAACTCTCCGGCTTTAGCCGGATGAGAGTTCACCGTGTGCGGGCGCTACACTCGCGGTGCTCGTTCCGCTCGTATGCCCGCAATCCCGCCTCTGGGTGACGCCCGCCCCGCAGCTGGGTGATTCGCCGCGTTCGCAACTTACCATGAGGACATGTGTTGAGAGACTTGTTTGAAAGCAGCATCAGCTGGGCGAAGCTTGGGAAATATCCGAAAAGCGCCTGCAAATACACGATAGAGAAAGCCGTAGTCACCAAAGAGACCGCGCTTCTTACCATAGAAATCCGATTAAATTTCGTCATCCCGCCTGCGGATCTGGAGAAGATTCGCGGGCGTGTTCTCGTTACCGTGCCCGGCCTTGCCGACGTGCAGTTCGTATTCCTGTATGAAGACATGCTACAGGCGCAGGACGCTCCCGACCCGTCCGCTCCCGACCCGCCCGATCCCGCTCCGCTCCGCCTGATCCCGCCCAAGGCGAAAACCGAACGGAAAAGCCTTTACGGCCGCGTTATAGCGCCGGCGGCGCGGGTCACGCCCATGTCGGCATTGACGGAAGAGAGCGGAAACGTGGTGGTGGAAGGCGTGATCTTCGGCGTTTCCGTCAGGGAGGTGTTCGGCAGCTTCGGTGGGCGTGCAAAGGCCGAGAAGTATGCTGCCTATGGCAACAATGAAAAAAAACAGCTCGTGAGCCTGATGCTCACGGACTACGATGATTCCGCCTGCGTGAAGCTGTTCATCGACGCGAAGACGTGGAAAAAATTAGAATCGAACTTGACGCCGGGGAGCCGGATCCGGGCGGCCGGCGTCGTCGGGCTGGATCACTACGACCATGATCTGACCATCCTCGGCAGGGGCATTGAAGCGCTTCCGCTCGTAAAGCGGACGGACACGCAGCCGCTGAAACGGGTGGAGCTGCACGCGCATACGAAGATGAGCGCGCTGGACGGGCTCGCGGATGTAGCGCGCCTTGTGGAACTGGCGGCGGAGTTCGGGCATGAGGCCGTCGCCGTCACGGATCACGGGGTGGTGCAAGCCTTTCCGGAAGCCGCCAAAGCGGGGAAAAAGGCCGGAATCAAAATCATTTTCGGGCTGGAGGGCTACCTTTTTGACAACGGCAGCTTTGACGCCCCGGCAGACGGCGCGGCAGGAGCGGCGGATGGCATAACCGGCTGTCCGGACCGCACGCAATACAAGTCCGGCCAGACCTGCCACGTCATCCTCCTTGCGAAAAACGAAATCGGCTTGAAAAATTTATATAAATTGGTATCCTTTTCCCACTTGCACTATTTCTATAAAAAACCGCGCATTCCAAAGTCGCTGCTTGCCGAATACAGGGAGGGGCTGATCATCGGGTCTGCCTGCGAAGCAGGGCAGGTCTACCAGGCGGCGCGAAGCGGCGTACCGGATGGGGAGCTTGAAGCGATAGCCTCCTTTTACGACTATCTGGAAATTCAGCCCTTAGTCAACAACCGCTTTCTCGTGGACAACGGGACCGTGCGCGATACGGAGGAACTGAAACGCATCAACGAACGGATTGTCGGACTGGGACGGAAGCTGGGGAAACCCGTGGCGGCCACCTGCGATTCCCATTATCTGGAAAAGCACGAGGCGAAATACAGAAAGATATTGATGGCGGGCCAGGGCTACAAGGATCTGGAGGGCGACAAAGGGCTTTATTTCCGCACCACCGATGAAATGCTGGAAGAATTTGCCTATCTTGGCGAAGAAGAAGCCCGCCGGGCCGTCATCGACGCCCCGCGAGCCATTGCGGCGCAAATCAAAGAGCTGAGTCCCGTGCCGCAGGGGAAATTCCCCCCCAAGATCGAAAATTCCGACAAGATCCTGCGGCAGGCCTGCATGGAGACCGCCTGGGGCATATACGGCGACCCGCTGCCCGCCGTTATCCAAGGACGGCTGGACCGGGAACTGAATTCCATCATCGGCAACAATTACGCGGTCATGTACGTGTCTGCCATGATGCTGGTCCGCAAATCCATGCAGGACGGCTATCTGGTGGGCAGCCGCGGCTCAGTGGGATCTTCGTTTGCCGCCACCATGGCGGGGATCACGGAAGTGAACCCGCTTCCGCCCCACTACATCTGCCCGGAAAGCGCCTGCAAGCACCTTACATGGGGCGACGTCTCCCTGTATGACTGCGGCCCGGACATGCCGGAAAAAGCCTGCCCGCTCTGCGGCGCGCGCCTCCGGCAGGACGGCTACAACATACCTTTTGAAACCTTTCTCGGTTTTGAGGGGGACAAAGAGCCGGACATAGACCTGAATTTCGCGGGGGAATACCAGCCGGCCGCGCATAAATACGTGGAAGAGCTCTTCGGCAGCGAAAACGTGTTCCGCGCGGGCACGATAGGGACGATAAAGGGCAAAACCGCCTACGGCTTCATTAAAAAGTACCACGAAGACAGGGGGATCCCCGTAAACAAATGGGAAACGGAACGGCTGATCGCAGCGTGCATCGACGTGCGGCGCACGACGGGACAGCACCCCGGCGGGATCATCATCGTGCCGGAGGGGCATGAAATCTACGAATTCTGCCCGACCCAATACCCCGCCAACGACAGCGAAAGCGGCATCGTCACAACCCATTTCGATTACAGTTCCATCCATGAAAACCTGCTGAAATTAGACATTCTGGGGCATGACGTGCCTTCCATGATCTGGCGGCTGCAGGATCTGACGGGCGTGGATCCCTTGTCGGTGTCCCTGAACGACCCGAAGGTCAGCAGCATCTTCAACGGCGTGGAGGGCCTGGACATCAAGGTGAAAAACTATCCGTTCAGCCACGGCAGCTACGGGATTCCGGAATTCGGGACGCGTTTTGTCAGGCAGATGCTGGACGTCACGCGGCCGCAGACCTTCGCGGACCTGATCCGCATCTCCGGCTTTTCCCACGGCACCGACGTATGGGTGAACAACGCCCATGATTTTATCAAAAACGGGCAGGCGAGCCTGAAAGAGGTGATTTCCACGCGGGACGACATCATGAATTATCTGATAGCGAAAGGCCTCCCGGACAAGCTTTCGTTTAAAATCATGGAAAGCGTGCGGAAGGGAAACGGGATTTCCGAAGAGGAAGCGGAGCAGATGCGGCGGCATAACGTCCCGGACTGGTACGCGGACTCCTGCCGGCGCATCAAGTACATGTTTCCCAAGGCGCACGCCGTGGCATATGTGATGATGTCCTACCGGATCGCCTATTACAAGGTCTACCACCCGGCCGCTTTTTACGCGGTCTATTTCACGGCAAGCGTCGCGGATTTCAACGCGGAGGCCGCCTTAAAAGGGACGGAGGGCATCCGGGAACGCCTGAACGTGCTTGAATCCAAGGGAAAGAACGCCACGCAGAAGGAGCAGGACGAGGCCACGGTTCTGGAGGTGCTGTACGAGATGTTTGCCAGGGGCTACGGGCTTCTGCCGCCGGATTTGTTCTGTTCGGACGTCTCCCGGTTTGTGGTGGAAAACGGGAAGCTGCGCATTCCGCTGGCGGCGCTTCCGGGCGTCGGGGAGAACGCTGCGCGGGGCATCAAAGAGGCCTATGAAAAATCCCCATTCATATCCGTGGATGATCTCAGGGTGCGCAGCCGGGCCAACAAGACGGCCGTGGAGGCGCTGCTGAGCTTCGGGGCATTGGGTGATTTGCCCGCTTCCAACCAGATTTCGATGTTTTGACGCCCGCGTTATGCAGACCTGACGCAAAGACGGACCACTGCCCTCTGAACTGTAACATCTTCTGCTTGTCCAGCCAAATCGCAGCCAAATCTTTTTTTCCACTTTTTCAGAAACAGATGCCGAAACGCGTTTTTTGTGGTATGATGGTAACGGCGCGGAAAATTTGACTTTCGGAGGAAAGCATGTCCATACTTTCAGACAAGAAACACGTTCATTGCATAGGGATTGGCGGGATCGGGCTGTCTGCGGTGGCGGAAATCCTGCTTGCCAAAGGATTCCACGTATCCGGTTCCGACATAAAAGAGAGCGAGATTACCGATAAACTGATCAAAAACGGCGCTGCCATCCATCTGGGACACCGCGCCAAAAACGCGGTGGGGGCGGATCTCGTCGTTTATTCCGCGGCGGTTTCCGCCGAAAACCCGGAACTGGAAATGGCGCGGAAACGCGGCGTCCCGGCTGTCACGCGGGCGGAGGCGCTGGGCGCGCTGATGGCGGAACACAAAAACAGCGTTGCGATTTCAGGCGCCCATGGGAAGACCACGACCACGTCCATGATCTCGCTGATCCTGAAAAACGCCGGCCTGGAGCCTACCATCTTAGTGGGGGGAGAACTCTCCGAGATCGACGGGAACGTCCAGGTGGGACGGGGCGAATTCTTCGTCACGGAGGCCTGTGAGTACATGGACAGCTTCTTGCAGCTGTCGCCGAAATACGCGGTCATCCTCAACATCGATTCAGACCATCTGGACTATTTCAAAGACATCGAACATATTGCCCGGTCTTTCGACAGCTTCGCGAACTTGGTGCCGGACGACGGCGCCGTGGTGGCTTATGACGCAAACCCTTTCGTGAACAGCATCATCGGGGAACTGAAAAAACGGGTCGTCACCTTCGGCTTCCATGACCGCTGTGATTACCGGGCCGCGGACATCGTTTTCACCCCGGAGGGCATGCCGGGCTTTTCCATCTTTCACGGCGCCGCAAGGCTGTGCGGCGTCCAGCTTTCCGTTCCGGGGGAGCATAACATCGCCAACGCGCTGGCGGCATTTGCCTGCTGCCATGACATGGGCGTGGCGGCAGGGAGCATCAAAGACACGCTGGAAGCCTTCGAGGGGACGCGGCGGCGTTTTGACGTGCTGGGCTATACGGAAAACAGCGTGTGCGTCGTGGATGATTACGCGCATCACCCAGCGGAGATCCTGGCGACGCTCAAAGCAGCGAAAAAGATGCCGCACCGGGATTTGTGGTGCCTTTTCCAGCCCCATACCTACACGCGCACGGTGGCGCTTTTCAAGGAATTCACCGAGGCATTCGATCTGGCGGACAAGCTCGTGATGGCTGAAATTTACGCGGCACGGGAGAAAAACATCCACAAAATCAGCTCAAAGTCCATCGTTGACGAAATCAAGAAGAATCACCCCGGACGGGATGCTTGGTATTTCGGATCTTTTGATGAAATCGCCGCTTTTGTCAGGGACGCCGCGCAGCCGGACGATCTGGTCATCACCATGGGGGCGGGGGACATCTATCAGGTGAGCGAGAAAATTCTGGAGATGGATCACGCGGACAAAGGCGAGGACGTGATCCGCGGCCGGCCTATCCGGTGAACGCAGAACGCCGCAGGGCGGGCGTAACCCCGCGGCGCATCCGGCAATCGGAACGGAGGATTTAAATGGAAATTCTGGAAGAATATGAAGCGCAGGAACGGGAACGGCTGCGGATCAATGCGCGGCTTGCCGGCGGCGGCGTGCTGTTCGACGACATCAAAACCGCGTATATCGGCGGGAACGTGCGGATCGGCGCCGGAACACAAATCGGCCCCTGCGTAACCATCGAGGGGGATGCCGTGATCGGCGGGCATTGCAGGATCGGACAGAACACGCGGATCAGCGATTCACGCGTCGGGGACGGCGCGGTGATTGAACAGTCCGTGATCATCGAAAGCGAGATAGGGGACGGGGCCAGCGTCGGGCCTTTCGCGTACATGCGGCCGGGCAGCCGGGCAGGCGACGGCACGAAGGTCGGGGATTTCGTGGAGATGAAGAACTCCGTCCTGGGAAACGGCTCCAAGGCGTCGCACCTGACCTACATCGGCGATTCGGACATCGGCGAAAACGTCAACTTGGGCTGCGGCGTCGTTTTTGTGAACTACGACGGGAAGGAGAAACACCGTTCGGCCGTGGGGGACGGCGCTTTCATCGGATGCAACGTGAATGTCATTTCCCCCGTAACGGTGGGGGACGGCGCTTACGTGGCGGCAGGGACGACCGTGACGGCGGACGTGCCGGAGGGGTCGCTTTCCGTGGGGCGGGTGAAACAGAGGATCATACAAGGATGGGTAAAACGAAGAGGACTGTTAAAAGAAAGGCGTGACGAAAAATGAAAAACGGCGTGTTTTCGGATTTCAAGGTGTTTACCGGCAATTCCCACCCGGAACTTGCGGATGAAATCGCTTCCATCATGGGGAAGCCGCTGGGGAAAGCCACGGTGAACAAATTCAGCGACGGGGAGATATCGGTCAGCCTGTGGGAGACGGTGCGGGGCGTGGACGCCTATATCGTCCAGCCGTCCTGCGACCCGGTGAACGACAACCTGATGGAACTCCTGATCATGATCGACGCGATGAAGCGCGCCTCCGCCGGGCGCATCAACGCGGTGATCCCGTACTACGGCTATGCGCGGCAGGACAGGAAAGCCAAGGCGCGGGACCCGATCACCGCCAAATTGGTGGCGGATCTCCTGAGCGCGGCGGGCGCCGACCGCGTGGTGACGATGGATCTCCACGCCTCGCAGATCCAGGGCTATTTCAACATACCGGTGGACCACCTGCTGGGGATGCCCATCTTAGTCAGGCATTTCCGCTCCAAATGCCTGGAAGATCTGGTCATCGTGTCGCCGGACCACGGCAGCGTAACAAGGGCGCGGAACATGGCGCATCTTCTGGACGCGCCCATCGCCATCGTTGACAAACGCCGGCCGAAGGCCAATGTCAGCGAGATCATGAACATCATCGGCGACATCGAAGGGAAAAACACCATTCTTGTGGACGACATGATAGACACGGCGGGAACCATCACCAACGCGGCGAACATCCTGAAAGAGATGGGCGCGAAGGAGGTTTACGCCTGCGCGACCCACGGCATCCTTTCCGGTCCCGCCATAAGCCGGATTCAGGATTCGGCCATCCAGGAGCTGGTTCTTTTGAACACGGTGCCCATCCCCGAAGACAAGATGCTGAAAAAAATACGCGTCCTTTCCGTGGCGCCCCTGTTCGCGGAAGCCATGACGCGGATATTCACCAACGACTCCATCAGCAGGCTGTTTGATTAAATGGACCATATCATCGTGGGCCTGGGGAATCCGGGCAAACGCTACGAAAATACGAGGCATAACATCGGCTTCGTCACCGTGGACCTTATGGCAGAGCGCTACGGAATCAAGGTCAGCAGGCTGAAATGGAAGGCGTTGACAGGGGAAGGTCTTATCGCCGGGCGGAAAACGCTGATCGTGAAGCCGCAGACCTATATGAACCTGAGCGGCGAAAGCGTGTCGGCGGTCATGGACTATTACGGCATGGAACCGGAGCGGCTGACGGTCATTTATGACGACGTCGATATCCCCATGGGCAGCGTCCGCGTCCGGAAAAAAGGCAGCGCGGGCACGCACAACGGCATGCGGTCGGTGATCTACAGCCTGCAATGCGATTCTTTTTCGCGCATCCGGATCGGCATAGGCGGGAGGCAGGACGGGGAACTGATCAACCATGTCATAGGCGGCTTCCGCAAGCAGGAAATCGCCGCGATGGAAGAAGCGGTCCGGAGGGCGGCGGACGCCATGGCGTGCATCCTTGAAGAAGACATCGACGCGGCCATGAACAAATACAACGTCCGCGCCGAAAAAACTGGTGCGCAACGGAAAAAGGATAAGGACTGTGAAGACGAATAAAGAAAGGGTACACATTTCTGGGCTTTCCGAATCGCAGATCGCCCCCGTCGCGGCGCAAATCCTGCTGAAAAGGGAGCAGCAGTGCCTGATTGTCACGGCCTCCGTTGCAAAAGCCGCCGCCCTTGCAAAAACCCTGTCTTTCTTTATACCTTGGAAGATCCACGTCATGCAGGAAGACGAGCCTTTTTTTTTGCAGTACGAAGCGAAAAGCCACAGCCAGATGGAAGACCGCCTGGCGGCGCTGGCGGATTTCAGGCGGGGGCTGCCCTGCGTTGTCGTCGCCCCCGTGGCAAGCGCCGTCAAAAAACTGCCCCCGCCGTCGTTTTTTGACAGGCACAGGCTGGTCCTCCGGCAGGGGGACGACGTGGATCCGGACCGGCTGCGGAAAGAGCTAAGCGCGCTGGGCTTTGAGCGGGTGGCCTTTGTGGAGGCAAAGGGGCAGTACAGCTTCCGGGGAGGGATCTTGGACGTTTACGCGGCGGACAGCCCCGCGCCGTACCGCGTGGATCTCTTCGACACGCAGATCGACTCCATCAAAAGCTTCGACATAGAGACGCAGCGCTCCGAATCGATGCTGGATTCCGTGGAGATATGGCCCGCTGAAACGATGATCCCGGAGGAAACGGTTTTCCGGGACGCCGCCGCACGGCTGGAAACCGCCTATGACACCTACATCTACAAATGGGGCGGGGACAGGGGCGCCGCGCTGCGTACCCGGAAAGAGCAGCTGCTGGAATACATCCGTTCGGCGACGACTTTGCAGCTGCTGGAACATTACATCGGATATTTCTACAAGGACACATCCCATATATGGGATTATATGGAAAACGGCATCGTCATACTGGACGACCCGGACCGGCTGCGGGAAGCGCTTTCGCTGCGGGAAAAGGAAGCCGGCGCGGATTTCCAGGTCATTTTGGAGCAGGGACGCGTGATCCCCGAAGAGCATGACGGCCTGCCCAGCCTCGCGGACTACGGGGCGGCGTGTGCCCACGCCCCCCTGTTCCTGTTCACGCCCTTCAACTCGGTGCCGGAAGGGGTGGGGGAGATCAGCGAACGGCGGCACATGCTCGCGAAACGCCCCCCTGCCACGGGAGGGCATCTGGAACTCCTCGAAGACGCGCTCAGGGACTATGTCAGGCAGAATTACCGGATCAGCATCGTCTGTTCCACGGAAGAACGGCTCGCGGGCCTGGGTTCTTTCTTAGACCAGGCCGGGCTTTTGGGCAAAGTCAGCCTGAAAGAGGGCAAACTTGCGGAGGGCATCGATTTCCCCGAAGAAAAACAGGTGTATTTCTGGGACGGGGACATCTTCTTTTCGCCCAAAAAAAAGAGGGAAGCCAAGCAGGAAAACAAAAAAGCGGCACCGATAAAAGCCTTCACGGATATCCGGAAAGGTGATTTTGTCGTCCATGAGAACCATGGGATCGGCAAATTTCTGGGCGTGGAGCAACTGAACGTCCAGGACGTCAAAAAGGATTACCTGAAAATAAAATACGCGGGGGAGGACGTGCTTTACATCCCGGTGGAACAGATGTCCATCGTCCAGAAATACATCGGCGGCGGCGAGGACGAGCCGAAGGTCAGCCGCCTGTCCAGCGGCGAGTGGAAAAAAGCCAAGGCCAAGGCGAAGAAAGACATCGTGAACCTCGCCAAAGACCTGCTGGAGCTTTCTGCGGCCAGGCAATCGCGGGCGGGCTACGCCTTCGCGGAGGACAGCCCGTGGCAGAAAGACTTCGAGGACCGGTTTCCCTACGAGGAAACGGGGGACCAGCTGCGCAGCATCGCGTCCATCAAGAAGGACATGGAACGGCCGGTTCCCATGGACCGGCTGCTGTGCGGCGACGTGGGCTACGGAAAAACGGAGGTGGCGGCCCGCGCGGTGTTCAAATGCGTCGCCGACGGGAAACAGGCGGCCGTCCTGGTGCCTACCACCATCCTGGCGAACCAGCATTACCTGACCTTTAAAGAACGCTTCGACGGCTTTCCCTTCGAGGTGGAAATGCTCTCGCGCTTCCGCAGCGCGGCGCAGCAGGAAGGGATTCTGGCGCGCCTGAAAAAGGGCAGCTTGGACATCGTCATCGGCACGCATAAGATGTTGTCAAACGACGTCGTTTTCAAGGATCTCGGCCTGCTTGTGGTCGATGAGGAACAGCGTTTCGGCGTCCGGCACAAGGAACGCATAAAATCCCTCCGGAAGGACGTGGACGTGCTGACCCTGTCCGCCACGCCGATCCCGCGCACCCTGCATCTGTCGCTGGTGGGCGTCCGGGACATGGATCTCATCGAAGAACCGCCGGAGGACCGTTATCCGGTGCAGACCTACGTCATGGAGCAGATCGACGAAGTGATCCGGGAGACGATCCGCAGGGAGCTGGGCAGGGACGGGCAGGTGTACGTGGTGTTCAACCGGGTCAAAGGGATTCACCGCGTCGCGGCGGAGATCAAGGCGCTGATCCCGGAGGCGGAGGTCGCCGTGGCGCACGGGCAGATGAACGAGCAGGAACTGGAAAACATCATGATGGACTTCATCGAGCGCAAGTACAACGTGCTGGTGTCAACGACCATCATTGAGTCGGGGATAGACATTCCCAACGTCAACACCATATTGGTGATGGACGCGGACCGTTTCGGGCTGTCGCAGCTCTACCAGCTGCGCGGCCGGGTGGGGCGCTCCAACCGCATGGCATACGCCTACCTGTTCTACAAGAAGGACAAGCTGCTGTCAGAAGCGGCGGAAAAACGGCTCCGCGCCATCCGCGAGTTCACGGAATTCGGCGCCGGCTTCCGGATCGCCATGCGGGATCTGGAGCTCCGGGGCGCAGGCAACCTTTTGGGGACGGAACAGCACGGCCACATGATGAGCATCGGCTACGACCTGTACTGCAAGCTGGTGGACGACGCGGTGCGGGCGCTGGGCGGGGAACTGGTGAACCCGGACGCGGAAGAGGTTTCTTTTGAGATTCCGGTAACGGCGTACATTCCGCAGGAATATGTGGAAGACGAGGCGTTGAAGCTGCAGATGTACAAAAAAATCGCCTTTGTCGAGACGGCGGAGGACGAGGGCGACATGCTGGACGAACTCATCGACCGTTTCGGCGACGTGCCGCAGGCCGCCCTGAACCTGATCTGCATCGCCAGAATCCGGGCGCTTGCGAAGCAGGCGGGCATCCTGCGCATCCGGGAGTCCCAGCGGAAATACATTTTTGAGCTGAAAAACAACGCGCCGCCCCAGGAGGCGTTGAAACGCGTCGTCGGGCGATACAAGGGCGACCTGCTGATCCACGGCGGCGTGAAGCCTTTCATCGCCCTGCGGGCGCGGGGCGGGGAAAAGCTGAAAGAAATTATGGCATTTATGGCAGCCTTCGTGGTATAATGTTACTGTTATGAATCTCAGGTATGTAGGATCGCCGCTACGGGGCGGGCATAACCCTGCGGGTCGGGGCGGCTGACGCCTATGCGGGCGCTACACTCGCGTTGCTCGTTCCGCTCGTATGCGGCAGCAAAGCTGCCGCATAAGG
>JAITOE010000274.1 GCA_031290135.1 Eubacteriales Family XIII. Incertae Sedis bacterium
CGTTAGCGACAGAGCCTCCCCTCGCGTTCCCCGTGGAGCGGCGTTGGTGTTATCCGCCCGGTATGTCGGGTTTGCCTTTCGAAGAGACATCCCGGCGGGACTGCCCCCCAGACGGACACCCCTTTGAATAGTAACAAATTCGAAGATAAGATTTTAAAAAAAATCCAGAACGCATGTTTACTTTTTGTCCGGCCTGTGTTATGCTTTTATTATTCCAAGGACGAAACTATGTTTATCACTGCCGTTTGGCAGTAAAACGGAGGCAACTATGGCAGAATTAAAGAAGCGTGAACAGCAGATTTTGGACTATATGAAAAACGAAATCAAACGGAAGGGCTACCCGCCCACGGTGCGTGAGATCTGCACGGCGCTGGGCATCAAATCCACCTCAACCACGCACAATGACATCGCGCAGCTCGAAAGCAAGGGCTACATAAAAAAAGACCCCGCGAAGCCGCGGGCGCTGATGCTGACAGATGAGGCATATAAAGAAGATGCCGAACGCCGCCCGGCATTTTTCGGGGCTTCCAACGTAGAGGCGGCGGAGGTGGCGGAGGTGCCTTTGGTCGGCCGCATCGCCGCCGGTTCGCCCATCCTGGCGGAGGAAAACATCGAAGACAGCTTCCCCGTCCCCATGCGTTTTCTCCCGCCCGGCAACAATTTCATGCTCACCGTGCAGGGCGAAAGCATGATAGACGCCGGAATCCACGACGGGGACTACATCTTAGTCAACCAGCAGAACACCGCCAATAACGGCGACATCGTCGTGGCCATGGTAGACGGCTTTGAAAGCGAAGCGACCGTCAAGACGTTTTACCGGGAGGGGGATCATGTCCGCCTGCAGCCGGAAAACTCGAACATGAGCCCCATCATCCTGCACGACGTGAAGATCCTGGGCTTGGTGCGGGGTGTCTTCCGGTATTTTTAGGTTCCTGATATTCAGCAGCCGGGGGGCGGGCGCGCTACCGGCCGGACAGCAGTTTTTTGATGCCGGCCTCCAGCCCGTCCACCGTAAGCTCAAACATCGGAAAAATTTCTTTTATGATGCCAAGGGTATGGCTTCCGTAGGTGTAGTCCCACTCCTGCCTGTGGATCGGGTTCAGCCAGACGCTCTTCCCGTACCGCTTGCGGAAGCGGTTCAGCCATTCGATGCCGGGCGTGTCGTTGTAAAGCCCTATGAAGCTGTTCCCGCCTTTTCGCAGCAGCTCGGAGGGCGCCATGGTTCCGTCCCCCACCAGAATCAGCCGGTATTCCTGACTCAGGTTTTTCAACGCCCAGTCCGTGTCAATCCATTCGCCCTTGCGGCAATGCGGGGTTTTATACAGATGCTCATAGACGCAGTTATGAAAATAGTAAACCTTTAAGTCTTTAAAATGGCTCGACTTGCTGACGGCATGAAACAGCCGGTTGCACAGCCTGCCGTATGGCAGCATGGAACCGTCCGAATCAAACAGCACCAAGAGTTTGATCGTATTTTTTCGCGGCTTTTCCCAGACCAAGGTCAGCCGGCCCGCGTTGTCGCCTGTCTGCGTTGCCGTTTCGTCAATGTCCAACTCTGTCCGGGGGCCTTCCAGCCGGGAGGAATACTGCCGCAGCTTCCTGAACGCCATCTGAAACTGCCGCGCGTCCAGAATGCTGTCCTGCCGGAAATCCCGGAACTTGCGTTCTCCCGCCACCTGAACGGCGTTTCTGTGCCGGCCTTCCCCGCCGACGCGGATCCCCCGTTCATGATATCCGCCGTGTCCCATGGTGGACGTGCCGCCGGTGCCGATCCAGTAATTCCCGCCGCTATGACGCTCTTTCTGTTCTTTCAGCCGTTCTTCCAGACGCCGCTGCAGCTCTTCCAGCTCCAGCAGGCATTCATCCAGCATGTGTTTGTCGTTCCCGTCCCGGATCTGCACGTCCTCAGCCAGCCAGCGCCATAATTCGTCCGGAAAGGTCTCCGGCGATTCGATTCCATGGAAATATTCGGCAAAAGCCAGGTCAAAACGGTCAAAATCCGCTTCCGTCTTCACAAGGACGGCGCGGCAGAGCCGGTAAAATCCCGTCAGGCTGGCACCCGAAAGGCCCCGGTCAAGGGCTTCCGTCAAGGTCATCCACTCGTTCATGGAAACCTTCAGCCCGCAGGCCCGGAGCAAGTAATAAAAAGCGATGAACATTCTTGCCTCAATTCTAAAGCAGTAGCTCTCACAAAATCATAGATTTTGGAGAGCCTTGCATGACACCTACCAACGGTTTCTTGCAGAAACCGGGTTAGGTGTTCAGCCAGCGTTTCGCGGAATACCCTTTTTCGCGTATCTCAGCCACCGTGTCAATGTCCTGGTTTTTCTTCAAAAGCACGCCGATGAAAGGGATTTCCGCCGCGATTTTTTTCAGGGGGATTCCGGAAAAGGTCAGCGCCTGCAGCCAGTCGAGAAGCTCGGACGTGCCCGGCTTTTTTTGCAGTTCTTTCATTTCGCGGATTTTGTAAAAGCTTTCCATCGCCTGGGTCAGCAATTTTTCATCGATGTCAGGGTAATGCACCCGCACAATCTCTTCCATCTTGTCCGGCTCCGGGAAGGCGATGTAATGGAAGATGCAGCGCCGCAAAAACGCGTCCGGCAGTTCTTTTTCCGCGTTGGAAGTAATGATTACGATCGGGCGCACGTTCGTCCGGATCATTTCCCGCGTTTCGTTGATATAGAATTCCATCCTGTCTAATTCCCATAGGAGGTCGTTGGGAAATTCCAGATCCGCTTTGTCAATTTCGTCGATGAGCAAAACCACTTGCTCCTCTGAGACAAAGGCCTCGCCTAATTTTCCGAGTCGGATATACTGCTTTATGTCCGCCACGTTCCCCTCGCCGAACTGGCTGTCGTACAGCCGCTGCACCGTGTCATACAGATAAAGCCCGTCCTGCGCCTTCGTCGTGGATTTGATGTTCCAGATGATCAGTTCCTTCCCCAGCCCCTCGGAAATTGCCTGTGCCAGCATGGTTTTTCCAGTGCCGGGTTCCCCTTTGATCAGCAGGGGCTTTTTCAGGACAATGGCGATGTTCACGGCGTCGCGCAGCTCATCCGAAACGACATAGCTGCCGCTCCCTTTGAATTGGTTGGTATGTTTCCCCATTTATGTAAGATCCTTTCTTGTGCTTTCTAAAGCCCCACCGGCATCATATTGTCCAGCACCTGTTCCGGGAAGGCTCCGTTAAGCGCTTCCAGAATCCCTTTGGCGGCGCCATACGCGTAGGCGTCCCGGTAAGCGTCCGTCTTCATCAGTTCCCTGTCCGACGCATTTGACAGAAAGGCACCCTCTATGATGACAGCCGGCATCTGGGTTCTGTTCAAAACCACGTAGGCCGGTTCGTTTTTTGAGCCCCTGTCGATGGAACCGAGGCTCGCGCACAGGGTTCTTTGTATCGATTCCGCAAGCGTCTTGCTGTCTATAAGGTAGCCGGCTTCCCATTCTTTGGAAAAATAATAGGTTTCCGTGCCGCTGGTATCGGGTTTGGGATTGGCATTGTTATGAACGCTGACATATAGCTCCGCGCCTGTCCCGTTTGCCGTCTCCGGCCTGCTGTAAAGCTCCACGGTTTCGTCCCCGCTCCGTGTCAGGTAGGTGGAAAGCCCCGCGGCCCTAAGATATGCGTCCAACCGCAATGCCACGTCTAAGTTGATGTCTTTCTCTTTCAGGACCGTCACCCCGTTCTCTTCCCCCAGCGCGCCCGGATCCATGCCGCCGTGTCCCGGATCGATGACGACAAGCCTCCCCTGGAGCGCAGGGTTCAACGTAGGCAGGAAGCCGTAGGCATCGCCCCGCCCGGCCCCGCCGTCCCGCGACGGTGTTTGCGCGTTCTGGCCGGACAGGATCCCGGCAGTGGCATTCCCGCCGGTTTCGCCGGTTTCCCCGGCCAGGTCGTCCGGCACAAGGGGTTCCTGCGGCACGACCGGCTCCGGCAGGGGCAAGAAAACCGACACGGTGCGCGTCTCGTCTTCCCACAGGACTTCGCAGAGCAGGGCCTCCGCCACGACGCGTACCGGAATCATGGTCCTGTCCGCGATGATCAGCGGCGGGACGTCCGCCGTATGTTCGTTCCCGTTCACCGAATATGCATAGGAATCCAGCGTAAGCAAAATCTCCGTGCCGGGCATGGCCACGCCCACCTGCCGGGTCTCTTCATTCCAGGACACGATGGCACCCATGCGTTCGAAAAGCGCCCGTGCCGGAATCAAAGTCCGTTCTTTGATGATTACCGGCGGAACGTCGCTCTCCACCGCCTCGCCGTCCAGAAACAGGTTCACCGGGAATTCGCTGCAAAACGCCACGCCCTCCAGAATCTCGCTCTCCGTCACCGCAGCGGGGGAAACGACCGCCGCGCCGTCCGCGCCGCCCAGGCCATCTAAGCCGTCCGCAGCGGCGGGGAGTACGGGCAAAACCGCGTCTATCCCTTCAAGACGGGACGTGTCGTCCGGAGCCGGGTCTTCTATTTCGGCAATCGGCGGTACGGGCACGGGCGTGTCCGCGTAGGCGGGCAGCAGACCCGCGCCTCCCGTGAAAATCAGGGCGGCAGCAAGGCCGGCGCAGAACGCCCCCCTGTAAGCGGCGAAAGTTTTTGTCATAAACGCTTTGCCCGCCTTTTGTTTTTGTGATTTCATCGAAACCTCTCCGGTTCGCGCTGGATTAGGACTCTACCAGATCCACCGCGCAGTTGTTGTAGACTTTCTGCACGTCGTCGTTTTCCTCAAGAGTCTCGATCATGCGTGACAGGTTTTTCAGGTCGGATTCGGCCGGCGTGGTTTCCATGGACGGGATGTATTCGATGTCCGCTTCCACAAATTCGTAATGCGCGGCCCGCAGGGCGGCATCCACGGCGTCAAAGGTTTCGGGCAGCGTCCGGATCTCAAAGCTGTCGTCGTAGCTGATCATGTCCTCCATGCCGGCTTCCAGCGCCACTTCCATGAGCGAGTCTTCGTCGATGGCGTCCGTTTTTTCGATCAGGATGATGCCTTTTCGCTCAAACATGTAGGAAACGCAGCCCGGCACGCCCAGATTGCCCCCGAAGCGGTCGAAGGTATGTTTGACCGCCGACGTGGTCCGGTTCTTGTTGTCCGTCAGGATATCGACGATCACCGCCACGCCGCCGGCGCCGTAACCCTCGAAGCTGCCCCCTTCATACGCCTCGCCTGCTAATTCCCCCGTGCCGCGCTTGACCGCGCGCGAGATGTTGTCGTTCGGCATGTTGATGGCCTTTGCCTTTTCAATGGCGTGTTTCAGGCTTATGTTGTAGTCGGGGTCCCCGCCTGCTTTGGCGGCGACGGTAATCAGCCGCGCGTACTTCGTGAACACTGCGGCCCGCTTTGAATCCTGCGCCGCTTTCCTGCCTGCAATGGTTCCGTGTCTGCCCATATGATCCTATCCTCCTATGTTCGCTCCGAAAGTGTTTACTGCCGTCTCCGGCAAAGCCGGAGGGCATTTCAATATGATATAATAGCCGCACTGTGCTATTATATCATAGAAATGCAAATTTTTCCGCTTATTCATATTATTTTCCGCACAGTTTTGCGGCGGGGCGGTTCTGCATACCTAAGATTCATAATAGTAACAAATTCTGTGCGCCTACGTTATCGTCTGGATTGCTTCGCTTTGCTCGCAACGACGGAGGGGTGACGCCCGCACCGATCACAACGCCGGGTTATACGGCAGCGAAGCTGCCCGCATAAGGTTCTCTTAGCCATTTCATGCCTACGGCAGGAAATGGAGCGAAACCATTATGCCCGCTCCCCGGCGGCGTCCTGTGACACCGTCTCTCGCTTCTCCATGTTCTTATACGCCGTGGCCATCATCAGCTTGATGCGGTTCAGCTGGTTTACATCGCTGGCGCCCGGATCGTAGTCTATCGCGGCGATGTTCGCAAGCGGGTTGTATTTGCGCAGCGCCTTCAGCATGCCCTTGCCCGTGATGTGGTTCGGCAGACAGGCAAAGGGCTGGAGGCACACGATGTTCTCGACCCCGCTGTCGATGAGCTCTACCATTTCCCCGGTCAGGAGCCACCCCTCCCCGCACTGGTTTCCGAGCGACAAAATCTTCTCCGCCTTGCCGGCAAGCTCCTCTATCTTCAGCGGCGCGTGAAAATGCGCGCTCTTCCCCAGGGCGTCCCGCGCCGGCTTGCGGAACCACTCCACAATCCGGATGGCCGTGTTGTTGGCCAGCATCGCCTTGTATTTCCCTGATAAATTCCGGAAATTGTATTCCTTGCTGTGCATGCCGTAGAGGAAGAAGTCCACCAGGTCCAGAACCACCGCCTCCCCGCCTTCCGCTTCGATGATGCCCACGATGTCGTTGTTGGCGGTCGGGTGGTACTTCACGAGGATCTCCCCCACCACGCCCACCTTGGGCTTTTTCACGTCCACGCGCGGCAGGCTGTCAAAATCCGCCGTCATGTCCCGGATCGTCTTCCGGTATGCCCCCGGACGCATCCGCCCGATTTCATCGCAGATTTTCCGCGTCCACCGCTCCGCCAGCCGGTCCGCCGCCCCTTGCTCCGCCTCATAGGGCCGCGTGGCGAAAAGCACGCGCATCATCACGTCCCCCAGGATCAGCGCCATGACCGCCTTTTCGATCAGAAGCGGCGATATCTTGAAGCCAGGGTTGGCCTCCAGACCGACAATGTTCGCGGAAACGACGGGGATTTGCGCCATTTTCAGCTGCTTCAAGGCTTTCCGCAGCAGCGCCACGTAATTGCTGGCCCTGCAGCCGCCGCCGGTCTGGGACATGAAGACAGCCGTGCGATCCGGGTCACATTCGCCGGATTTCAAATAGGAAATGATCTGGCCGAGGGAAACGATGGTGGGATAGCAGACGTCGTTGTTGATATAGCGCAGCCCCTCGTCCACCGCGTGGACGTCCACGGGCGGCAGCAGCTTTGCCTTGTACCCGCAATGGTTCAGCACGGGTTCGAGCAGCTGGAAATGGATGGGCGACATCTGCGGGATGAGGATCGTATATTCTTTCCGCATCTGTTTCGTGAACATCACGCGGTCAAATTTATAGCGTTCGTCCCGGAAGCGCACATTGTTTTTCTCGCGTTCCTCCATGGCGGCTTTCAGGGAGCGGATGCGGATCCGGGCCGCGCCGAGGTTGGCGCCTTCGTCGATCTTCAAAACCGTGTACAGCTTGTTTTTATGGCTTAAAATCTCCTCCACCTGATCCGTGGTCACGGCGTCCAGCCCGCAGCCGAATGAATTCAGCTGCACCAGTTCCAGTTCACCGCCCTGCCCCGCGACTTCCGCCGCCCGGTACAGGCGGGAATGGTACATCCACTGGTCCAGCACGCGGATGGGCCGGCTGAGTTCCGCCAGATGCGCGACGGAATCCTCCGTCAGCACGGCAAGCCCGAAAGACGTGATGAGCGTATCGACGCCGTGGTTGATCTCCGGGTCGAGATGATACGGCCGTCCCGCCAGGATCACCGCCTTGATGCCGTTCTCCCGGATGTATTTCAGCGCCAGGTCGCCCTGCTGCCGGACATCGTCCTTGAAGCGTTTGTCCTCTTTCCGCGCTTCCTGTACCGCGCGAAGCACCTCGTCAAGCCCGATCTCCGGCTTCGGCTCCGCTCCCGCTTCCGTCCCCGGCTCCAGGACCTGCAATTCGCCGTGCAGCCGCCTGACCAAGCGCTCGTCCATGTCGTAAGGCAGGAACGGATGGAGGAAGCACACGCCGTTTTCCGCAAAAATATCGTCCATATTGTTGGCAATGACCTCCGGGTAGGTGGCCACGACCGGGCAATTGTAATGGTTGTCGGCGTTGCCGTCCTCCGCCAGTTCATAGTTGATGCTCGGATAAAAGAGGCGTTTCACGCCGTGTTCGACTAACCACTTGATATGGCCGTGTACGAGCTTGGCCGGGTAACAAATGGTATCAGAGGAAATTGTTTCCATGCCGTTTTCGTATATCGATTTGGATGACGGGGGCGAAAGCAGCACGCGGAAGCCCAGACGGGTAAAAAACGTAAACCAAAAGGGGTAATTCTCATGCATGTTCAGCACCCTGGGAATGCCGATCACGCCGTGCGGGGCGTCGGCCTCCTTCAGAGGCTCGTAGGAGAACATGCGCTCATATTTATACATGAACAGGTTCGGCAGCGTCGATCCGCGCCGGTCCGCTCCGATGCCTTTTTCGCAGCGGTTCCCCGTCACAAAATGCCCGCCGTCCCGGAAACGGTTGATCGTCAGCAGACAGCTGTTTTCACATTGCTTGCAGCGCGAATGGCTGTTTTCCACGGTGAACGCGTCCAATTCTTCCGTTTTCAGGATGGCTGACCTGCTGTTTTCCCCGCAGTTTTCCCGTGCGATCAGTGCCGCCCCGTAAGCCCCCATGTTGCCGGCGATGTCCGGCCGCACCACCTCGCGCCCCATGACCATTTCAATGCTCCTGAGCACGGCGTCGTTCAAAAAAGTCCCGCCCTGCACCACGACCTTTTCCCCGGCTTCGTCCGCATCGCGCAGTTTGATGACCTTGTACAGCGCATTCTTGATGACGGAACAGGAAAGCCCCGCAGAAATGTCCCCGATGGCCGCGCCCTCTTTCTGCGCCTGCTTGACCCTCGAATTCATGAAGACGGTGCAGCGGGTTCCCAAATCCACCGGCGCCTTCGCGAAAAGCGCCTCCTGCGCAAAGGCCTCCACGCTCAGGTTCACGGATTTCGCGTAGGTTTCAATGAAAGAGCCGCAGCCCGAAGAGCAGGCCTCGTTCAGCATGATGGTGTAAATCGCCCCGTCGCGGATCTTCATGCATTTCATGTCCTGCCCGCCGATGTCGAGGATGAATTCGACGCCGGGCAGGAATTCTTCCGCCGCTTTGTAATGCGCGATGGTTTCAATCTCGCCCAGGTCCGCGTGGAAGGCGGCTTTGATCAGACCCTCTCCGTAACCCGTGACCGCGGCGCCCGCGACGGCGGCGTCCGCGCGCATCAGCCCGTACATCTCTTTCAGCATGGCTTTCACTGCTTCCAGCGGCCTGCCTTCGTTATTTCTGTAAAACGAATAGAGCAGGTATTTTTCTTCATCGATAAGCGCCGCTTTCGTGGTGGTGGAACCCGCGTCGATCCCCAGGAAGAGCCGCCCCTTCGCTTGGCCTATGTCTTTCCGGCGCACCCTGTTTCCGCCATGCCGCTCCTGAAAATCCCGGTAGGCGTCCGCGTCGCGAAACAGCGGCTCTATGTGCTTCGTTTCGTTCAGGAACGCCTGGTCCGCGCCCCGCAGCCTGTCCAACAGTTCCCGGATGCCGAGCGTCCCGTGTTTCTCGGAAAGCAGGGCGGCGCCGGCGGCCACGAAATACTGCGGCGCGTCCGGGAAGATCACGTCTTCCGGCGCCAGGGCAAGGGTTTCTACGAAGCGTTTCCTGAGTTCCGGGAGGAAGGCGAGCGGACCGCCGAGGAACGCCACTTTGCCGCGTATCGTCCGGCCGCACGCCAGCCCGCTGATGGTCTGGTTTACGACGGCCTGAAAGATGGAAGCCGCCAAGTCCTCGATCTGCGCGCCTTCGTTGATGAGGGGCTGTATGTCCGTTTTGGCGAAAACGCCGCAGCGGGCGGCGATGGGATAAATCAAGCTGTGGGCGGCCGCTTTTTCATCGAGGCCCGCCGCGTCCGTGTTCAGCAGCACGGCCATCTGGTCGATAAAAGCGCCGGTCCCGCCCGCACAGGCGCCGTTCATGCGCTGCTCGACCGTCGCCCCGTAAAAGGTGATCTTCGCGTCTTCCCCGCCCAGCTCAATCGCCACGTCCGTCTCCGGGATCGTCTCTTCCACGGCGCGGCTGCACGCGATCACTTCCTGCTCAAAGGGGAGCCCCAGGAGCGCGGAAAGGGTGAGCCCCCCGGACCCGGTGATGACCGCGTTCACTTCCTCGTGCGGATACGCGCCGTGCAGTTCTTCGATAAGTTCCGTGACTTTGTCAAATACATTGGACATATGCCTGCCGTAGCGGCTGAAGAGCGTTTTGTTTTCTGCGTCCAAAAGGACTAATTTGATCGTTGTGGAGCCGACGTCTATTCCTAATTTCATAAAACACCTATTTTATATACATTCCCTCCGTCATTGCGAGCGCAATGACGGACAGTTATGCCCGCCCCGTAGCGGCATTCCTCACAATGATGCCCACTCTTTATCATAACCTGATTTCCCAGAAAATTCAATCGCGATTTTTTCGGTGGGGTTTTTTCAGGTGGATTTTTGGGTTCATGTGGTTTATACTTTTAAGCGTGGAACGCTTTCCGCACGGAATGGGGCAAAGCATGAAAAGTCTGATCCGCAAACGAACCTACGCGGCCATCTACCGGCTGTTGGACAAAGTATCCCCGCTGCCCGGCGACTGCGGCCTGCTGTGCGGCGGCATTTGCTGCACCGGCGGCGAACAGGAAGCCGCCTCCCAAGGTTTTGCCCTTGGGATCTATCTGCTGCCCGGAGAAGAAAAGCTCTTCACAAAAAAAGAGGACTGGATCGAATGGAGCTGGTCGGATGCGGCGGACGGCGATTTTCCCGATTCATGGTCGGGCCGGGTTTACTTCATCCGCTGCAAAAATCCGCCGTCCTGCCCGCGCCGGATGCGCCCTTTGCAATGCCGCTTCTTTCCTCTGGCGCCGCATATAGACGGAGACGGCGCGCTGCGGCTCATCCTGTTTCCCATGTGGCATCTGCCCTACGTCTGCCCCGTCATAGAAAAAAGGCTGCCTCTGTCGCAGGATTTCGTCCGTGCCGTTTTCACCGTATGGAAGCATCTGGTCCGCGATCCGCTGATCCGCGACCTGGTGGAATACGACTCCGGCGAACGCGAAGAAAGCAGCCTGACGTTCCTTGTATAGGGTTCCCCGGCTTCAGCCGGTCCGGAACCTACCGCTGCGCCGCCTGCAGGGCGTTGAAGATGACTACCGCCGCTTCTGCGTTGCTGAGGCTCTTATCGCCGTTGAAATTCCCGGCGGCATCCCCCTGCATGATTGACAAAACCTTCACAACCGCCGCGTAGCCCTTGTATTCCTCCGCCACCGCGTCCTTATACAGATCCACAAAGGCTTCGGGGTGCGCCCCTATCTTTTGCTGCCCCAGATAACGCGTGATGAACTTAGCCGCGTCGTATCTCGAAAGCAAGGCGGCGGGGTCGCGTTCCCCTTCTTTCACGATCCCCATGGAATCCAGCATGCGGTATAAGGCATCCTGGTCGTAGTATGTCTGCTCCGGCGCGTACAGGAACCGCAGGAACTTCTCCTGCCCGATGGCGTTTTTCGGTTCGAAATGGCTGCCTTCCAGATAATATCCGTTGTCCAAGAGGGCGTTGACCGTGTCTTCCGCCCAATGTCCGCTGATGTCGTCGTAGGACGCGTACACAGGCACCCTGTACGGCTTCCCGTCCTGGCCCGTAAGCGTCCCGTCCGCCGGGTCCACCATGTAGGCGGGCGTCTGCGCCCAGGTGTAAACCGGGATGATTTCGCTGCCGCTTTCTTTCAGGATTTTCGCGTATTTCAGCGTAAAATCACTTTTTTCGTCAAATATGTCAAAAGCGCCCGCTGGCTGGAGCGTGTCGTTTACGGGCGGAAAAACCGCGTTTTCGTGCCAGTTGCAGGTATATGCCACGATCTTTCCCGTCCATTGGTTTATGCTGATGGACAAATTGTCCGTCCTGAACGCATACCCGTCAACCTGACGGTCAAAGCGGAACTGGTACGTCTCGTAACCGTACACCGCCGTGCTTCGGTAGCTGATGTCGTTTGCTTTCGCGGAGTCTTCGTCCAGAACCGTCAGCGGGTACCTCTTTGCCGCGTTCGCTTCCAGAAAATCCTGCGTCGTCTTCCGGGCCGCTTCCGGGGTGATCCGGTCTCCGGCGTCCTGCTTATCCTCATAATTGTACCAGGAAAGGATTTCCCCCGTCTTTGCGTTGACAGCACCTGAAATGTTGCCGTTGGATTTTTCAAATTCCAGGTTCCATCTATAGACTTCCTTATCCTGATAGTCGTTCACCAAGGAAGAGCGTGTCGGTTTCATGCCCGAAAGCTCAGGGAACGCCTTTGTCAGGGCGCGCTGCGCCTCGTCGCCCGTCAGCAGGCCCGCCGCCTTGTCAACGGCGCTGAGTTCCGCGGGCGAAGGCTGCTTGCTCGCCTCCGCCTCCATGCTGTTGTATCCCATCCCGCCCGCCATGCCGCCGTCGGTCGGAACCGGGTAGCCGTCGTTCAGCAGAACCGTTTCGCCCGTCCGCGCGTCCACGGCAAAATTCGCGTTGGCGGCGACATAAACCGGGAAAACCGTGAATTTTTGCCCGGCATAGTCAAAATAGGAGCGGTATTCCAAGCGGATCCCGTCTCCGTCTAAATAGCTTTCCTTCGCGCGTTCTTCCGGTATGAGGCCCGTCGCCGCCGGAAACACGGGGGTTTCATCCACGCTGTACCAGCTGTACGAAACGACCTCCCCCGTGTGCTTGTTCACGCTGACCGCGGCGCTGATGAAGTCCGCCCGCAATCCGTTTTCTTCCAGGACAAAATCGAAATAATGCGTGTAGGTGTCCCGACCCGCCGCGTTTTCAACTGGCTGCATCTTCGCGGCAAGGCCGGCGTTGACCTTTTTCAGGAAATCCGCGGCCGTTTCCAAGGCGGAAGCCCGGCTGACGCTGCCAAGCCCTTGCGGCCCGTCTTCCGTGTAGCAGTTGTAACTGACTAAGTAATCCCCGCGCACCTCCGCGTAAATGCTGAAATTTTTCGCCGCGTCCTCGTTGCTCCAGTTCATGGAATAGGTCGTCTTCCCGTCTTCCCCGTAGTAGTCAAAATTGAAACGCGTAAGGCTGTCCGGGATGTCCACGATGTTTTTCACGGTTACGATGGCGGCTTCCAGCCCCTTGCTTTCCGTGTCCGCAGCGAAAACCGCCCCGCCTGCCCCGGCAAAGCTTCCGGCAAAAATCAGGGTCGCGCTCAAAAAAATACCCACAAAACGTCTCATCATACCCTCCTTCAAAAAGCAGGCCGGATTTCCGGCCGCATTCCTTTGTTGCCGCTTTTTACGAAAACATTCGTTAAAGATATGACGAACGCCAAGTATAATAAGTTCCCTGCCATTCGCTATCCCCGGTGGTTCGTGAACGCCTCCGCAGGCTTCGTCACGGCAAAGTACGCCACGTCGCTTGTGTAATAGCCGTTCCATTTTTCATAGCCCCACATGTAGCCCTGGTGCCACGGGTATTTTCCGGGGTCCGTGTCCGGATTCGAACCCGGAACGCGGCGCGAAGCCTCCTGCGGCGTCTTTTCCGCCCAGCTCCCGTCCGCAAGCTGGGCATGGAAGTGGTAATCAAAGTCTTCGTCTACCTGAATCCCCGCAAGGAGGCTCCTGTCCCGGAACCCGATCCGCAGCGCAATCCGGTATTCCGTCTCCGGGTCGATTGCCGCGTCCGGCCCCGTTAGCTCCCGTATGCGTTCGATTTTCAGGCCGTCCTTATGCAGGTTTACATAATTCAGGACTTCCTTCTTGACATAAGCGAGCGCGCCGTCCGTACCGCCCGCATCGTAGACCGCCTGAAATGCCTGCGTGTCAAACAGATCGTCATATAAAATCATGTCGCGGTCACGCAGGGCGTAAGACATGCAGTTGCCCTCCGTCTGCGGCGCGTAGGCATATTTTCCGAAGCGCTCCCCGTCCGGTTCCGGCGTGAAGGAGATTACCAATTTCGGGCAGTACGCGGCCTCGGCGGCAAAAGCGGAGTAAAAGACGGCTTGCTTCCCGTCCCGCGTCTCCTGGACCGCGATGCCGTTGTTGTCGTTTTCCCCGCGAAGCCAGCACTTTGCCAGATCGGTCACGTCGATTCTATACCAGCCCCCGCCCGCGTCCTCCGACGCAGGCGACGTGTTTTCAGCGGATATATGCGCCGCCGTGTCTTTCCACGTAGAACTCACGGTATACCAGCTCCCCGTGACTTCTGCCGCGCGCAGTTCCGGGGCGTCGCCCTCTTTGTAGCGCAGATAAACATAGGCGTCACGGATGGCTTCGCCCGGTATGCCGGCGGGCAGCGGGAAGCGGAACAGCGCCTCACTGCGCAGTCCGTCCGCGTCTTTGCCGATCTCCGCGAATTCCATGCTCTCAGCGGAACCCGCCGACGCGCCGGGGTCTTTTTCGGATATGTGCGCCGCCGCTATGTAGTCGGCGTCCTGCACGGTCACGGAAGCGCCGTTTTTCGCGGCGGCGGCCAGAAGCCTGTCCAGCATGGCTATGACTTCAATCCGCGTAATATCCCGGTCAAGATGCAGGCTCCCGTCCGGATAGCCGGACAGCACGCTGTTCCCCGCCAAAACCGAGGCCGCGCGCGCGCCCTCGGCGGATAACGTGTCAAAATCCGTGAAATCCCGCTTTTCTTCCTCGCGGAGGGAGGAAGAAAAGATGCCGGACAGGAGAACCGCCGCCGTTTCGCGGGACAGGCGTGAGTTAGACAGCAGGTCAAAGCTGTCTTCCGGCGCGAAAGGCCACGCGGCGGCCAAAAACCCCGCCGCCTCGGAGGGCGTTATCGGGTCGTCCGGACGCAAATCCCCGTCGTCCGCCAGAATTCCCTTGTCCCGCCACGATTGCAAGGGTCCGTCGGCCCAGCGCGGCGACGCGGCGGGTGCCAGCGTAAAACACGGAACCAGGACGGCAAGAACACAAAGAACCGAAATGATTTTTTTCAAATGTTTATTCAAGATTGCACCTCCCATTCAGTGTTTGAATGTTTACATCTCTATCGAGAGCCGTACCGGGCAGTGGTCGCTGCCAAACACCTTGTCCAAGATCACCACGTCCGCGATGCGGTCCC
>JAITOE010000030.1 GCA_031290135.1 Eubacteriales Family XIII. Incertae Sedis bacterium
CATTCGCGTCGAAGTGGCGGATACGGGGATCGGCCTCAGCGAAGAACAGCAGAAGCGCCTTTTCCACTCCTTCCAGCAGGCGGAGAGCAGCACCGCGCGCAAGTTCGGCGGCACAGGGCTCGGGCTCGCGATCTCCAAGCGCATCGTGGAGATGATGGGCGGAAAGATCTGGATTGAATCCGAGACGGACAAGGGGGCGACGTTTTCGTTCACGATACAGGCGGAGCGGGGGGACGCGTCGGAAATCCAATCCGCGCAGAGCCGGACAGAAGACGCCGCAGATTTTTCCGGGCGCCGCGTCCTCCTGGCGGAGGACGTCGACATCAACCGGGAGATCGTCCTCACACTGCTGGAGCCTACGGGGATCCACATCGAATGCGCAAAAAACGGAGTGGAAGCGGTCAAGATGTTCCAAGACGCCCCGACTGGGTACGAAATGATTTTCATGGACGTGCAGATGCCGGAAATGGACGGCTTGGAAGCGACGCGCCGCATTCGCGCGATGGATGCCCCAGAGGCAAAAAAGATTCCCATTGTGGCGATGACGGCGAACGTTTTTCGCGAGGACGTGGAAAAATGCCTCGCGGCCGGCATGGACGACCACATCGGAAAACCGTTGAACCTGCAGGAAGTGAAGGAAAAGTTGAGGAAATTTCTCCCGTCGTGACAACGATTATGAAAAAAGGAAATCTCATTCTCTTCCTCCTGCCCGTCATCACAGCGGCGTGCGTCTTGATATGGTATTCCGGCACGTTGTCCTACTATGACCGCGTGGAGTTCCGATATATTCCGTCCGACAACGGCGACTATGATTTGTCCGATCTTGATTTTGAAAACACGGCAATCCGCATTGACGGGAATGTGGAATTCATACCGGGCATGCTTTTGACGCCGGAGGAATTTGACGCCCGCGCCGCCGAAATACAGACCGGCAGGCCGCAGGAGGTTTCCACTGTCGCCACAAGCCGCGTCCGGCTGATCTTCCCGGACGACGACACATACATGTTGACGGAGATCAGCATCAATTTCGCGGAAACCGTCTATATCAACGGGGAGTTGCGCGGACAGGCGGGTCGGCCAGGCGACACGAAAGAAAGTGAGGAAGCTGGACACGCCTTCTGGGCGTTTTCGGTCAAGCCTGCGGACGGCGTGGTGGAGATTGTGCGGCAGTCCTCAAATTTCGTGCATCGCGACAACGGCGACCACGCCAACATTATCGTTGGGAGCGAACAAAATATCCGGCTGTATATGTCTCTGGCAACCGATTTCGCGGGCGTGGCGGCGGGGCTGTTCCTCGCGCTGTTCTTCGTTCATCTGACGCTGTATTTTATCCTGCGTTCCTACCGCGCCAACCTGTATTTCGCCATCCTCTGCCTGACGTGGTTCCTGCGGACCGGCGTGACCGGCGCGAAGATATTTCTGGGAGAGATACCGTCTCTTTCCTGGGAAACCGCGTTCCGCACCGAATATGTCACCCTGCCGATAGGGGCGATATTCGTTCTTTTGCTCATAAAAGAAGTTTTTCCCGGCGTGGCGCAGAAATGGTTCTTCCGCGCCTTGGCGAGCGTATCCTCCGCGTTCATCCTGCTGTGTCTTTTCGCTGGCACACGGTTCATGTCCTATTCCCTGTTGTGGTATGAGGCGTTCTATCTCGCCGCGATCGCATATTTGGCGGCGCGGTTTGCCATAAAGCTGCCTGGCGCGTTCGGACGGCGGCAAATATACCCTGAGCAATGGGCGTCGCTGTTCGGGCTTGCGGTATTTCTCTACGCCGCCGTGCATGACGCTTTTTACTCCAACAATATCTACCTGTTCGGACTGAACGTCCCGCTTACCGATCTTGCCTTGCTGATTTTCTCCTTCGCGCAAATGATCGCCATGTCATGCGGCACCATGCGGGGGGTGGCGGCGGCGCGGGAGGCCGAGCAAAAGCTGATGTTGGAAAACACCGCCCTCGACCGGCTGAACCAGATGAAAACCGACCTGATGGCGACGGTGTCCCATGAAACCCGAACGCCGCTTGCCGTGATGTCGGGCTATGCGGAATTGATCGCGCAAGGACTGCGGCGCAAGGGCGTGGACGCGCAGACCGCCGACGACCTCGACCAAATCAGCGAGGAAATACAGCGCATCGCCAAAATCATGGATGAAATGCAGAATTGCTCCCGCACGAAGGACAACGCCGCCCATGACGTGCAGATACAGCTTGCCGACGTCATAAACCAAAGCGCGAGGCTGTATGCGCCCATATTGGAGCGTGTGAAAACAAGGCTGGCGGTTCATTTGGCGGATGATCTGCCCCCTGTGTCCGGAAACCCCGGCGAGCTTACGCAGGTGATGTTCAATCTTTTGCAGAACGCGCGAAACCATACGAAGAACGGAACCGTGGAGATCAATGGAGAATTGAGAGCGGAGAATGGGGCATTTGAGGTTGCCGTGACGGTGAGCGACACGGGGACAGGCATCTCACCGGATTTTTTGCCCCGCGCTTTTGAGCGGCACAGCCACGGCGGCGCGGAGGGAACCGGGCTTGGGCTGTCTATCTGCAAGGAAATCGTGGAAGCGCACGGCGGGAGAATCGGAATCTCGAGCAAAGTCGGCAAAGGAACAAAGGTTGTTTTTGCGATCCCGATCATTGATGATGCACGAAAGAAAGCAGAACGGGATAAAAAAACATGACTATCCAAATGTCTCATAATCTGATATCTCAGTTCGCCTCTCTCTCAATTCGAGCAAAATTCGAGCAAAAAGGAAACGGCAGCAAGGTGCGGGCGCAAATGGAGTAAAAGGGGATGGCGAAAACCTAACGAAACGGTGGCGCGAACAGATCGTCAAGCACCACCTGGGATTGAAACACGCGCGCGTGGCCGTTTTGTTTCGCGCCGTATGTGGAGACGAGCGTCAAATGCGGCGTTTTGCGGGTGTGGGTTTCGCTTCCAAAAGCGAACACCTTGTTTCGCAGATTCTCTTCATAATCGTTCTTGACATCGTATTCGTATTTTGAGAATTTGATCTCGCAAAGATTGACGATCCCGTCATCTTTCACCGAAAGCGCCGAGACCAATTCCTCTCGAGTGAGGCCGATTCCTTTCTTGCCGAGCGCGTCAATGGCCTCGATATAGAGCTCCGAATGGGCAAAGAGGGATGCGTACAGATTTTCAAATTCATCCCGCAGCGGCGCGTCTTCGTAAAAAACAATCCGGTCCACATTTTGTGGCAATCCGTATCGCCCGTCCCAATAGCTCAGATAATACGGTATGCCGCCAAAAATCATATAGGCTTCAGCGACCTCTTTTCGGCCGATCTCCTCCGCGCTTTCTATAATCAGCGGAAATATTGTCTCGAATCGTATTTTCCGCTGATTATGAACAATCACCATGTTTTGATTATATGGCATATATACTGAAAAATCAACGGATGATTTGATTTGTTAAAATACGTACAAAAAACAAATTCAGCGAAAATGCTATAAACAATCATCATTTCCGCTGATTATACACATCTTGTGGCCAAGCGGAGGGGCTTATACGCCGCAAGGCTCTGACGCGGGGCTGTGGCCGGACAGCAAACAGTGGCTCAACTGGAAGAGCTTTTTTCTTTCGGTTTTCCCTTCCCTTAAATTTTGTTGAGGGAAGTTTTCCCTGTGTTTCAAAACCGTTATAATTTGGATTTGCCGATATCGGTTCGTGCGTTTTTTAAAATTTGCAGGGAGGTCTTTTAATGAAAAATTTATCTCATTTGTTTGGCGATGTTCGTCCAAGCGCGAAAACCACGCGGGAAGTCAAGCGGCCAAGGGGCAGGGCAAGACGGGGCAGCCGCGCGCTGGCGACGGC
>JAITOE010000086.1 GCA_031290135.1 Eubacteriales Family XIII. Incertae Sedis bacterium
GATCCAAATGTTATGAAAGGCGTTCTTCCCGAAAATTTTCCTGCGGAAAGACTCAGTCAGCCGAAATACAAAATGATCGTGGAACGCAACGTATGGATCGTCATGCGCGACGGCGTCCGTGTCGCCTGCGACATATACCGACCCGATTCCGGGCAGAAATTCCCGGCCTTGTATGCCACGACGGCCTATCAAAAGGGCATTCAGCATCTGCCGGCCGTGCCGACTTTCCATATGGTCGAGGTGAACGACATCGCATGGTTCGTTTCGCGCGGTTACGTCTACGTCATCCAAGATCAAAGAGGTACCGGCGAATCTGAAGGCGACTACGGTTTTTTCACTCTGCAGGAGCAGTTGGATTTTTACGACTGCATTGAATGGATCGCCGTCCAAGACTGGTGTACGGGAAAAGTGGGCATGATAGGCGAATCTCTTTTGTCCTGGTCGCAATGGCTCGCGGCCCAACACCAGCCGCCGCATCTTTGCACCATAATCCCTTTTGACGGCGGCGCCGACCTCTATCGGGACGTAGCGTACCATGGCGGCATTTTAAATATCGGTTTTCCTTCCATATGGTACAACTGGGAGCTTAGGGGGCATTACCACCTCGGACACGGCCCCCTCCCGAACCAGAGCCGTTTCAACAAAAACCCCAAGCATTTTCAATATGATTTCGCGTGGAACGTCATAAGCCATCCGACCTTTGATGAATTTTGGGAGTTGCGGAGGGCGGATATCAAAAAGATAAAGGTGCCTGTTTTCAGCATCGGCGAATGGCATAAAAGCGGCCTCCATTTACGCGGCAACCTGCGCGGTTTTGAAGAGCTTGAAACGCCGAAGAAGCTCCTTGTATGCCAGGGCGAGGTGGACGGGGATGAAATGGCGGTCTTTAATACGCCTGAAATGCGTCTGCTTATGCTCCAATGGTACGATCATTGGCTGAAAGACAACGACACCGGACTTCTGAACGATCCAAAGGTCTGCCTGTATATCCGGGGCAAGGACGAATTCGTCTTTGCGGAAGACTGGCCGCTTCCCGGAACAAGATACGAAAAGCTCTATCTTACGGAAGAGAAAAGCGGCGCCGTCGATTCCCTGAACGACGGGGGTCTGTCAAAGAACCCGCCCAGCGAACCCGGTTCGGTGAACTACGCCTACCCGCAGCCAAATTGGACCAACTTCGGCGGCACGGGTTCCGCCATCACGAAACACGGCTTTGTATACCCTTACAAGGAAAACCTTACGTTCACCACGCCCCCGTTCGAAAAAGAAACCGAGATTTGCGGCCACCTTGTCTTAACGCTTTATGCGTCAACAAAGGTTACGTTTCCGGATGAATTCGTGGAAACGAAGTTTCTCTGCCGGCTCTGGGATCAATTCCCCGATGAAACACAAAAACCCGATCTGCCGTTAAAAGGGCGTCTTCTGACGCAGGGACGCCTCAGAAGCTGCTACGCGTTTGACAAAGACGAGGAATTGACGAAACCGTACCGGCCTTATTACACACATAAAACGCCGCGGCCGCTTGAAGAAGGGAAAATTTACAAATATGAATTTGAACTCCTTGGCGCCAGCAACTATTTTCACAAAGGCCATCGGCTTCGCATGGAGATTTCCAATTACGATTCCAATGCCCTTGATCACGGAGGCCACTATTATGGGCTTAGCTGGGGCGAGGATACGCTGTACTTCGGCGGCGAACACGCATCTTTCCTGACGCTTCCAATCACATACGAAGAAGAGTGAGGCTGCATTCAGGCAGCATTGCCTGTGCAAGTAATTTTATCGATTGAAGTAAAGGAGGAGTTAGCAAGTGAGAATGAGAATGAGAAAGAAGCCATTAAGCATCATGGTCGCCCTGCTGTTTGCTTTCACGCTGGTTTTATCGGCCTGCGGCGGCAACGGGAGCGGTTCCGGCGGGAACAGCACCAATGACGGAAGTGCCGGCGATACGCCCGCAGCGACCGACGACGGAAAAGTCTACACCATGCGCATAGGTACCGGTTCGGGCGGCGCGGACCCGCAGCCTTTTTACCTGAGGGCCTATGCCGACAAATTGGAAGAATTGTCTGAGGGAAGGATCGACGTGCAGGTGTATGAGTCAGGGCAGCTCGGCAATATGGCACAGCTGATCCAAGGCGTACAGGATGGGAGCATCGAATGTGTTTCATTCCCTACGACTTATTTCGCAACCGTCGTCCCTGAAATCAATATGCTCGATGTACCCTATCTGTGGAACGATCCCGGTGAAGCCGCCGGCCTTTTAAATGCCAATACGACATCGCTTGATGCGGCATTGGACGCCAAAGGCGTCACCATGGTTTCCTACATCAGAAATGCCGGCAGGATGCTGATCAGCAGCAAAGACCTGACAAAAGTGCATACGATTGACGATTTGAAAAAGCTTGCATTGAAGACGTTTACCCAGCCCAGTGAACTGCTGCAGGATGAAGCAGTGGCATTAGGCGGTTCTCCGGCGAACCTTGACATTGGCGAGGTCACTCCGTCTCTCCAGAACGGAACGATTGATGCCGCTATGGTTGGCGCCGGCATATACGCGCCTTTTGGCATGTATGAAGTTGCGCCGTATATGCTCTTAGCGCCTCGCGATCCCATGATCAGCTGTCAGATCATCAATAACAAGTACCTCGAATCCCTCCCTGCGGATTTGCAGGACTTGGTGTTCAAAGCCGCTGAAGAGGTTTTCTCTGTTTCCTACGAGTATTCCGCGAAATATGAACAGGATTGCATTGATGAAATGACGGCAGGCGGTCTTAAGATCATCGAAACGACTCCGGAACTCGAAGCCGGAATCCAAGAAGCGCTCACGCAATGCGGCGAGGATTTCCTCAAAAAATATCCTGAAATGCAAGGACTGTACGATGAACTGAAGGCCATTCAGAACTAACGTGAGAAATGAGGGAGCAAGTGCGGCTCTGCGACCCAAAAACCGCACTTGCTCTTGCGTTCTGATTTGATTTGACAATCATTTTTATTGCTCCGACAATTAAACATTGGACAAAGTGACGAGGATTTTTTTCGCCAGGCAAGGCGGCGGGTTCCGCTGATACTGGCTGTATCAACGGGTTCCGCCAACGAAGCCTGACGGAAAAAAGACCGTCACGACTCCAAGGTTTAGTTATCGG
>JAITOE010000029.1 GCA_031290135.1 Eubacteriales Family XIII. Incertae Sedis bacterium
AGCATGGAGGTGTTCGCCGCGACGGCGATCCGCACGACGTCGGCCGCGTCAATGCCGTGCGCGCGGCAAAGCTCTGCCACCGCGCCGGAAAGCTGCGTCCGCACGCTTTGGCTCAGGGCGGACAAATCGCCGTCGTTCGCGCGCCGGATGCGCGATATCACGTCCGCGCCGAACGCCCGCTGCCGGTTTACCGCGGAAAAGGTGCCGACGACCCGCCCGCTCTCCAGTTCGACCAAAGCCAGGCCGAGGGTTGTCGTGCCGATGTCCATGCCGATGGCGTAAAGCTGCTTCCGGGCGATGCTCACCCGCACGACGGCCTCCCGGTCCCGGTAGACGAACGCGGAATTCGCAGGGGCGCCGGCAAGCGCGGAACACTGGCGCAGGATATGCAGCGGGATGCCGCCGGCGCCTGTGGCCTGTCTGGCGAAGCTCGCCGCGATTTTCCGGATGGGGACGCATTCCGTCCGGACGTTGTTGAGGACGTTCTCCCCGGAAGAGAAATCATTGACCGCCGAAAAACGCTCTTCGCCGCGTTCCTCCGCCAGGATCCGCAGATCCTCCTCCGGGCAGGCGGTACACGCGAGCCGGAAACCGTCCGCAAGCTCTTCCGCCGAGAAATGCGCCGCGTCCGCAGCCGAGGGTTCCAAAGCGCCGGAAAGCAAACGGATTTTGCATTTGCCGCAGACGCCGCGCCCGTCGCACAGGGCGGGGAGGTAGAATCCGTTTTCCCGCAGCAGCGAGAGCAGGTCTTTGCCCGGAGGCGCATGCAGCACCGTTTCTTCCCCGCTGGAGACCAGGGTGAGAAGCGCGGCGCCGGGCGGTTCGTTCCGCATGTCGTCATTGCGGGCGGAGCGAAGCAATCCGGTCCCGTGTTCCTGTGAATGTCCTTGTTTAAAAACGCCCTTGCCCAAAACGACCTCCTGTTTGCGCGGATTTCGTGACCGGTTCCATAGAATTGAGTGTACCGCATGTCGCCTGCATAGTCAATCACTTCTGATATCAATCTTATCGATTCGTCCATGCGGATGAATATTTTGACTTTGCGCCCATTATGTGTTATTATGAATCGATCCTATAAATCATACGCGAAAGGTATACGGAGATTGTATACAGTCTTGCAAGGAGGTGTGTTTTCAAATGGCGGATCTGGCTTTGATAAAGAGTGCCGTGGGCGATTTGGACGAAGACTTGGTGATAAAAACGCTGAAAGAATTTGCATCCTCAAATCCCCCGGCGGCTGAGGCGCAGCAGGTTGTGGCGGCGTGCCAGCAGGGAATGGACATCGTCGGGGAACGGTTTGAGAGCGGCGAGTATTTCGTGGGCGACCTGATCTTTGCCGGGGAACTCCTGACGGACAGCATCGACATCCTGAAACCGTTCATCGGGACCGGAGCAGTCGTAAGCAGGGGCGCGATCATTCTGGGCACGGTCGAGGGGGACATACACGACATAGGCAAGAATATATTCAAGAGCATGGGGGAAGCCGCCGGATTCGAGGTGATAGACCTTGGAATCGACCAGAAACCCGAAACTTTTGTGGAGGCCGTGAAGAAGCACAGCCCGAAGATCGTCGGACTGTCCGGCGTGCTCACGCTGTCCATCGATTCCATGAAAAAGACGATAGAAGCGCTGTCCGCGGCGGATCTGCGCGGTTCCGTCAAGGTCATCATAGGCGGGAACGCCGCGAACGAGGACGCCTGCACCTACGTAGGGGCGGATTCATGGTCCAGAAATGCCGCCGAGGCAGTGAAAACCTGCGGAAGCTGGGTAGCGTAGCGCATAGTATGATATACAATAGCTGCGGGGCGGGCGCAACTCGGAGGCGGGATTGCGGGCATACGAGCGGAATGAGCGTAGCGAATGGAGCGCCCGCACAAGCGTCAGCGACCCGACCGGAGAGTTGCGCCCGCCCCGCAGCGGCGGTCTCATAACAATAGGAGGTTTTAGTATGTCGATAGATGAAAAATTAAAGATTCGCGACGACCTGCTTGCCGGAAGGGTTCCGAAGCGGGTGTTCATGCAGCTGACGTTTACGCTGGAAGCCGCCTGCGGCCTGGCGGGGCTTGACCTGAAACGGGCGCACTTCGACGAAGAGCTGAGAAAAAAGGCGATGCGGTCGATCTGCGAGACATTTTACACGGACACCTATCCCATTGAGAACATCCGGTTTCCGGCGGTTTACCAGGCGCTCCGGGCAAAAAACTGGGTGATGAGTTCCACCGGCGCGATGCAGCATCCTGAAATCGAATCTTTCACGCCGGACGACTATGAAGCGTACATAAAGAACCCCTATGCGACCATCATGGAGAGCATCCTGCCGAAAATCTTCGCGGGCTTCGACACCGACAGGGCGCATGCAAGCGTCAACCTGGCAAAGGCTTACAGCCTGCTCCTTCAGACCTTTGGGCAGGAGGGCGCTTTCGAGGCACAGGTTTCGCAGGAATTCGAATATGTCACCGGATTCTTCGTCGGCGCGCTGTGCGAAGCCCCCTTTGATTTCCTCGCGGACCAGCTCAGGGGCTTCAAAGGCATCACCATGGACGTGCGCCGCATCCCGGACCTGGTTGAAAAAGCGGCGGAGGCGACGCTGCCCCTCATGCTGAAGCTGGCGCTGCCGCGAAAAGTCAACCCGGGTCATATCGTCTTCATCCCCCTGCACCTGGCGCCGTTCATGCGGCTTCCGGATTTCGAACGGCTGTACTGGCCTACCTTTGAAAAACTCGTGTCGGGGATCAGCAAGGCGGGCGGCGCGTCCTTCCTCTTCGCCGAGGTGGACTGGACCCGCTACATCGATTATCTCGCGAAGCTGCCGGAAAACACGATCATCAAGTTTGAGGACGGCGACGCGAAGAAGATCAAAACTGCCATCGGCGGCAGACATATCATCGGCGGCTTCTTCGACCCGACGATCACGCTGACGCACTCCAAAGAAGAATGCATCGACGAAGTCAAGCGCCTGCTGGAGATCGGCATGCCGGGCGGGCGGTTCTACTTCGCATTCAACCGGCATGTCATCGACATCAACAGCGTGGACGTAAAAAAATTACAGGCCGTGTGCGAATATGTGAAGGAAAACGCATATTATTAAGCGCGGGCGAAACAGGGAGGGTCAGAGAAATGGATGAAAAAAAATACTATCTGGACTACGAAGATTTTCAGGCCGAACATCCGGAAATCGATCCGGAATGGCGCGAATTCGTGGAACCGGTCGTTCTGGGCGCGGACGACGGCCTGTATAATTTTATCGTGGGCTATCTTTTGATGTAAGTTGCGGGGCTCGCGGCCCGGAACGAATTTTTGGAAGAATCGAAGACCTGCACAGGAGGAAGAAAACAAGGAGGATTGCGAAGAATGAAGAAGAAAAACATTTCAAGGGTACTGCTGACAGCTTTGGCCGTGCTGATGACGCTCACGCTGACGCTGACAGGCTGCGGCGGCGGAAGCAGCAGCAGCAACACAAGCGACGTCGGCACGGCGGACGGCGTGGCCGGCACCATCAAAATCGGCTATGTGCTGCCGCTTACGGGTCCGATGGCGAGCTACTCCGTCGGCGGGGTCGGCGCAAGGTACATTGCCGAGGAAGCGCTCAAGATCATCAATGACGAAAGGGGAGGCATCGACATCGGCGGCCAAAAGATGAAAGTTGAAATCATCTGGGGCGACACGGAAAGCGACCCGACCAAGGCACAGGAAGTCGCGACGAAGCTCGTGACGAGCGACAAGGTCAATATCCTCTTCGGCGAGTGGACGCCCGCGACGACAAGCCCGGTTTCGGCGGTCGCCGAACGCAACAAGGTTCCCGCGATCCTTGCGAACGGCCCGGATACGAGCTGGCTCGAAGGCGGCCCCTACGACTGGTCGTTCGGCCTGTTTTTCAATTACGACTGGTTCATTGACGAATATTTCAACGCCTGGGACGAGATGGACACGAACAAAAAGATCGGCCTCGTGCTGGATTCCAACGTCGATGGCGTCGGCATGGCGGACATCATGAAAGTCAAAGCTGCGGAGCGCGGTTACACCATCGTCGATCCCGGCCGTTTTCCCGAAGGCACGAAAGACTATATGCAGGTCCTGACGCAGATCCAGAATGAGAATTGTGACATTCTTGTTTCGAGCCTGCTGAACCCCGAACTCGTAACCGTCTGGAATCAGTGCCAGCAGCTCGGCTACACGCCCAAGACGGCCGTCCTCTCCAAAGGCATGCATCTCGCCTCGGAGATCAACGCGCTGGGTGAAGGCAAGGGAGAGGGGCTCTGCATCGAAACGCAGTGGTCGCCGCAGTTCCCGTGGATCAACTCGCTGAACGGAAAAGACGCGCAAACCCTGTCCGATGAGTACGAAGCGGCGATCAACTCTTCGCCGGACCTGGAGCTCGGCTGGGACTGGACGCTCTTTGAGGTCGCATACGACGCGCTGTCGCGCGCGGGCAGCCTTGATCCCGAAGCGATCCGCCAGGCGCTCATCGCCACGGATCTGGAAACCACCTACGGCAAGATCGTGTTTGCCGAAAACCATGTCGGCTACTGCCCTATCGTATTCGGCCAGTGGCTCACGGATGAAAAATGGGGCTACAAAAAGGTCGTCATCGCCGCGGGGCATGTGCCCGAAGTGACGCAGCTCACCGCGCCGGTCTACATCCCCGGATACAACAGCAGCAAGTAGGAAAACGACGGTTTCGCTATTGCTCCGCCGATCAGAACGGTCTTCGTCGGCGGAGCAATATCCATATTACCCCCGGCCCCTGGGGCGAGGTAAGGGTTTGAATGAAATCCTGAGAGTGGAAAACCTTTCTATTGCGTTCGGCAGCAACCGGGTCTTAAACGACCTGTGTTTTGAAGTGTTCGAAAACGAGGTGCTGGGCGTCATAGGCCCTAACGGCGCGGGAAAGACGGTATTGCTGAACGTGCTGACGGGCATCCTCAGACCGGATTCGGGACGCATCGTCTACAAGGGCAGGGATATCGCAAAGACAAAAATCGTCGAACGGACGCGCATGGGAATCGGGCGCACGTTTCAGGTACCGCGTTCCTTTGAAGGCATGAGCGTCTACGAAAACATCATGACAGGCGGCGTTTACGGGCGCTTGATTTCCGAAAAAGAAGCCGGCGCGGGCGCGGATGAAATACTCGGGCGCATCGGCATGGCAGACCGGCGCGGCGACATCGCGGGAAGCCTCGGCCTGCTCGACCGGAAACGGCTTGAAATCGGCATCGCGCTTGCGTCGAAGCCGGATCTGCTTCTCATCGACGAGGCGGCGGGCGGCCTGACGGAATCCGAAGTCATGAAGATCCTCGAAATCGTCCGCGGCGCGAAACAGCAAGGCGTGACCGTCATCTGGATCGAACATGTCATGCAGACGATGATCGAAGGCACGGACCGGACGCTTTGCATCGCGGAAGGGCGCAACGTGATCTGCGGCCCGCCGCGCACGGTCATGGATTCGCCGGAAGTACACGCGGTATACCTGGGGACGGAAGAAGATGAATAACATAATCGAAGTAAACGGGCTGAGCGTCCTGCACGGGGATCTCCGGGCGCTTCACGACGTTTCCATGAATATCGAGAGCGGAAAAATCGTTTCCATCATCGGCGCGAACGGCGCGGGCAAGTCCACCCTGCTCAACACCATCATGGGGATCCACCGGCCGGCGGGCGGGACGGTCCGCTTTGAAGGCGGGGACATCACGGGCTGGCGGACAAGCAAGATCGCCTCGAAAGGCATCGCGATGACGCCGGAGGGCAGCCGCGTCTTCGCGGACATGAGCGTCATGGAAAATTTATGGATGGGCGCCTATCTGCCGGATGCCAAAAAGGCAAGGGCGGCGCAGCTGGAAAAGGTGTACGGCATGTTTCCGGTGCTCAAGGAAAAGTCTTCGCAGCTTGCCTCGTTTCTGTCCGGCGGGCAGCGGCAGATGCTGTCGATCGCGCGCGCGATCATGATGAACCCGAAAGTGATCATCTGCGACGAAATCTCGCTGGGCCTTGCGCCCGTGATCATTCAGGACATCTATGTAAAGGTAAGGGAACTGAACGCGGCGGGAATCACTTTTCTTCTCGTCGAACAGGAAATCAAACGCAGCCTGCGCCATTCCGACTATTCTTATGTCATGGTCAAGGGCCGTATCGTGATGGAGGGCAAATCGTCCGAACTTTCGCACGAGGCGGTCAGCGATGCCTATTTCGGCATCAATCAATTCGCGTAGCAATCAAAAAAAAGCTTGTTTTGGAGGGATGGAATGCTTGAAACCTTGCCGCAGGCGGTCGTGACCGGGGTGCTGCTCGGCGGGCTGTACGCGGTCATCGGAATCGGGATGTCGCTCATCTTCGGCATCATGAAGCTCACGAACATCGCGCATGGCGACATCATGATCCTGGGTACCTTTCTGACGATGCGCATCGCGCAGTCCCTGACGGGCAACCCTGTAATCGCTTTGCTGCTCACGATTGTGATCATGCTGGTTTTTGCCTTTGCGATACAGAATTTCCTCATCAACAAAGTCATCGCGAAAGGGGCGGAGCCCGCCCTGCTCGTGACGTTCGGGCTGTCTATCATCATTTCGAACGCGCTGTTTCTCGTTTTCGGCGCCAACACCCGGACCATTCCGAGCCAGCTTGTCACGACAAACCTGATCCGCACGGCGCACGTGTCCGTTTCCATGATGTACGCCGTCAACTTTATCGTCGCCGTGGCGGTCATAGCCGTGCTTTCCCTCGTGATGAACAAAACCTCCCTGGGGCGCGCGATCCGCGCCGCCTCCAGCGACACCGTCATGTCGGAGCTGCTGGGCATCAATACGAAGCACATGTATGTTTACGCGATGATGCTGACCGTCGTGACCGCCGCCATAGCCGGCATGCTCGTGGGCATGACGTTCCCGTTCTATCCGACGACGGGCACGCAGTACCTGATCATCGCGTTCGGCGTCGTCGTGATCGGCGGCATGGGCTCGCTCCCCGGCACCTTGGTCGGAGGCATCATCCTGGGCCTTGCCCAGCTCGTCGGCGCGAATTTCATCGGTCCCACCTATCAGCAGCTGACAGGCTTCCTTGTGCTGCTCGTCATCCTCGCGATCCGCCCGCAGGGGCTTCTGTCCAAAGCGGTCAGGAAATAAGGAGGAAGGGACATGCGCGCCGCATTCGGTAAAATCAAAGATAATCTTAAAGAGGGCGTCCGCGAAAACAGCGAACATTCGCTGAAACGAAATGTCACGCTGGGCAAAAACGCGAAGTTCATCTGGATCGCCGTCATGGCCGTCCTGCTGTCGGTGCCGGCCTACGCGGGCGACTACGTGCTGAATGTCATGATTCTCATGCTGTTTTACATGGTGCTGGGGCAGATGTGGAACCTGCTGGGCGGCTATGCCGGCCTGGTATCGCTCGGACAGCAGAGCTTCATCGGCATCGGCGGCTACGCGCTGGCAATCGTTTCGGAAAAATACGGGCTGCCCGTCCTGCTGGCGTTTGCCGCGGCGGCGGGGGTTTCGGTTCTTTTCGCCCTGGTCATTTCAATCCCGGTATTCAAGATGCAGGGCGTTTACTTCACGATAGGCACATGGATCGTCGCCGAATGTCTTGCGCTTTGGTTTTCGACGTGGGCCTGGGCGCATTACGCCCAGGGATACAACATCACGGTTACGTACAGGCTGTCCGCGACGCATATCTATTACGTCGCGCTTGCGGTCGGGGCAGGTTCGCTCGCCGTCGTTTATTTTATCCTGCGGTCGAAGCTGGGCCTCGCGCTCATGGCGATGCGTGACAACGCGTCGGCGGCCGAGGTGCGCGGCGTTGAAATTTACCGCACGAAGCTCAAATGTTTCTTGATTTCCGCCTGCGTCACGGGCATCGCGGGCGCGGCCATCTATCTGCAGCAGGCGTTCATCCAGCCGTCGAACGCGTTTGGCATCAGCTGGACGGTCTCCATGGTCTTTATCGTCGTCATCGGCGGCCTGGGCACCGTTGAGGGACCCATCATCGGCGCCGTGATTTTTGTGCTGATCCGCCAGTTTTTATATAACTTTCCGGGCTTCAGCATGGTCATCCTCGGCGTCATCGCGATCACGATCATCCTGCTCGCGCCGCGCGGGATCATGGGTCTGGTGCAGAAATGGGTCTCGATCGATATTTTCTCCGTGCGCAGGCGCTGAGAAATCACCCGTCTGCGGGGCAGGCCCGCCGCAATGATTACGAATCCCTGCCTAACTGGGTTGCTTCGCTTCGCTCGCAACGGTGAACTCCTACCCGGCTAAAGCCGGGGAGTTCTCGATTGGCACCTGCCAGCCATTTGCTGCGCAAATGGGGCTAGGTGCGCAACGACGGAGGGTTCATTCCGCGCCGGGGAACACAAATTCACCCGTGCTGAATCCCGTTCAAAACTTCGTTGACCAACAGGACGGCGGAATAATCCAGATCCTGCACCCCCTGGCCGGTCATGGCGGCGTACATCTGCCGGGAAATGGAAGCCAGGGGCAGGGACAGGTGCGCCTCTTTGGCAATGTCCATCGCTAGGTTCATATCCTTTTCCATGTTCATGCCGGTAAACATGGGCGAAAAATCCCGGTTCTGGATGAATTCCTTTTTCAGCGTCATCATGGCGTTTGCCGCCGAGCTGTCGCTGATGACCTGAAGCATCTGCCGCCAGTCCACGCCGACAGCCTCCCCCATGACCAACGATTCCGCCAGGGCCTGGATGGAGGTTCCAAGGAGCATGTTGACGATGATCTTCATGTAGCGGGATTCCTCCCGCCCGCCCAGATAGTAATGCCGGTCTCCCAGCTTTTCCAAAACGGGGCGCACCTGCCCGTAAGCGTCCGGATCCCCGGAAGCCATGACCGTGAGGCGGCCCTCCGAGGCGTGGTCCACGCTCCCGCTGAGGGTGCAGCGGACGAATTTTGCGCCCTTGCGTTCCATCGCCTCGTTCACCTCCGCGGAGGAAGCGGGATCCACCGTGCTCATATCGACGAAGATCTGCCCCGGTTTGACGGCGGACGCCACGCCTTTTTCGCCGAAGCCGACGGTTTTTAAAACGGCGGCGTTGGGGATGATGGAAAAAACGACGTCCGCCTGCGCCGTGAGAGCCGCTGGGTCGGCGACGAACGCCGCGCCCTTCGCCACAATATCGTCGCAATGCTCCCGCACCGTGTCGCAGACACAGAGGTCATACCCGGCGTCCAAAAGCCGGGGCGCCATCCGGCTCCCCATCAGGCCGACGCCTATCCAGCCGATTTTTTTCATAAGACATCTCCTTTTTCACTAAGCTGCGCGGACGGAGGCTTAATCCCCCAGGCGGCTAAAAGATTGAACAGGGACAGCAGCCCCGCTATGATGAACACATATTCCGGGCCGAAACGGAACCACACCACGCCGCAGGCGTAAGAACCGATGACGGCCATCACATGGTCGATGCCCATGCCCATGGTCAGCGACGGCGTCACGTCCTCCGGCGTGACGGCAATGGAACGCATATAAATGGCGCGCACCATGTTGAACTGCGCGGACATCCGGTCCACGATGTTCAGCAGATAGACGAGCATCATGGCAAGCCCGGAAAGAACCACGACATGGGTGTTGACCCATTTGCTCAAAAACCCATAGGCCACGTAGATGGCGATGAACGCCAGCGCCTCCGCCATCATCACGTTCCGGACGCCGTGGCGGTCTATCCATTTGCCTACGACCGGCATAAAAAAGATGCCGATGAACGAGCCGATTACGCTCAGGATGGAGATGGTGTCGGCCCTGAACCCCAGCAAGTCGATCAGCACCCAGGGGCTGTACACGTACATGATCTGTTTCCGCCCGCCGTATAGCGCGCAGATGAGATAGTAGCGCAGGTATTTTTTCCGCAGGACAAACCTTGTCTGGGGCGTTTCGCCGCCGTCCGCGTTATAGCCGCGGTACAAAACGACGAGAAGCACGGCGACGACGATGAAAGCGGCGGCGCTGACCAGAAAAACCAGAACCGGAGCGTCAAAGCTGAACCAGCCGAAATGGAAGCAGACAAAGGTCACGACGCCGGCGAGCATGAGAAAAGCCATCCGCGCGCTGTTGATGCGCCCCATCACGCGCCCCATGTCCGAATGTTTGGCCAAGGAAAGCCCGATGCTGTCGCCCAAGGGCATGAACATATGCACGCCGCTGGAGTAAATGAACAAAAAAAGGAGCATGACTGAAAAACTCGGCCTTGTAAAGCCCAGGACCACGAGGCCGGCCACGCACAAAACCTGCGCGACGATGGCGCTCCGTATATTCCCGAACGCGGCCAAGAGCGCGATGAACAAGATGGACACGATGCCGGGAAGTTCCCTGGGCAGCTCGATGAACCCGCGCTGCTGCGCGTTGACGTCGTAGGCCTCTTTAAAGTAATTCGCCAAAATGGAATCGCTGAAACCGGATGCAAGCCCCACCATGGCGGAGGCGGCAACAAATAACAGGATTGCCGTTTCCGCGCTGAAACGCGTTTTCCCCGTATCGCCTATTTTTGTTCCCTCCGTGGCGGAATCCCGCCTCAACCGTCTGCGTTGATCTGGGCGATCAACGCCTCAATGACGCGGCCGGCGTCGTCGTAATCCACCTGGCAGGTGCCGACCTGGTGATGCCCGCCGCCGCCGTACTTGAGCATGAGCGTCCCGACATCCGTTTTGGAGCTGCGGTTCAGGACGCTGTGCCCGACCGCGATGGGACAGTTCTGCTTGTTGCGCCCGTCAACGATCCACAGTGAGATGTTCTGCTCCGGGTACAGGCTGTAAACGAGGAAGCGGTTGCCGGTGTAGATGGTGTCCACGTTCCGGAGATCCGTCACGATGGCGTTGCCCCGGAGGGTGGTGTATTTCCCTATCATTTCCCGGAACAGGGCGTCTTGCTCAAAATACAGCGCGGTGCGTTCTTTCACGTCGGGGTTCGCCAGAATCTCGTCGATGTCCTGGCTGCTGCAGGCGTCGATGAGGTTTTCCATCAGTTCGTAATTGCTGATGCGGAAATTGCGGAAACGCCCGAGGCCGGTGCGGGGATCCATGACAAAACCGAGCAGGATCCAGCCGGAGGGGTTCAGAATCTCCTCCTTCGCGAGCTTCGCGGCATCCACCTTGTCCACCGCCTCTACCATCGTGGCGAAGTGCGGGAGTTTTTCCGCGCCGCCGTAATAGTCGTAAATGACGCGGGCCGCGCTGTCCGCGAGGCGGCTTTCGCCTTCGAAGGTGATGCCGGAACCTAGGCGTTCGCTTTCGCTGGAATGATGGTCAAACCAGAGTTTGACGCCCTTGACATAGGGCACGTTCGCAAGGACGTCGTCCCCCGTGACTTCAACGAGGCCGTCCTGCAGATCTTTGGGGTGGACGAATTTCCAGGTATCGATAACGCCCAGATCTTTCAGGAGCGCGGCGCAGGCAAGCCCGTCAAAATCGGATCTCGTCAATAAACGCATGTGTAAACCTCCATTTTCTGTTTCTGCCGGATTGGCACTTTATACGCAAAAATCCATTCGTTCATGATAATCTCATGTTAGCATATTGTTCAAAAAATTACAATAATATTTGAAAAATCAAAAATTACAAGGTTTTTGATTGACAAAAGGCGGGAAGTGAGCTATCATTAAACAGTGTCACGGCTAAAACATTTCCGCCTTGCGGGGGCATAGCTCAGTTGGTTAGAGCGCATGGATCACAACCATGAGGCCACTGGTTCGAATCCAGTTGTCCCCACCATTTTATGCCGGATCGGGCCGGCAAGTTTTTTGTGCGGAAAACGGCGGGAACGCCGGCCGGGGATCGGGATCCGCTTTACGCGGGGGCATAGCTCAGTTGGTTAGAGCGCTTGCTCGACAAGCAAGAGGCCACTGGTTCGAATCCAGTTGTCCCCACCATTGAAAGCATTTATAGCGTAACTGGCTATGGATGCATTTGCGGGTGCCTGATTTTTGTGTGTCCGGCAAACGGAATACGGTATGGCAAAAATACGCACGCTGAAACGTGGCGGGCCGGTGCCCTTTAGGGGTTGCCCGCAAGAAACGCGTCCGGCGGAGGAAAAACCAGGAGGAAAAAAACATGTCTATTATTTCTATGAAGCAGCTGCTCGAAGCAGGCGTCCATTTCGGACATCAGACCAGACGCTGGAACCCTAAGATGGCGCCTTACATTTTCACCGAGAGAAACGGAATCTACATCATCGACCTGCAGAAAACCGTGCGGCTCATTGACGAAGCCTATGACTTTCTGCACGAAATCGGCAAGAGCCACGCGCCGGTGCTTTTCGTCGGCACAAAAAAGCAGGCGCAGATGGCGGTGAAAGACGAAGCCTTGCGGTGCGGCATGTATTTTGTCAACGAGAGATGGCTGGGCGGCATGCTTACCAATTATAAAACGATTTCAGAGCGGATCAAACGGCTTTACACCATCCAGAACATGGAAACGGACGGCACCTTTGACGCGCTGACGAAGAAAGAA
>JAITOE010000067.1 GCA_031290135.1 Eubacteriales Family XIII. Incertae Sedis bacterium
TCCGTCAGGCTTCGTTGGCGGAACCCGTTGATACAGCCAGTATCAGCGGAACCCGCCGCCTTGCCTGGCGAAAAAAATCCTCGCCACTTTGTCCAATGTTTAATTGTCGGAGCAATAAAGTAAACTAGACGGTGCAGATAGTGCAAAGGAACATTGGCTATTGATTCTTACTTCGCTTATGTATAAAATATAGAAAGACCTTGGATGAGGTGCTTCGCGATTGCAAATCATGGCAGGAGAAAAAACAAATGGATGATACCGTTATGTTGATACAAGCTCCGGCGAGGCAACCCCGTGCGCATTTATGAGGGTTTAGAATTCAAGAGAAGGAGGTAGGCCGAATTGCTGTTTACCATCACCTATACAGGGCAAAACACGCAGGAACTGGGCTTCCTGCTATACAAAAACCCAGCACGGCCGCAAGTGTCCGAGCTCAGCCACGGAAAAGCCTATGTTTTTTATCCGGAAGTCTCGGACGAACGGACCACGGCGGCGCTGCTGCTGGACATTGACCCGCTTGATTTGGCGCGAGGCAAGGCCGGCTCCTCCGGCGGCGGACTATTCGATTATGTCAACGACCGGCCTTATGCGTCGTCCTCGTTTATGAGCACGGCGATTTCCAAAGTGTTTGGCACCGCCATGACGGGCAGGGCGGACGCCCACCAAAAATTATCCGATGCGCCGCTTGATTTGACGGCGTCGGTTGCCATGCTGCCATGCCGCGGGGAGCGGGAAAAACTTAACGCTGTGTTTGAGCCGCTGGGCTATGAAGTCAGCTTTGACACCGCCTTGTCGGATGAAAAACATCCCAATTGGGGCGAAAGCAAGTATGTCAATCTCACGCTGAAAGGCAACGTGCGGCTACGGGATTTGCTGCGCCACGTTTACGTGCTGATTCCCGTATTTGACCGCCAGAAACATTATTGGGTTGGAACGGACGAGGTGGAGAAGCTGCTGCAGCACGGCGAGGGCTGGCTGGAAAACCATCCTGAAAAGGAATACATCACCAGGCGGTATCTCGGCCGCAGACGCGGCTTAGTTAATCTGGCGTTTGAACGGCTGGCAGAGGCGAATGTTGCTGACGGCGAAGCTGCCCCGGAAGAACCGGCGGAACCGGAAGAAATACCAGAGAAAAAGCTGAATCTCAACGCGCAGCGGCTGGGCAGCGTCATCGCAGCCGTGAAATCATGCGGCGCAAAAGGCGTGATTGATCTGGGCTGCGGCGAGGGTAATTTGCTGAATCTTCTCATGAAAGAACGGCAATTCTCCCGTATCGCGGGAATGGACGTCTCGCATGTGGCATTAGGCAGAGCAAACGATAAACTGAAGCTCGAACACGCAGGCGAGCATATGAGAGAGCGGATGACGCTGTTTCAAGGTTCGCTTACCTATAAAGACACGCGCATCGCGGGATACGACGCCGCCTGTGTGGTTGAAGTGATCGAACACCTTGACCCGCCTCGTCTCGCGGCGTTTGAACGAGTGCTGTTTGAATTTGCAAAGCCGCCGACGGTTATCCTCACCACGCCCAACAAAGAATACAACGCCAATTATGCCAATTTGCACGAAGACGATTTGCGCCACGGAGACCATCGTTTTGAGTGGACGCGCGCGGAATTCCGCGATTGGGCGAATAAAACTGCCGAGAAATCCGGTTACACAGTGCGATTTTCCGAAATCGGTGATGCTGATGAAAAATGCGGTGCGCCAACACAGATGGGAGTGTTTTCCTTATGCGAATAGAGATACCTGAAATTGCAGTGGTCGCCCTTGTCGGCGTGTCCGGCTGCGGCAAATCAACCTTTGCAAGCGAACATTTTAAGCCCACGGAGGTGCTGTCTTCCGATTATTTTCGCGCATTGATTTCAGATGACGAAAACAACCAGCAAGTGACCCCACAGGCGTTTGAAACACTCTATTACGTGGCGAACAAGCGGCTGGAGCTTGGACTTCTCACGGTGGTTGACGCCACCAATGTGCAAAAAGAAGCCCGCGCCGGGGTCCTGAAACTGGCAAAGGGGCAAAATTGCCACGCCGTGGCCATCGTGCTGGATATTCCCGAAAAAATCTGCCGCGAACGCAATGCTTCCCGCCCCGCCCGCAATTTCGGCGACCCTGTGATCAAACGGCAGGGCGACCAGCTGCGCCGTTCCATTCGCAACCTGCAAAAAGAGGGCTTTCGCTATGTCTATGTGATAAAATCAGAGGAGGAAGCAAAAGAAGCGGAAATTATCCGCACCCCGCTTTGGAACAATAAAAAACAGGAACACGGCCCGTTTGACATCATCGGCGACATACACGGCTGCTATGACGAGCTTTGTGAGCTGCTTGCCGATTTAGGATATGCGGTTGAGGCTGGCAACTTCACAGCTGTGCCTCCGGCCGGACGCAAGGCGCTGTTTCTGGGCGATCTGTGCGACCGCGGGCCGAAAAACATAGAAGTCCTGCGGCTTGTGATGAACATGGCGCAAGCCGGCACGGCGTTTTGCGTTGCAGGCAACCACGATGCAAAGCTCGTCAAAAAGCTGCGCGGGAACGAGGTACAGCTGTCACATGGCCTGTCGCAGACCGTCGGGCAGCTGGAGACGCAAAGTGAGGAATTCGTCGCGCAAATCAAAGCGTTTCTGGACGGACTCATCAGCCATTATGTGTTTGACGGCGGCAAATTAGTTGCCGCCCATGCGGGGCTAATAGAAAAATATCATGGGCGCGCCAGCGGCAGAGTGCGTGATTTTTGCCTGTATGGCGACACCGTAGGCGAAACGGATGAATATGGCCTGCCCGTGCGTCTGCCTTGGGCGAACGAGTACCGGGGCAAAGCGCTGGTGGTTTATGGACATACGCCGACACCGGAAGCTGAATTCATCAACAACACCGTCTGCATTGACACGGGCTGCGTGTTCGGCGGCAAGCTGACGGCCTGCCGTTATCCGGAACATGAACTTGTTTCAGTGAACGCCAAACAGGAATATTATGCTCCTATAAAACCGATTTTTGAAAAGCCTGTCGAATCGGACGACATGCTGAATATCGATGATGTAATGGGGCAAAAGTATCTTTCCGTCCGTTTGCGCCGCTCCGTCAAAATCGGCGCGGAAAATGCAGCGGCGGCGTTGGAGGTCATGAGCCGGTTTGCCGCCGATCCGCACTGGCTGATTTATCTGCCGCCCACGATGTCGCCCTGCGAAACCAGCAAGCTGCCGGATTACCTCGAATATCCGACGGAGGCGTTTGACTATTTCAAGACACGGGGAATTGCCAAGGTGGTATGTGAGCAGAAGCATATGGGAAGCCGCGCCGTCATTGTGCTGTGCCGGGACGCGGATACCGCCGCCAAGCGGTTCAAAGTAAACGACGGCAGTTTCGGAATCATATACACCCGCACCGGCCGGCATTTCTTTGACGATGGCGCCACACAAAACGCCCTGCTCACACGTTTGCAAACGGTGCTGACAGCCTCGAATTTCTGGGATGATTTTGCCACCGGCTGGGTTTGCTTGGATGCCGAGCTTATGCCGTGGTCGGCAAAGGCGCAGAAGCTGCTGGCAGAGCAATACGCGCCTGTGGGCAGGGCGGGGCGGAACGGGCTAAACGCGGCGGCAGCAACAATAGGGCAAGCCGCTGAAACGCTCCGCAACAACGGGCAAAGCGTCCTTGCCGAATCCAGCAGGGACGCTGATTTAACGGCTCTGCTTATTCAATATGAAACCCGCGCAGACATGCTTGAACGCTATACGGATGCCTACCGCCAATATTGCTGGGACGTGCAAAGTCTTGAAGACTATCGCATCGCGCCTTTCCATATTCTCGCCACCGAGGGTAAAACGTGGTGCGGCGAAAACCATATCCGGCAGATGGACGCCATCCAAAAATACATCACAGGCACGGACCCGGTTTTTATGGCGACCCATCATCTGCTGGTGGATTTGCTGGATGAAAACAGCGTTAAATCCGGCATTGACTGGTGGATGGAACTGACCGCAGGCGGCGGCGAGGGCATGGTGGTGAAGCCTTATGACTTCATAGCCCAAAAAGGCAGCGAGCTTTTGCAGCCGGCCGTGAAATGCCGCGGACGGGAGTATCTGCGGATTATCTATGGCCCGGAATACACGTTGGGCGGCAATTTGGAACGTCTCAAAAAGCGTTCCCTCAGCCGCAAGCGCGGCTTGGCGCTCAACGAGTTCGCGCTGGGCATGGAATCACTGGAACGGTTTGTTAGAAATGATCCCCTGTACCGGGTTCATGAATGTGTCTTCGGGGTGCTGGCAATGGAAAGCGAGCCAGTGGATCCGAGATTGTAGGGACGGAATATAACGACAATCAATGCAGGAGAAAAACAAATGGATGATACTATTATGATACAAATAAGCTCCGGGCAGGGTCCGGACGAGTGTGAGCTTGGCGTGGCGAAGCTGTTTGACGCGCTGTGCCGGGAATATCCTGACATAGAGCTAATCGACAAATCGCCCGCCAGACAAAATGGCTGTTACAAATCCATACGCTTTTACGGCGGGAGTGAACTGAAAACGCTGGAAGGCTCAGTGCAATGGATATGCGTCAGCCCATTTCGCCCAAAGCATAAACGTAAAAACTGGTTTGTGGATGTAAGAGCCGGAACAAGCGCCGACAGCGTGGATTTTGATGAGAGCAAAATTCGTTTTGAGACATTCCGAAGCCCCGGCAAGGGCGGGCAGCACGTCAACAAAACCGAAAGCGGGGTCCGTGCAGTCTACGAACCGACAGGCGACAGCGCCATTGCCGTAGACGAGCGCAGTCAGCTTCAGAACAAAAAAACTGCCGCAGAGCGTTTACGCCAGATTATTGAGGGTAAAAACAAGTCCGGCGCGGACAGTGCAAAGGAACATAACTGGCTGGGAAATTATAAAATCGTGCGAGGCAACCCCATACGCATTTATGAGGGTTTAGAATTCAAGAGAAGGAGGTAGGCCGACTTGCTGTTTACCATTACGTATACAGGGCAAAACACACAGGAACGGGGGTTTTTGCCATATCCCCTGTACCGGGTTCATGAATGTGTCTTCGGGGTGCTGGCAATGGAAAGCGAGCCAGTGGATCCGAGATTGTAGCAGGGGAAGCGCGGAAAACTTTCCACACGCGCGAAAGCGCGCACAAGTACCTTTCAGGGGCACGGCTTGATGAACTCCGCTGTAAAAGCCGCAGGGTGACAGGCGTTTTTAACCCACGTCCTTCGCGACAGCCGGAAAATCAGAAAGGCGGACACATATGAAGATTGAAATACACGGTTTCGAAAGCGTCCAGAAACGTGCCAAAACCCCGTTTCAGCCGCGCACGAACCTAATCAGCATCGGTGACCCGGACGCCCCGCCGCCGGAACTCACACATAAACCTGACCATATTTTGCGGCTTGTGTTTGATGACATAACGCTGGAAATATTCAAAGAACGACTCCCCGATTTGCCTGAGCGTCTCAAAAATAATGACGAGTTGTTGATGAAGGTTTTGCCTAAGTATAACACCATTCTCTTCGACGACAAGATGGCACGGCAGGTGGCGGAGTTCATTTTCAAGTTTGGCGGCGAAACGGATGTTTTAATTTGCCAGTGTGAGTACGGGCAATCACGCAGCGCAGGGTGTGCCGCAGCCATCGCCGAGTATTTTTACGGCCGCGGCGTTGAATTCTTTGCCGATGACCGTTATTATCCAAATAAGCTTGTCTACCGCAAGGTTCTGAGAGCGCTGGAGGAATGTGAGGAGAAAGAAATCTAAATCTTGACAAAAGGGGACGGTTCATCTGTCCTGCGCTTCACCCGTCAAACAGATCCTCCATGGTCACTTCGGACTGCACGTCGTTCCAGTAAGCGTTGCGGGCAAGCCCGTATGTGGTGATGAATGTCGTGTGCAGCGCCTTGCGCGTGCGCGTTTCCCTGCGGAAAGCCTCTTTGCGGCCGCGCAGCTTCGCATCGTATTCCTTTGTGACGGCATATTCGATTTTCGAAAACTTAATCTCGCAGAGGTTGATCACGCCGTCCCTGCGTTCAATGACAAGGTCAATCTGGGCGCCGGGCGACGTCTCGCTGCTTCGCCACGCGCAGGCATGCGTCAGGACGCCGGCGATGCTGAGCTTCTGTTTGATCTGGTCAAGGTGGTGCAGGCATACCCTTTCAAACGCATAGCCCGCCCACGCGTTCCGTTCGCCGGTTTCGATGCTGTTCGTCCAATAATGTTCATCCGAAATTTTCCCGTCCCGTAAATACTTCATATGAAACAGCGTGAAAAAATCCATGAGCTGGTACAGCGCGCCGCGGTTCTTTTTCCCGTAGCTTTGATATTTCCGGATCAGGCCGCATTGCTCCAGTTCCGCAAGGATCTTCGCCAGGCCGCCCCCGCTCGTCAGTTTCGTCCCGGCAACGATCTCCGGCCGGGTATGCCCGCTTGGTTTCCGCGCCAATGTTTCAATGACGTCAACATATCCCTCCGGTTTTTCAAAAAGCGAAGCGTAGAGCACCTCATATTCCCCCGCGAGGGCGGCGTTCTTTCCGAAACACAGGATGTCCACGTTTTGTGAAAAACTCTTTTCCTTTCTGAACAGGTTTAAATAATAGGGGATTCCGCCGAAAATCATGTAACATTCCAGTATCTGGTGCTGGCTGAGAACAATGCCCCTGCTCCTGAAATATGCCTCACATTCATGCAGCGTGAATGGGCGCAGGCATATCTGGCGCGTCACGCGGTTGTAAAGCCCGCCTCGGTTCCGGAACAGTTTGTTTGTGATCCATGCTGTCGCGGAACCGCAGACGATGAGAAGCAGGTCCGCCCTGCCTGAACCCCAGCCGTTCCAAAAGTGTTCAAAAGCCGGCAGAAATTTTGATTTGTGCGTGTCGATCCACGGCATTTCGTCCAAAAATACGACTTTTTTGCCCGCGTCTTTTGACTGTTCGATTAACGCGCGCAGCTGCCCGAACGCGTCAAACCAGTTGTCCGGTACTGGGGAAAGCCGCTGCCCGTACTGTTGCAGGGCGACGTTGAATTCACGCAGCTGATCCGTCTTGCCGGTATTCGCGAGCCCCGTAAAGCGAAAGCAAAACCTGTCCTCGAAAAACTCCCTGACCAGAAAGGTTTTCCCCACCCGGCGTCTGCCGTAAACAACCACAAAATGAGGCTGTTTGTCCGCGTAACACTCCGCAAGCAGGCCCTGTTCTGTTTTTCTCGCGATGACGTCCATGAATGCTCCTTGGAATATTACTCGCGATAACCCTTATATTTATAGGACTTATCGCGAGAAATAAAACAAACCGAATTATCTGTATGTGCGCCTTACGGATTCATTATACAGGAGTTGATGACATTATGCAATGGTTTATTTATGAAAATTACTCGCGATAAGTCCATGTTAATATCGACTTATCGCGAGCAATAAAAGCGAGGAACCGCCGCCTTACGGCTTCAGGCATCCTGCGGGGACAATGTAGACGCCGTCGTCTCTTCGGTAGCCCGTGTTTTCGCTTGTCAGCACCATAAGAAAAGTGGCATCGCCGCCGTGCTGGGAGCGGACGCAGTCTCTTATTTTGAGAAGGTTGTTCACGCCTTTTTCGATTTGGCTTTGCCCCAGCTTTATCTCCGCGGCGCCCCAGCGCCCGTCGCCGAGTTCAATGACGGCGTCGCATTCCAGGCCGCGCGCGTCCCTGTAATGCGAGACCGACCCGTCGATGGCTTCCGCGTAAGTTTTGAGGTCCCTGACGCAGAGCGATTCAAAAAGCATTCCGAACGTATTGAAGTCCACCATCAGTTTTTCGGGGGAGAGCCGGAGCAGCGCCGCCGCGACCGACGGATCGCAGTAACGCCGTTTAGGCGATGTCCGGATCGCGGTTTTCGATCTGACCGCAGGCGCCCACGCCTCCTGCTCCTCTATGACGAACAGCCTCCGGAGGGCATTCAGGTACAGCGCGACCGTGTTTACGGAAATCGAACTTTCGTCGGCGGCCATGTCCGCCTGCAGCGTTTTCATGGATGCTTCGGTGGATTCGTTCCGTGCAAGCGACCGCATGAGCAAGCGCACGCGTTTCGGGTTTTTTTCGATGCCGTCCACCTTGGAAATGTCGCTTTCGATGATGGATTCGACGTAATCTATGGCGCGGTCTGCCGCATGGACGCCGCCTTGCGTGACGGACGCCGGCCAGCCGCCGCGCACCAACGCCGCCGCGAAGTCCTCCAATGTCAGGGCGCATGTCGCGCTGACGTCCTTCTTTTCGAATAGGTCGCCCAAGGAGACTGTCCCGTTCGATTCGCCGGATTCAAACAGGCTCATCGGCCTCATCCGGATTTTCGAGAACCGCCCAGCGCCGGAATGAAGAATTTCCCGGTCCGGCGGCACGGAAGATCCGGTCAGGATGAATTGCCCGACGGCATTGTTTCTGTCAACCGCAAACCTCACGGCGTCCCACATCACGGGCGCGTCCTGCCATTCATCCAGGAGCAAGGGTTTTTCTCCTTGGAGCAGCAGGGAGGGTTTGTCTTTGGACAGCCGGAGATAAGACGCACGGTTATCCGGGTCTTGGAAATAGATCGCTTTTTTGGCCGCGCGTTCCGCGGTCGTTGTTTTTCCGCACCACTTAGGCCCGACGATCTGCGCCGCGCCGGATGTGCGCAGCGCGCGTTCCAGCAGCCCGTCAGCGACCCTGCGCCTGTAATCCGTGACGTGATTTTCAATGGTCATGGCAGCCCCCTGTCCATCCGCGCAAAATGATTTGATATGATAAATATACCATCAACTTGGTGATAAATCAACAAGTCGCTTGGTGATAAATCAACAAGTTGCTTGGTGATTTGTGAATTTGATTTGTGAATTTTGATTTGTGAACTTGGCGAAGGCGAATTTTGCGTCCGTGAATTCCGGACCGCAGTTGGATTTCGTTACAAAACGTTCCTATTTTAGCGCGAAAAACCTCATATTTTAGCGGATGAAATCATTGCGATTTAGCGGATGACGTGGCATGCTGTAGGAGAACGGCGAGGTTGCGTATACATCGTACCACTTTGCATGTGTAAAATCAAGGAGGACTTGGGGAACATGCAGGGAACTTACCGAACTTACCGAACTTGCACACGCACACGGAAATCAAATGTTGATATATCTCAAAATTCGGCGTATAATAAAGTGGAAAGCAGCGCAGATAAAGAACACGGCCACGTCACAGGAGGTTTTTGTATGGACGTCGTAAGGTTATCCATGGAAGGGCAAATCACCATACCCGTTGAAATTCGCAAACGGCTCGGACTTGGATTTCGTTACGAAACAGCTACGCAATGCACATTTTTTTATTGACACTGCGCGTAAAATGGCGCATAATGAAGATGTTGTCAGAAGGAGGTGGTTTGCAATGGCTGAAACAACAAACTTGAATATCCGCATTGACAGGGATTTAAAGGAACGCGCCGACGCCGTTTTTAGCGAAATGGGAATGAATATGACAACGGCTTTCAATATCTTTGTGCGCCAAACCTTGCGGCAAGGCAAGATTCCGTTTGAAATCTACGCAGATCAATTTTACAGCGACAGCAACATGAAAGTCTTACGGGCTTCCATCGCCGACATGGATGCCGGAAGGGGCATTGTCAGAAAGACAATGGAAGAATTAGAGGCCATGGAAAATGGTTGATTTTCAAGAACGAGGCTGGAATGAATATCTTTACTGGCAAGCGCAAGACAAGAAAACCTTAATAAGAATCAATGAACTTATCAAGGACATTAAACGCAATGGCCATGAGGGCATCGGAAAGCCCGAACCGCTTCGGGGCGATTTGTCAGGCTGGTGGTCACGGCGCATTGATGACGCGAACCGCTTAGTCTATCGTAAGCGTCCAAGCAAACACATCTTTCAAAATCATCTACGCGCATGATAAACTAAAACAGCCTCACAATGAGGCTGTTTTCAATAAAAGAAGCGATAGCCGGTTTGCCGATTTAAT
>JAITOE010000081.1 GCA_031290135.1 Eubacteriales Family XIII. Incertae Sedis bacterium
CGGGATTGCGGGCATAATGGTCTCGCTCTATTTCCTGCCGCAGGCATGAAATAGCTAAGCGAACCTTATGCGGCAGCTTTGCTGCCGTATTCCAGCGGAGTGAGCGCAGCGAATGGAGCGCCCGCACAAGCGTCAGCGACCCGACCGGCGGGTTATGCCCGCCCCGTAGCGGCGATCCTATATACCTAAGATTTATAACAGTAACTGTACCATAACCGCCCTATGGTTATTGTACCATAAATTTTACATTTATGGTACAGCCATCTCCGGCGCAGCCGGAGGGCAGTCTAATCTGTACTTATAGCCGCCCTATGGCTATTGTACCATAAAAGCCCGGAGATTCATAATGAAAAATATGTAAAAAAAATTCGGATGGAAATGCAAATGCACATATAGGATTTTTCCCCTGAATATGATATGATACTGGTGAAAAGCGGGGGTGCGCGATGAGGATGGACCAAATCGGAAATTTCATCAAGACAGCAGACACGCTTAACATTACGAAAGCGGCGGATGAGATGTATATCACGCAGTCTGTTCTCAGCAAGCAGATCGCGGGGATGGAACGGGAGCTTGGAGCCGTGTTGTTCGACCGCAACAGTTCGGGCATCCGGCTCACCCCGGCCGGCCTCGTCGCTTATGAAATGCTCTCAAAGACCCTGCGGTCCTATGAAGACGCGATCCACCATATACGTGAATATCAGGCGCACATCGAAGGGACGCTGCGTTTCGCGAAACTGAGCGGGCTCAAACGGCCCTGCGCGCTCGTGGACGCGCTGGATGATTTTTCACGGTTTTATCCCGCCATTATTGTCTTGCAAAAGAACCAAGACAACAGCGCAATGGCGCGGAGCCTCAGAGAGGGCAAATACGATATCTATTTGACGTGGAAGCACGAGGTGGACAACAGCGCTGAGATAGAATGCATACCGCTTGTGAAATATCGGGTCTGCCTGGCGATTTCGGCCGCGCATCCGTTGGCCGGCTTGCAAAACCCGCCTATCGAAATGTTTCGCGGCATGAGCTGGATTACGGTTGTCGAAGAAGAATCTTACAGCTTCAACCGTTTTATCGCGAGCGTAATCCGGAATGCCGGTTTCGAGCCTTCTCTGATCTATGCGGACAACTTCGCAGACATGCTGGATCTGATCCATGACGAGGCGGGCGTCGGCATCGTAAGCGAAGGACATAGCATTCACGGAACTTCGTCGATTCAATTTTTTGATTTCCCTGAAATTCCCAGCTGGACGATGTCCATCGTCCACCGCAAGGACAACAAGAACCCCTTAACAAAGGATTTCCTGTCAACCCTTTTAAAGCGCGTCACGGAGACAACGTCGTAACAGAATGGCGCCGTTCGTTCAATTTTGGCTCCGTTCATATCTCGTGCAAGGGCAGAAGCAAACGGGACGGGAAATCGCCGCCCGAAAAAATCGTATGGATTCCCCTGTTGACGGCAGAATCGTATTTGAAGCCTTGGCTGTCAAGCGTCTCGCCGCTGCGATATGCGCCGGAAACCTCGGCGCGAAGGGTTTCACCCGCCCGGAAAAGTATGGCGGTCGGCAAAATCGGAATTTCACAAAGGACAATTTCGCCCGGTTTAATTTTTTTGCCCTCGCCCGTCACGCACAGCGGATAGGGTTCGAGCGGCGTTGATCTTCCTGGATCGAGCATGCTCCGCGACAGCTTGAGCCAGCCCAGCGCGACGGGCTGAATGCCGGGCGTGATCCAGCCGTCCAGATAGCGTTCCTTCCCGTCCGCGCCGATCTTCCTGAACGTGACGAAAATGTCCATGTCATCGCCCTCGTTTGTCGAAACATAGAGTCTGAGGGCGGAAGACCCGATTAGCTCCGTGTCGCGCACAAACGTATGTTCAAATGCCGCATGGCCGTTTCTCGCGTCATAGGAGACGCTTCCTTCGGAAGCGGCCGGCCCCGGCAGCAATTTTCCCGCGGCGGCGTCCGCCCAGAGTTCACGCGGCAGGGCCTCCGGAACCGGATAATCCTCTGCCCAGCGCTGTGAAAATTTGTTCTTGTCCTCCATGACCATGAGGCTCACGCGCGGCAGGGACAAAATCCGGTCGTCTTCGCCTTTCAGGAAATGGTCGAAGAACAGTTTGCGGAGCGTCCGGGCTTCGGAGCTGTAAAATGTCCCCCATTTTTGGCGTCCGTGCGTATACAGCCATTTTTGCGCTGACGAAATCTTTCGAAACGCACGGAAAGAGCCTCGTGTATGGCAGCCGTGATCCGTCCAGTTGCCGCTGATCAGCGTAGGCAGCGTAATCTCCGCAAGGAAATCGTCCTCATCCTTCGGGTCAGGCTCTGGCGGATTCTCCTGTTCCGGCGCGGGCCATGCCGGCGCATCCTCCGTCATTTTGTGGCAAAACTCGCCGTCCGGAAGCGTAAATTTCGTCTCCGGTATCCCTCCGGGGAATTTACAGTCCCGGTAAAAATCGGTCATGCCCTCCCATGGGTTTATGCATTTGAGGTGGGGCGGTTTCATGCCGGCGACGCGCCACTGGGAGAAAGCGTAGATCGAAACGCCGCTCAGCGCGATGTTTCCGTCGCACCAATCCTGCGCGGCAGTCCATTCTATCGTGTCATACTGATCGCGCGCCCAGCGTCCTTCCTTCATGATCGCCTGTTCGCCGGGCGCGCCGTCTATCTTTGCCAGCGCCCGTGTGCCGGGAGAGCGCCCAAAGCCGCGCGGGTCGGCAATCATGATCGCGTATCCATACTGGCACCAATACGCCGGGTCGTTCGCCTCAAATGTGATCGAACCTGTCATTGGCGGGCTCCACGGCTCATAGGCAAAACCCCAGCCGTCATGCTGCGGCCCCCAATAGGCATCCTTGCCAAAGCCCGTGAAAGCCATTATGACCGGGTATTTTCCGGGCGCGTCGGGCAGGTAGATGTTCGCGGCGAGATTTAGCCCGTCGCGCATCGGAACGGCGGCATCGCGGATCGTCTGAATCGTGTTCATGAATACGCCTCCTAAAATGTTATTGTTATGAATCTCAGGTATATCATAAACCCCGCAGAAGCAGCGCCGCAAGTCAAAATTTTCATGAAACCGATGAATATTTTGAATTTGTACGCCTCTTTTTTGTGTGCTTTACTATAGTTGAGAACGGTTACAAAACGAAGCAGGTGTCTTAATCAAATTTAGCGGCGAATAAACAGAAAATGAGGAGGTTAGCAAATGGAGTACGTTGACAGGTATGCCACGATGGCAATTCAGCCGGAGGTGCGCGCGCACTATGTGACAGGAAAAAAGCCCGCCGAACAAAAAATGGAAAATGTCCTGCATGACTGTGAACTGATTGACAAGTATTACGTGGGCACGGCGCACAGGCTGGGCGGGCTTGTGCCAAGGCTATGCGTTTTCCCGGAATCTTTCATTCATGGCTTTGGTCCGGGATGGACGCGCGATTTCAAGCTTTCCATGGATCTGGCCATCTCGATTCCGGGTCCCGAAATCGACGCGCTCGCGAAAAAGGCCATTGAATACAACATGTACATTGCCGGGGCAGCTTTCGAAATTATTCCGGAATACCCGAACCGCTTCTTCAACACGGGATTCATTATCAGCCCGAAAGGCGAGGTTATCCTTAAATACCGCAAAATCAACTCGTCCAACAACGATTTTGAGATTTCCTCAAGCCCGCATGATGTCCTTGACACCTATGGGGACGATCCCAAAAAACTTTTCCCTGTGGTAGACACGGAAATCGGCAACCTCGCGGTATACATTTGCTATGACGGAACGTTCCCCGAAGTCGCCCGCTGCCTGGCGTTCAACGGAGCCGAGATCTTCTGCCGCCCCAACAACTGGGCTTACGGGACGGTAGAGGCAACGGATTTAATGCGCATGCACAACATCATGCGCGCGTTCGAAAACACGGCCTACGTCGTCACCTGCAACTGGGGCAAATCGCCGCTTTCGGAATATGAATGCTCCTGCGGCCATGGCATGATCGTTGACTACAACGGGCGCGTCCTGACCGAGAAACAGACTGCCGAGGAATCTTTTGTCTGCGATGTCATTGAGCTCAAACGCCTTCGCGAACACCGCCGCACGACCAAGTTCGGCAATTTCCTCGTTCAGCACCGGACAGAGTGCTACGCATCCTCCTACGCACAGCATTCCTGCTGGCCGCAGACGCTTTACCGCGACGAGCCGCTTCAGGACCTGCCTTCAAAATGGGCGCTTTATGCCGATGTCGCGCAGCAATTGGTCAAAAATGGCACATACAAATAGCCGTTCCGTGTTGTGGGCGACGGAATTTATGCCGCTCGCCCCATTATCGGCTCATACAGCAAATTTCAGCAAGAGATTGCGCTTGCAGTCACTGCGTATTTGCATGAAGGAGGGAAAGCATGAATACAAAAAACCCGATGAATTTCGGCCGCAAGGGTTGGGAACTCACGATATACTGCTTTGCCACATATTTCTTCGGCTTCGCCGCTTGCGGAACCATGAATATGCTTGCCGTGCAGCTGCACGGAGAGCTGGGGTGGAGCATGACCGCCCTGTATTCTTTCCAGACGATTGGCGGCATCATTTGCGTTATTGCATACTACTTACTCGGAACGCTGCACAACAAGGGCAAGATAGACATCCGCAAAGGCATCTTAGTTTTCGGCATCATTTCGGCGGTGTTGATTGCCCTTTGGTCGCTCTGCGGCAATTTGGGCTTGACGATGTTCGTGGTTGTCGCGTCAATTACGTATGTGTTTGTCCAGACCTGGGGGCGATTTTTTAATGACAACCATGTGGCGAATTGGTTCCCGACCAAAAAAGGCGCCGTTATGGGCGTTACCACCATCGGTCTTCCGGTCGGCTCAGCCATGGGCGTCAAATTCTACCTGTGGCTCTTTGCCGCTACCGGCAGCTATACGACCTGCTATATCCTTTTCGGCGTCATATTCCTTATTCTGATGATCTGGGGCTTCGTCTCGTTCCGCCCGTTCCCGGAAGAGCTTGGCTGTTTCCCCGACAATGACCGCGGCATGACGCGGGAAAAGGCGGCCGCGATTCTGGAAGAAGGCAAGCAGCTTTCCGATGCCGGCCCTTGGACGCCGGTCCGTGTTTTGGCTACCTGGCAGGTATGGGTTCTGGCTGTCGGCTTAGGCTTCATTGAGTTCTACGCCTGCATGATCAATCAAATGATGCCCAATCTGCTCAGCCTTGGAAATTCAGAGGGCGCAGCTTCCAACCTGATGATGTTTACGGCGCTGGGCGCGGCCGTTTTCAGTGTTTTGTGGGGACTGCTGGATCATAAGATCGGCCCCCGGAAAGTCATCCTGCTGATTTTTGCCGTTGCGATGATCGGCAGCATCTGCCGGTTTATCGCAAACCCGTTCACGGTCGTCATCTCCATCGTGTGCCTGGGCGCTGTAGTCGGCGGCGGCCCGAACATGATGGTGTCCATCATATCCACCCTTTGGGGACGGTATAACTTTAAGAAGGTGTTCGGCACGATTATCGCAATCAACACGTGCTTCGCCGCGTTTGGCGTTGTCCTGCATTCCATGGTGGCGGAATCTGCCGGCTACGGCGTCGCCTACCTGTTCCAGGGCGCCGGCTGCTTAGTCGGCTTTATCCTGATCGGCTTCGTCATCAAAGACAGTTTCGTCAAAAAATGCGAAGAAAAGTTCCGCCTGCTGTCTGCGGGAAGCAAGTAACCGTAGCTTTTTTCCGAATGAAAAACAATGCCGGACGCATTTTATTGCTCCGGCATTGTTTTTTATGGCCGCTGCGGCCGCATCGGCGCCGTCATGCAGCTATCCTGCGCAGTGTTCCGCCATATACGCTTCCATGCCCGCCCGCGCCGCGTCGTCGATGTACACCTTTCCGTCCACGGCTTTGCCGTGCAGGCACTCGATGATATCCCGCACGGTGACGATGGGAAACGTCCGGATCCCGTAATCCTCCAGAAGCTCCTGAATGGCCGTCCTGTCCCCCGCGCCGCGCTCCATGCGGTCCACGGAGATGATGAGTCCCTCCACAAGCACGGCGGCGGCCTTTTTCAGAAGCGGCAGGCACTCCCGGACGGCGGTTCCGGCAGTGACCACATCCTCCGTGATCAGCACCTGGTCCCCGTCTTTCAGGCGGCATCCTATCATTTCGCCGCCCTCGCCGTGGTCTTTGGCCTCTTTTCTGTTAAAGCAGTATTGGACGGGCGTCCCTCCTTGCGAAAGCGCGATTGCGGCGGACACCGCCAGCGGAATCCCCTTATAAGCGGGGCCGAACAGCGTCAGCTCCCCTTTCGCGATGCCGCCGTTTTCCATGTTTTCCCGGATGCAGGCGGCGTAATACCCGCCCAGCTCCGCGATCTGCGCGCCGGTGCGATAATTCCCCGTATTGATGAAATAGGGCGTCTTCCGCCCGCTCTTCGTCGTAAAATCACCGAAAAGCAACACGCCGGAACGCACCATGAACCGGATGAAATCGTCTTTATATTGCATATCGCTCCTTCCCCATGCGTCAGCGCAATGCGTTCCGCAGCGCCTCCACGTCCGCAAATCCGTTCTCCGCCATGAACGCCGTGAGTTCCTCCAGGATCTCCGCCGGCGCCGCAGGGTTCGCCAGGGCGGCCGTCCCCACGGCCACGGCCGAAGCGCCCGCCATCAGAAATTCGGCGGCGTCCTCCCCGCACATGATCCCGCCCATGCCGATAATCGGAATCCCCACGGCGCGGGCGACCCGCCAGACCATCAGCACCGCCACCGGTTTGACCGCCGGCCCCGAAAGTCCCCCGGATCCGTTCGCCAAAACAGGCGCGCGCCGCTTCACGTCGATGCGCATGCCCGTCAGCGTGTTAATCAGCGAAAGGGCGTCCGCCCCCGCCGCCTCCGCCGCCCTCGCGATCTCCGTGATATCCGTCACGTTGGGCGTCAATTTCACGATCAGGGGTTTCTTCACGCGCTTGCGCACCGCAGACGTGACCGCCGCCGCCATGCGCGGATCCGTGCCGAACCCGATCCCCCCCTCGCGGATGTTCGGGCAGGATATGTTCAGTTCCAGCATGTCTACGTCCGCCGCGTCCAACTTTTCCGCCGCCATGCAGTATTCTTCGACGCTGTGTCCGGCCACGTTGACAATGACGCGGGTACCCGCGTTTCCGATACAGTCCCGCACAAAGGGCAGCTCCTCGGCGATGAAGCGGTCCGCGCCGGGGTTTTCAAGCCCGATGGCGTTCAACATCCCGCCCCAGGTCTCCGCGACGCGCGGCGCAGGGTTTCCCTGCCACGGCACGGCGGACAGCCCTTTGGCCGTTATGGCTCCCAGCCGTGAAAAATCGTAATATTTCCCGCTGTCCCGCGCGGAAAACGTGCCCGAAGCCGTGGCGACCGGGTTTTTCCATTCGAGACCGCAGAGACGGACGCGCAAATCCGGTTTACACATCCCAGACCACCTCGCTTCCGTTGAAGACCGGGCCGTCCTTGCAAACCTTGCGGTGCTGTATCTCCGCAGGGGACGCCACCTTGCAGGCGCAGCCCAGACAGGCACCGTAGCCGCAGCCCATCCGTTCTTCCAAGGAAACTTGAAGCGGAATCCCCTGCCCCCCGGCGAAACGGGCCAGCGCCCGCAGCATGACGCGGGGGCCGCAGGCAAAGAAGAATTCGCCGCCCGTAAGCGTCTGTTCTTTCAGCAGATCCACCGCCGTGCCGTGAAAACCCGAAGCGCCGTCGTCCGTCGCGACGTCCGTTTGGTCGCAATATTTTTCAAACGCGGAAACCAAAAAAGGCTCGCTTCTGTAACCGAGCACGGCGTGGAGCGCCGGAGACCGCGCGGGAGGGGCGTAGGTCGCGTTGACGCCGGAAACAACACCGGTGGCGGAGGCCGCGCCGCCGAACGTCATGCCGCCGGAAATTTCCGCGTCCCCTCCGTCCAAGGTTTCCCGGATGCGCCGCGCCAGCAGCAGCAAAGGCGCGGCGCCGACGCCCCCGCCGACAAGGACGATCCGTCCCCGCCCGGCGGCAGTCCCGGCGGCGGCCACGTCGAAGCCGTTCCCCGCCGGCGGACCCACCCGGATCCGCTCTCCCGGCGCGAAGCCCGCCAAAGCGCGCGTTCCCGCCCCCACCGCGCCGTATACCAAGGTCAGGCGCCCCGCCGCGCTGTCGCAGACGCTGAAGGGCCTGGGCAGGAGCATGCGGCCGCCTGTAAGGTAGACGTTTATAAACTGGCCCGGTGCCGGCGCCGGATATGAATTTCCATCTTCGTCCATAATTTCAAATTCCATCCTGTATATCGTCCGCGCAATTTCCGCGTTGGAAAGAATTTTCGCGAAAACAAGACGTTTTTCCGCCGTCCATCCCCGTGTTCCCGCGCTCATCCGCCCAAAACCTCCCGTAAATCCGCCCGCATGGCCAGCACCGCCTCGCGCGCCGCCGCCCCCAGATCCGCTTCGCCGAAGCGCGCGTCCTTCTGCCATGCCGCGATAATCCCTCTGGAAGAATTGACGATGCAGCCCCTGCCGTCCTTGTCGAAGAAACCCTTGAGATCCTGTCCCGACGCACCCTGCGCCCCGTAGCCGGGCACGAGGAAAAAGCTGTGTGGCATGCGTTTCCGCAGCGCGCGCCCCTGCTCCGCGCAGGTCGCGCCCACCACGGCTCCGACCCGGCTGTACCCCCGGCGCCCCATCAGATCCGCGCCCCAGCCTGAAACCAGGTCCGCCACATGTTCATACAGCGCCAGGCCCGACTCCGCAAGGCGCATCTCCTGCAATTCGCTGCTGCTTGGGTTGCTGGTCCGCACAAGGATGAACACCCCCTTGTCATGCGCCCTGCAGCAGTCCAAAAACGGCGTGATCCCGTCGCTTCCCATATAGGGATTCAGCGTCACCGCGTCCTCCCTCCAGGGGTCAAAGCGCTCCCCCGCGAGTTCCACGCCCCCGATGTGCGCCGCGTAGGCCGCCGCCGTGCTCGCGATGTCGCCGCGCTTCACGTCGCCGATCACGATCAGCCCTTTTTCCGCCGCGTAGGCCGCCGTTTCCGCGTAGGCGCGCACGCCCTCCGGCCCGAACTGTTCATACATGGCGTTCTGCGGCTTCACCGCCGGAACCAGGTCGCACACGCTGTCGATGATCTCCCGGTTAAACGCCGTGAGCATGGCAGCCGCCGCCCGGAGCGTGTTTCCGTGGGTTTCCGTGCATGCGCGCCGGATCCGTTCCGGAATCATGCCGTAAACCGGATCCAGCCCCACGACAATGGGCGCGGCCGATTGGTCTATCTTGTCCAGTAAACGATCGATCATATCTACCTCCACAAGGTTCTGAATTTCAAATGACGGACGATCTCTGCTTGACGGTGAGTTCAGGCGGCATCAGGTTTTCTTTGACGGCTTTTTTCTATAGTAACATCTGATAAATACAAAATCAAGCCCCCTCATATGCCTTGGCTTTATAATTTGTCGTAACGTAACGTAAACTCCTTGTATATTTTGTATATATTGCTCAAAAAGTGCTTGCACTTTTTGTCTTATATGATACTATGGATATGAGGTGAATTAAATGAAACGATATGCAATGGAACTGCTGATTCAGTGGAAAAACTCAAAACACAGAAAGCCGCTCATACTTCAAGGGGCAAGGCAAGTGGGTAAAACGTGGCTTATGACTGAATTCGGCAAGCAATTTTATGAAAATGTTGCCTATGTGGATTTCCGCAACAATAGGCGTATGCAAAAGCTATTTGAGGGCGATTTTGACATTCCGCGCTTAATTGAGGGTTTGCAAGTGGAAACTCACGAAAAAATAACACCCGAAAAAACGCTGATTATCTTTGATGAGGTGCAAGAAGCCGGGCTGGCGCTCACCTCGCTAAAATACTTCTACGAGAACGCTCACGAATATCACATAGTCGCAGGAGGCTCGTTGCTCGGCGTTGCCGTTCACGAAGGCATTTCATTTCCGGTAGGCAAGGTGGATTTTTGCAATCTATATCCTCTTAATTTTTGCGAATTTTTGGAGGGCATCGGCGAAATAGGCCTTGCCGAATTGCTCCATAAAAACGACTGGGAAATGGCTGCGGCTTTCAAGACAAAATTTGCCGATTACCTGCGCAAATATTACTTTGTCGGCGGAATGCCTGAATGTGTTTCGATTTATAGCGAAGACAGGGATTATGACGCTGTTCGTAAGACGCAAAACGATATTTTGGCAGAATATGAAAAGGATTTTTCGAAGCATGTCCCAAATAGGTTAATTGCAAAAATCCGCAGTGTTTGGGCGAATGTCCCTCGCCTGCTTGCACGGGAAAGGAATTGTTTTTCGCCCGGCGTCATAAAAAAAGGCAGCCGCGCAAATGAATATGCGGACGCGATTCAATGGCTCGTAGATGCGGGTTTGATTTACCGGGTGCCTCGCATTACAAAGCCTGCGATTCCGCTTAAATCCTATGCTGATGACGCTTTCAAAATTTATATGCTTGATGTTGGGTTGTTAGGAGCAGCTTCGGAATTGGATGCGCTGACTCTTCTGGAAGGCGATTTGGTATTCACGGAATTCAAAGGTTCTTTGACAGAAAATTACGTTTGCCAAGAACTTACGGCACGAGGGATAACCCCATTTTATTGGAGCAGCGAACGCACCGCCGAAGTTGATTTTGTGTTCAAGCTCGGAGTTGACATTCTGCCGTTAGAAGCAAAAGCAGGGGAAAACTTGCAAGGTAAAAGTTTGCGGATTTATTATGATAAATTCAATCCTAAGTTTGCCATGAGAACTTCAATGAAGGATTATCGTGAGGAAAGCTGGATGAAAAACATTCCTCTTTATGGCATTGGTGTTTGGGAGTAAGACTCGTGGCGGCGATTGGCGTTTTTATGCCATGGGCGGGGCATTCCACGTAATTTTCCCGCCGAGGATTGTGCAGCGCGTCTCCCCGTAAACCTGCATCCCTTGGAACGGCGTGTTTTTCCCTTTCGAAATAAAGCGTTCCCTGTCGACGCGGTGCGGGGTTTCGACGTCGAACACCGCCACGTCCGCCACGTCGCCCGGCGCCAGTCCGCCCCTGCTTATGTCCATCAGGTCCGCCGGCAGCGCGCTCATGCGCCGGATCAGCTCCGGCAGGCGCATATGCCCGCCGCGCACCAGCACGGTGTAACTGACCGCGAACGCCGTTTCCAGCCCGGCGACGCCAAAGGGCGCATCCCGCAGCGGCCGGGCTTTCTCTTCCGCCGCGTGGGGCGCGTGGTCCGTCGCGATCACGTCTATCGTCCCGTCGCAAAGCGCCCGGATCACCGCCTGCCGGTCCGCCTCCGTCCGCAGCGGCGGGTTCATCTTCGCGTCGCTGCCCGCTGTCAGCACGGCTTCTTCCGTCAGCGCGAGGTAATGGGGCGCCGTCTCGGCGCTGATCCTGACGCCGGCCGCTTTCGCCTCCCGCAGGGCCTCCACGCTTTCCGCCGCGCTGATATGCTGAAGGTGCATCCTGCACCCCGCTTCCCGCGCCAGCGCAATGTCGCGCCGCACAATGTCAGCCTCCGCCCCGGCGGGAATGCCGGGAAGCCCCAGCCGTTCTGACACCGCGCCCTCGTTCACCGCGCCGCCCGTCCGGCCATGGTTTTCCGTATGGTCCAAAACAGGCAAGCCCAGCGCCTTTGCCGTTTCCGCCACCCGCCGCATCAGGATCGGGTCCATCAGCGTCCTGCCGTCTTCCGACACGCCGCAGATCCCCCGCCCGGCCAATTCCGTGCAGCGCGTTTCCGCCGCCGCCATCCCCGCGATGTCCGCGAGGGTTTTTCCCGCCTGCCCGGCCGTCATGGCCCCCGCCGCTAAAAGGTTGACCTTGCCCGCCAATTTCCCTTTTTCATCCACATATGTAAGCGTTTCCCTGCCGTCAATGGCGGGCCGGGTGTTGGGCATGCAGCATACGGTCGTATAGCCCCCCGCCGCCGCCGCGCGGCTCCCCGAATCAATGTCTTCTTTATGGCAGGCGCCCGGCTCCCGGAAGTGGACGTGCAGGTCTATCAGGCCGGGCACGACGATGCAGCCCGCCGCTTCCACCACAAGCATCCTGCCCGTGTCCGCGCCCATATCCATGGACGCAGGCGCGGACGGCGCGGCGATGGCAGCCCCTGCGGCTTCGGCAACGGCCTCCGCGGTTCTCCTTGCCCCGCAAATGCGTCCGCCCTCCATGTACAGATCCCCTGTTTCGTCCCGTCCGGACCTGGGGTCAACGATGCGCCCGCCCCGGATCAAAATCCGGCCCGCCGGCCCGCCTGCCCCCGTTTCTGAAGCCCGTCCGCCCTCCAAGCCGCCCGTCTCCGCGCCTGAAGCCCGTCCGCCCGCAAAGCTGTCCGCCACCGCGCCCGAACCCGCGCGGCTCACAGATCCTCCGCTTTCACAATTTCGTCGCAGTATTCGCAGCGGTATTCCTCCGCCTCCGCGTCCGCGAGGTGGAAAATATGCGGGATGCCGCTCTCCGCCGAGGTGACGCAGCGCGGGTTTTTGCACCGGAACACGTTCGTCACCTTTTCCGGCAGGCTCAGCTTGATCTTCCGGACGATGATGTGATCCTCTATGACGTTCACGGTCGCGTTGTGGTCCACGAGGCCGAGGGCCGTCAGATCTAGATCCGTGACGTTTTCCAGTTTGACGACGTCTTTCCTGCCGTGTTTTTCGCTCACCGCGTTCATGATGAGCGCCACCGTGTTGCTGTCCGTGTCGATGTTCAGGTATTCGAGCACCTTCATGCCGTAACCGGCCCTGATGTGGTCGATCACGATCCCGTTGGCAATGCTGTCAATTACAACCATCGTTCCGCCTCCCATGTTCAAATTTTCCGGGCGAACTTACAGCCCTTCAGCCGTCCGTTCAAGCCCCAGCAGCGCCATGATCAGCGCCATCCTGACATACATGCCGTTTTTCGCCTGTTTGAAATAAACCGCGCGCGGGTCCGCGTCCACCTCGACGGCGATCTCGTTCACCCTGGGGAGCGGGTGGAGCACCATCATGTCGGGGCGCGCAAGCCGCATCTTCTCCGCGTCCAAAATATAGCTGTCTTTCAGCCGGATGTAATCCTCTTCGTTGAAAAAACGCTCTTTCTGCACGCGGGTCATGTACAGGGCGTCCAGCTCCGGCATGACATCCTGCAGCTTCCGCACCTCGTCAAAGGCCGCCGCCCCTTTTTGCAGCACCTCTTTCCGCACATAATCCGGAATCATGAGTTCCTCCGGGGAAATCAGGACGAAACGGATGCCGCCGTATCGGGACAGCGCCTTGATGAGCGAATGGACGGTGCGCCCGAATTTCAAATCCCCGCAAAGCCCGATGGTCAGGTTTTCAAAGCGGCCCCTTTCCCTTCTGATGGTCAGCAGATCCGTCAAGGTCTGCGTCGGGTGCTGGTGTCCGCCGTCGCCCGCGTTGATGACCGGCATGCCCGTGCTGAGGGCCGCCACGCGGGGCGCCCCCTCCTTCGGGTGGCGTATGACCGCCAGGTCGGCGTAGCACGCCACCGTCCGCATGGTGTCGGCGATGCTCTCCCCTTTGGCGACGGAGCTGGATCCCGGTTCCGAAAACCCGATCACCTGCCCGCCCAGACGGAGCATCGCGGCCTCAAAGCTGAAACGGGTGCGGGTGCTCGGTTCGTAAAACAAGGTGGCGAGGATCTTCCCCCGGCACACGTCCGCGTAGCCGTCCGGCGCGTCTATGATCCTGTCCGCCGCCGAAAAAAGCGTTTCCATTTCCTCCACGCTGAAATCCAAAGGCTCCAGCAGGCTTCTCCCCTTTAACATCGTTCCTCCTTTCAGCAGTAGCTCTCACATAAAAAAAATCCCCCCGAAAGGAGATTCAGCCGTTCAAAAAACAAGATTTCCGAAAACACAAAACACGTCGTCCCTGAAAAAGGATGTGCGGCCCGTTCGCAAAGCCCTTTGCGAAAAGCGTCCTTTTATTTTGTCCGCCGCGAAATTCATGTCCTCCTCCATCTGCCTGCATATGTATACGGTTATTTTACCATGCCCCGCAAGGCACCGTCAATAGCTTCCGGGAAATTCCATGATTTTCTTCCCTATCTTTTTCATCTGTGGTATACTGGTACAAGTCGGGCCATAATCCAGCCATCGAAATCGGAGCTTGAAATGATCAGCGGCATCATGAGCGTAATCGTTATTTTTTTAATCTTCGCGGTAGGTTTTTCGTTCACGGTCAAAAAAATCTGGCCGGCGAACACAAATGCCGTCCTCTCCGTCATCGTCGTGAAGATCGCGGCGCCCTGTTTAGCCGTCACCGCGCTTTCCGACAGGCTGACGCCGGAGCTTCTCCGGGACAGCCTGTTTCTGATCCTGCTCGACGCCGCCCACGTGGCGCTGCTCTACGCGGCCGGCAAGGGCCTTTCCCGGCTGCTGCGCCTCACAGGCGGCCGCCGGACCGTATTTGAGGTCACGTTCACGTTCTCCAACACCATATTCATCGGCCTCCCCGTCAACCAGATCGTGTTCGGGCAGGAGGGCCTTCCTTTCCTGTTCACCTACTACATCATCACCCTGGCGGGTTTCTGGAGCGTCGGCAACTACGAAATCGCGCGCGCGTCCAAGCTGCACGAAAGCGGGTTTTCCCTGAAGAAAATCATCAATCCGGGCTTAGTCGGCGTGATTCTGGGCGCCGCCATCGTCGAGTTGCAGATCGTCCTCCCCGCCCCCCTCCACACGGCGCTTTCCTATCTGGCATCCATTTGCGTGCCCCTGTCCCTGTTAGTGATCGGCTCCAACCTTTCCGGCTTTGCCAAAGGCTTCACCCGCCCGAAATTAGACGAAGCCGTGATCATGGCGGGGAAGTTCGTCCTCAGCCCGCTGCTCATGTTCCTGCTGCTCCGCGTCGCCGGCGTCGCCGGGCTGCCGTTCCGCGTCCTCATGCTGGCCTCGTCCATGCCCTGCCACATGCAGACCTCCATCAGTGCCCAGTATTACGGCGTGGAAGGCGAATACGCCACGCGCTTGGTGAGTTTCAGCACCCTTCTCTGCCTCATCACGATCCCCGTGAGCGTGGCCCTGCTGACCCGGTAATCCCAAACAAAAAACCGCCGAAAATGGCGGCTGTTCTGTTTTGCTTTCGCAATTTAGTGTGGCAGGATGACTGCGGCCACGGGATCGATTAAAGCCCGTCCTCTTTTTAATGCCGTGCGTTAATCTTTCCCGGCTACCCTACGGCCGCACCACGCCACCTGACCGCAGTCTCTCCCCCCTTTGAAAATTCTGCCACATCTATGTCTTCGCGAGACCGGCGTGGAATGTCTCCAAGCGCCTATGGCTATAATATATGAAAAATTTTGTAATCACAATTGACAAAATAGTCAAAAATGAATATTAATATGACCAAAATGTCAATAATTAATCCTGAATCGGGTTTATTTATGAGTTACTATTTGCCTACAGAACGAACGTGGTCCGGAATTCGCCGCCAAGCCGCCGCAGACCTTCGGCAAACGCCCACGCGTCCGGGCAGTCGTTCAGATCGTCCGCAAACAGGATCCACTCCACCCTTTCCTTCATGCCGCCGCCCCATTCGCGCAGGATCTCCGACCACAGCTCCCGGATCAGCTCCTCCCATTCTTCCTGCGCCATGAGCGCATATTGGAGCCGGATCTGTATTTTGAGATCCATTTCGTTAAACCAGAAGACGAGCCCGTACACATATTCCCAGTTGATCGTGTAGCGCACCCCGCGCCGTTGCAGGCCTTTGGCCGGCTCCATCGAAAAAAGGCAGCATTCCTGTTTGCGGATCAGCCGCAGCGCCTCGCATTCCCTTTCTTTCAGGATATATCCGTACAGCCTGAATAGATTTTCTTCCGTCTTTCTTTTTTCCGCGCCGCCCGGCAGGAAATCGAAGTTGTCCAACTGCGTGAAATAGGCGTCGCTGTATTTTTTTACGATGGCATATTCGTCTTCTATCACGAAAAACTCGAAATTCCCCGCGCCGGAATATTCAAAATAGTTCTGCTGGCGGTATTCGTTCGGCGTCATGCCGAATTGTTTTTTAAACCCGCCGTACATGTATTTTTCGTCCGAGTAGCCGCAGCGTTCCGCGATCTCGACGATGGGCATGTCGCCCTCCACCAGCATGCGCGCCGATTCATGCAGGCGGTTCATGGAGACGCTCTGCTGCAGGGATATATTGATGACCTCTTTCCAGAAATGGGCGGCGCGGCTGGGCGAAAGGTTTATCGCGTCCGCGATGTCTTTTATGGTGATGTCCCTGCGCGCGTAATTCTTCGAAATGAATTCAATAATGGCAAGAATCCGCTCCGACTCCGTTTTTTTTAAGTCTTTGAGCGGGCTTTTGAGGAAGCTTGTGTTTTCGAAATGCAGACAGAGCAGCGTGATCATGATCTCTGCCACTTCGGTGAAAATCTTTTCCCAGAACGGCATGTCATGGTGGCGGACAATGAGCAGGCGAATCATGTAATCCCGGATCACGTCGCTGAAAAAACGCCCCGTCCCGGTTTCTTCGGCCGTCCGGAACATGAAGCTTATGCCGTGGATATACGGGAACGCTTCTTCAAAATAATTCAGATCTAAATACAGGGAAATGACACGGCAGGGGGCGTCGCATTTCACGCTGTGCGTCATGCCGGCGTCAATGATGGCAAAGTCGCCCGTCCGGAGCCGCGCGCTCCCGTACATCCGCTGCCAGACCTCCGCTTCGCCCTCCACGATGAACAGCAGTTCAAGCGCGTCTCTGTGGAAAAAAGGCCCTGCGCTTTTGACGGATTTCAGTTCCAGCATGAGAGGCAGTCCGGCGAATTCGATTTTTCTGTTCATGGCGGCATCCTTTCGTCAGGCATCCCTTATATTGATCATAAATGCTTGCCATTTATGATACCGCCATCTCCGGCAGGGCCGGAGGGCATTTAAGTCCATACTTTAACCGCGCCCTCTGCGGTTATTGTATCATGCCCGCAGGGATATTACAACTTATCCGTAATTTTGACGCTCACGGAACAAGAACGCCCGCCAGGCTTGGCGAGCGTTCTGCATACCCCCTGTCGTTGCGGGGGCATGCCCCTCCGCATCGCAGCCCAGATGTCCGGCTTCCGGAATCGGAAACCGTCGCGTTCGGATGTCAGTTGCTACCCTATTGAATTTTCGCCCGGCTTGCCGGGTCTGGCAGTGGCGTCCATAAATGGATGCCCCCCCCCCAATATCCAGTATATGACGGTTTTTTTAAAAATGCAAGCAGAATTTTTCATTTTGGCGAATTTTGGCGAAAGAATTGGATTTTTTGTATCATGCCCGCAGGGATATTACAACTTATCCGTAATTTTGACGCTCACGGAACAAGAACGCCCGCCAGGGCTGGCGGGCGTTCTGCATATCCCCTGTCGTTGCGAGCGGAGCGAAGCAATCCAGTTGCGCTGGGTTGCTTCGGCGGTGAACTCTTAGCCGGCTAAAGCCGGAGAGTTCGCGCACGGCACCTACCGACCATCGGCTACGCCAATGGGGTTAGGTGCGCGTCGCTTGCGCGCCTCGCAATGACGGAATGTCTGTCGTTGCGAGCGGAGCGAAGCAATCCAGCGCCTGTTTCTACACTGGGTTGCTTCGGCGGTGAACTCTTAGCCGGCTAAAGCCGGAGAGTTCGCGCACGGCACCTGTCCTTACAGCCCCGCCGCCTTTCTGGCGGTGAAAATCACGTCCGCCATGGTTATGTGGCCGTCGTTGTCCACGTCCGCCGCCAGAATCTGGGCGGCTGTCAGGTTCCCCAGGCCGAGGATCGCGCGGGCCGTGAACAAGGCGTCGGTTATGGTTACGGTCCCGTCGCCGTCGATGTCGCCGGAGCCGGGTGCGCCCGTGCCGCCGCTGCCGAGCGGCTTCACGACCGTTATCGACACGACGTGCTTCGGCTGCCGGTTGCCGTATGCGATTTGATTTGCGAAATCCGTTTCCGTCTGCCCGAAGATGAACCTGTACGCGTTCAGCTGGTCGCCGGTCGCGTCAGCAAGGTCAATGCCCTCGCTCTTGTTCACCACGTTGCCCTTGACCACGAGAATCGGGTCGAACTGCACCTTGCCTTCCGTCGATTTGTCGTTGAAAATGTTCGGGTAGTAATAGTGCGTGACCCCTATAAGCTCCTCGTATGGGTAGTCGAACGAGAATCCGTCCATTGCCACCACCTTGAGCACGTCGCCCGCTTCAAACGTGATTCCGGCGTCCGCAAGCAACGTCGTCAGCGGCACCGCGAGGTCCGCGCGTCCGAGCAGCGGGATTACTTCGCTGTACCAGCCGCTGTAATATACGTTTTCAGTCGCTTTTGCCGTCATTTGCTCCCGTGTGTAGCTGCGCTTCGCGACCGGTTCGCCGTCCGCGCCGATTTGTTCCCGCACCTCGATGAGGGAGTACCTTGCTATGATCTCGATTGTCAAATCATTGTCCGGCATCGTGAAAGCGTACTTGCCGTTCCCTTCGCCGAACTCCGTTACCGCGACGGCCGGGCTTACAATTATGCCGTCAAGCGCCGCCGACGCCGCCCCCGCGTTTTTGCTGACCGTCACGAACACCGTGCTGCCCACTAAATAACGGCCGTCCGCCGAACCGGTCGATTCCGCTGTCACCGCCCATATCGGGTCGAGGCCCGCCGGAAGCGTTATTGTCCGCGTAACCGTTGACGTCGCCACGTTTTCAAGCGTCACCGCGACGTCAACGCGCCGCCCCGGCATTGTGAATTTGTACTCTGTCGCTGAAACCTTTGTCACCCCGACGCCCGTTCCCGCCGCGTCGGTCACTTCTATCTTGTAAACCTGCTTGCCGTCTCCCGGGACGACCGTAATTGTCACTTCGGTGTCTTTTACGGCTTTGCTTACGCTTGCCGCCGCCGAACTGTCCGCTGCGCCGCCGAATATTTCAGGGCCGGCCACGTCGAACTCCGTTTCAACCGGGCCGGTGTCGCCCGCCTGCCATTTCAAAATGGGGTAACCGCTGTTGACGCCGTTCACGTCTTCGGCAAAGCCCGTGCCGAGCTTTTCAAGAACGGTTTTTCCGTCTGCGAGCGGTTCTTCGCCCCTGAGCTGCCCGACTGTCACCTTTGTCGTGTAGATTGTGTCGTAGGCCAGCGGATTGCTGGTGAAGTTTGTGCTCCAGCTTGCGTACTTGGGGAAGGACGGATCCTGCGCCTCGATCAAATCCGGCAGATAAAACGCGTTCTCGTAGCGCATTTTGTTGTCCGCCGTGGACCAGTTGCCGCCCGAGATGTTGCCAAGCTCGTAAATCCCCATTATATTGTCGTAGCGGAAACTGATTTCGCCCGTGTTGTAGACGTTCGTTATCGCCGTCGTGCCGTCCTCGCGGCCCTCTTCGCAGCCCGCGATGCCGCCGATTGCGCGGACGTGTCCCGTGCTCCAGTGTTCGTTATAGATCGTGCCCCGGTTGTAGCAGCTGTCTATGGTGCCTCCTGCGCTCTTCCCCGCGATGCCGCCGAGGTAGACCTTGCCGAAGCTCACGCCGGTCAGGTTTCCGCTGTTGTAGCAATACTGCACGTCGACGTCGCCGAACTGTCCGCCGATGATGCCTCCGACGTACTGGTACGCGTGGATATTGCCGGTGTTCGAACAATTTGCGATTCTGCCGTTCGTTTTGATTGTAAGCTTGCCGTCGGCCGCGCCCTTATCCCAGAACCCGTTGTCCGCGCGTCCGAGTATGCCGCCGACACGGCCCGTGCTCTTGTTCGTGTCGGTGTGGCTGAGGGCGCCTTTGTTGTGGCAGTCCTCGATCAGGAAGCCGCCTATGGCGTCGGCCGCTATGCCGCCGACGAAATCTCCGCTCGCGACGATGTTCACATAGTTTGTCACGCCCGTTATGCTGCCCATGACCTGCGCCGCGACGCCCGCGACCGAGCTCCCACCGCTGACTTCGCCGTATACCTCAAAATCTTTCAGCGTTCCCGCCGCGCAGCCGAACAGCGCGACGAAGTTCTTATTGCCCGTTACGGACAGCCCCGTTATCTTATGGGACGCGCCGTCGAAGGTACCCTCGAATGGCTTCGCGTTGGTGCCGATGGGTATCCATTCAAGCTCGCCGAGGTTGATGTTCGCCCCCAGGGTCACCGTTTTGCCCGCGAAATCCGTACCCTCGTTCACGAGCTTCGCCAGGCCCGCAAGTTCTTGCGGCGTGCGGATTATGTACGGTTCGCCCGCCGTGTACCACCCCGTGTCCGGGTCAAGGCTTTCGGGGGCTTCGCCGTCCTCTCCGGCGACCTGCGTCACCGTTATGATGTTCGACGCGTTGCCGAAGATCACGCCGGTCCGCTCGTATGTCTCGTAGCCGGTCTGCGTCACCGTGTAATCATAGGGTATGCCCTGCTCGACGCCGTAAACCACCTCCCAGTAGCTTTTGCTGGCGGGCGGCACCGTCCTTGGGAGTTCATCCGCGGACCCTGACTTGCGGAACGAAACCGTCTGTTTTCCGATGGCGTTTTCCGTTTCGTTTACGAGCCGCAGCGAAACCGCGGCCGTCAGCCGCGTCAGTTCCACGTCCACGACGGAATCCGTGTCTCCCGCCGTAAACGGCACGTTCGACACGCCGCCGAAATACTGCGCCGTCACCGAATACGTGTATCCGGCGCCGCTGTACAGCATAAAGGTCAGTCCCGATTCAGGCGGCACTTCGCTGTTATCCGGGCGGCGCACCGTGACTTGCGCGTTAGGAACCTCGATGCCGTTTGCGTCCAGAACGTCGAACATCACGGCTACCCGCTCATCGAGCGCTTCCACCGCGATTGTGCGGCCCATGCCCGCCACAAGGAACGTGCCGTTCGATTTCTCGTCGCCGCCGACCGTCACCGAGTAGCTGTATTCGCCGTTCGGCAATGCGCTGTACAGACCCTGTGAGACCGCTGTCTGGACGTCGCTGCCGCGTGTCACCGTGACCTCCGCGCCCTGCTCCGTGAGGTTCGCGAATGTCACGTCGGCCGAGAGCGCGATTGTCTTGCCGCCGCGTGTTACCCAGAATTCGCCGGCCGCCCCGTTGACGCTTGCCGTGTATCCATAATGTCCGCGGGCCAGCACGAAGTCCTCCGCGGTCACGCCGCTGACCGTCGCTTCGCCGCCCGTGAAGCTCACCGTGTATGCAGGGTTCGCCGACTGCCATTTGAGCTTGCCGTCCGGCGTGAAGTCACCGGATTTGCAATACTCCTCGCCGTTGTATCTTATATCTGCCGAGGGCATTGTGCCGAGGTACGCCACGATCGGCTCTTTGACGCCCGTGGCCGCCGTCGCCGTTATCGCCCCTGTCGAGTAGTTGTACTGCACAATGGCGGTTCTGTCCGTAATCCCGGCGATTCCCGCCGCGTAGGTGCTGGTGCTTCCTGACACAGTGGATTTGTTCTCAATGTTGCCCAGGTTGTAGCAGTTTTCGATCCGGGTGGGCGTCGTGATTGAGTTGCCGTTGCCCGGGTTTCCGACAATGCCGGCGGCATACAGCGAATAAGTGCTTATATTGCCGTCGTTGTAGCATCCGTTTATTATCGAGTAGCTGTTATTTTGGCCGAGTATGCCGGCCGCAAAGCCGAGCGCGCTCGTATACGTTGAAGTTGACGTAATGTTGCCGTGGTTTACGCTGTCGTAAATCTCAGGCGCGGTACTCGCCGCGATGCCGCCGACTGTTCCGCCCGAAGTCAGCGTGATGTTGCCGTTGTTCACGCAGCCGCGGATGACGCCGAGATAATTATTGTACACGATCCCGCCGACGGCGGGCGCCGAGGTGATGTCAACGTTGCTCACGCAGCTCAGGATCTGGCTGTTTTCCGCGTATCCCACAACCGAGCCGCCGGCGTTGGTCACGAGGGTCATGCTGCCCGTTACGGTCAGGTTCTTGACCGTGGCGCCGCTGACATACCCGAAGAAGCCGACCCAGCTTCCGCTGCCTTTGCTCGCATCGGTTAAGTAAAGCCCGCTGACCGTGAACCCGTCGCCGTCGAATGTGCCTGAGAACGGATACCTCGTAATCCCATTTGTCGTATTATTATAACCGATTGCCGTCCACAGCCTGCCGCCCAGGTCAATGTCGCGGGCAAGCCGCACGACCTTGCCGGCGTAGGTGTTGCCGGCATTGACGGACGCCGCGAAATCGAACAAGTCATCCGCCGTGTAGATCGCCAAATCCGCAGATTTCCATTCGTCGCCGGCGGACGGTTCAGTGCCCGGCTCCCTGACGGTCACGCTGACGCTTGCGGCCGGACCGACGGCGGTGTCAACGTTTCCGCTTGGGCTTACGCTCGCGCCGGCGGCTGAAACATAGACCTCCGACGCCCCGAACAGGCCGTCGCCGCTCGCTCCGTCCTTTGCCGTGAACGTCAGCGTCACAGCCGCCGCTTCGCCTGAAACAAGCGCCGCTCCGAAGCGCGTCACGAGCAGGGTTCCGCCCGCGTCTGCGGGAACCACGTCGATTTCCGCGCCCGTGGCCGGCGCGGCGCCGCTGTAGGTGAACATTGACGCGTCATATGTCACCGTCGCCTGAATCGATGCGTAATCCGCTGTTCCTGTCACGCCGAGCGAGATGTCTACCGTTTGCCCTGCCTCCACAAGCTCGGCGGAGCGCGAAAGCGCCGCCTGCGGCGATTCCGCCAGCGCGGACGTAGGGAACAACGAAACCAGCAATGCCGCCGTCAGCAAGAACGCGAACAGACGCTTTATGTTTTGCGTCTTTATTTTTTTCATTTTCGCCTCCGTATTTTTAATTTGGATTTCGCTGACTTACCGGTTTAGCTGATGCCGTGGACCGCGTTTTTGATTGCCGTCACGTCCGCCGCGTCAACAACTCCGTCGTTGTTCACGTCCGCCGCCAGACGCACTGCTATGTCAAGTCCGCTTATTGCCCCGTAGTTCAGGTGGTTGTTGATGATGTCGTACACGATCTGCGCGTCGGAAATGCGCACGTTGCCGTCGCCGCTCACGTCCCTCGATTCGACACGCGGCGTTGCGGTCTTGGTCGCCGTTTCATACGTCGCCGCCCCGGACTCCACGATGTACGTCACATAGTGGTCCGCGCCGTCCGTGTAGTAGTGCATCGCCGCGCCGTCCGCGCCATACGTCCATACGAATGCCGCGTCGGACGCGCTGATTTGATACTTTATCAGCTTGTGCGTGTCCGGGAGGTTCACGTAGGCGCCGTCCGTGTAGTCAGGGGCCGCCGCGCCTATCGTTACCGACAGCGTGCCGCCGCCCGCCGGGATTTCCTTGCCGCCCGTGCCGGGTTCCACCACGTAGGTTATTGCCACGCCCTCTGTCACGGTGAACGTTGCCGTACCCTCGGCGCCCGCAGTGAACGGGATTGCCGCAAGCTCCAGGCCGTCAGGGCCGGGAACCACGCCGGCGGCGCCTCCGGCGGGACCGTAGGAGATTTTCAATTTGCCCGTTCCATTTTCGCTGACGTCCGCCGGAAGCGTTCCGTGGCTTGCGCCCGTGTATGTCAGTTCCGCATACGCCGAACCGATCGCCGCGTCCGCCGGGTCCGCAGTAAGCGTTAACGCCACGCCGAATTCGCTGCCCTCCGTCACGCCCGTGTCTGTCGTGGTTGGCGTGATTGCGTAGGCAGCGAGGTCGTTATCGCCGCCGGAACCTACTGTTATTGATGTGGGCGAAACAGTGGCTCCTGTATGATTAACTAAAACCACTCTGACTTGATGTATACCCGAACTGACACCCGATTTTACCTTAAGTTGAAACTGCAAAATTTCGCCACCCATATTCCGAATGCCCTTGATATTGTTAAAGTAATATCCTGTTTCTCCAACAAACCCTTCGCCATTATCTGCTGTCATCGGGTCTGTGCTCGGGTAAGTAAATTTGAGTGTAGCTTCGGTAGCTAAACCCTGAGCATCCCCTATCCCCCTGAGCGAACCAGGAACATATTCCAGTGCATCAGGGTCGCACAGAACATATAATAGTGAATTGCTGGTGGTCACTGTTGGAACAGTAACATTGAATGTTTCAACGTCACCGACCTCATGTGCGATCGCTTCCGGGGCTTGAAATGCAGTTAAACTAATTATTACAACAAAAACAAGTATAGACGCACAAATGCGTCCATAGATTTTTTCCGCCCTATATCTGATCATAGTCATAATGAATTACTCCTTCAGATTATGGAGTTCTATCGAAAACTCCGAATCCGTTGTGCCGCAACCAATGCAACGCGGCGGATTGGTTGAGTTGCCTCCAGAACTTTCAACATTAATTAACAATTATGTTACATTTCACCAAAACGCTTGGCTTTTAAAAATAGTAATGGTTTATCGCGCTTTATTGCATTTTACCTATCTGGTTTACACAGTTTCCCAATTTTCACGCCGAGTTTTCAATATCACTCATTGTGTAAAATTTATCTTTTATGGAGACGGGCAAAAATGAATCCGCCCGTCTCCAACCGCTTAGACTTATTTCGTAAGATTTAAAATGTAGATATTGTTATTGTTGTCGTAATCGAACTCAATAGACCCTGATATCAAATACTCATAACTCGCGTCAGCGACTGTTGAACTGGGCGTTGTTGCAACAATTGCATTCTGCAAAGGTGTCTGGAAAGCAAGCGGAACATTGCTGTCCAAATCCGCTCCGATGATAAAGCTTACTTGTCCCCCAACAGTTCCATCTGTGTTTGGCAAGTAAATCGTATCGTTCGCACCGAACGTAACCGCGCCGCTCGGGGAAATTACCAAACCCCCGCTGATGACGAGGTAGATGCCGTTCCCGTTGCCGCCGGCGGTATTTCCTGAGATTTCGCCGCCGTACAGGTTGAACGTGCCGCGCTGGTGAACCATAACGGCTCCGGCGCTGCTGACTGCCTGATTCGTGACAAGCTCGCCGCCGTTCATGTTGAGGGTGCCGTTTGCGTCCACTGTAATCGCCCCGGCCTGTCCCGCATAGTTGTTTTGAAGCACCGCGCCGGCGTTGATGTTCAGCGTACCGCTGTCGCCTACCGCAAACAGTGAACCGCTCGCGATCGAATAGGGCGCCGTCGTGAATGTCGTCTTGTTGCCGTCAACAACGATGTCGTAGACGTTGGCAATCGCGCCCGCGCCCGTCACTTTGAACAGGAAGCCCGTGAACTGGCTGCTGCGCTTGATTTGCGCCGTTCCCAGGGTGGACGTGATGTTGGCAGTGCCGGACGACAGCGTCACCGTGCCTTTGATGTAGATAATGTTCCTTGCCGCAGTCAGGTCTTTAAGCGCGTCCGCGATGTTGTTGTACGGGTTTGCATAGCTGCCGTCGCCGTTTACGGACGCGGTGCCGTCAACGAATATCTGAGAATGGTCGTCATTATCCGCGGGGTATACCGGCGTTCCGCCGGGGATGGGATCAACAACCGGCGCGTCAGGGTCAACGTACACGCCTGAACGCGGTCCGCTCTGCCATATGAAAATCGGGTAACCATTGGGTCCAACTTCAAAGACATCGTCTCCGATTATGTCAACAGTAGTTTCGTCGTTGAGGTAGCTTGGACTTTCAAGCTGTGAAGTTCCGCTCCATGCGCCCCAGCCGCTCGTGTTAGGTTGTGTGTACGGCGAGATTGCCGTCCAAGTACAGTCATTGATCGGCAGAATGTTACTATTGTCAACGGTGGATACGAAAGGGCGCGTATAATCCCCGTCCGGAATGGGTACGCCGCTGTAATTGATGACGTTCGCGTAGGAGTTGAAGATTGACGCTATCGGGCTCCGGCCCTCCGCGTGGCCTATCAGTCCGGCAAGATAGTGGCCTCCGGGCGTGTAAAGGGTGACATTCGTGGCGTATGTATATCCCACCCAGCCCTTGAGCACGCCTGCCAGTCCGCCTGAGTATGACCGTGCGTTGGTGTTGGTCGTCGCGATTGTGCCGCCGAGGTACGCGCTGTATCCGGCCCTGGCTTCGCCGTCATTCTGGCAGTACACGCCGCCAACCAGCCCTGCGACTTCGTATGCGCCTACAACATCGCCCGTGCCTAAGCAGTATTCGATTACAATCGGCGCGGCCGCCGTAGACTGCGCCTTAGAATACTCCAGCCCGCCTACCACGGTGCCGAGGTTCGCGCCGTTTTCGACCGAAATGTTCACATTTGTCTGGCAATTATAAACGTTTGCTGCCGAGTATCCGACAACGCCGCCCGCATAATGAACCTCCCCCGTGTAGCCCAAACCGCGGTTCAGTACAATCGAGCCGTTAACGTCTACATTGGCGACGTTTCCTTTCGCCGCCCCGAACAAGCCCCAGCCTGACATATTCGTTGCGTCAATGCCCGCCGCAGGGGTAGTCACGTACATATTGCTTACTACAGATACGGCCGTCTTGGCATCTGCGGCTCCGCTGAATGTGCCGGCAAAGTAGCTGCCTGTCGGTATATTGCTGACTTCCGGAGCGGCGCCGCCGATAGGAACCCAGAAGTGGGCCGCAAGATCCACGCCGTTAGCCAGCACGACCGTCTTGCCTGTGAAGTCGTCCTGATCTATGCCCGTCGCTGTTCCGTTAACAATCGCAGCCAAACCTGCTAAATCGCTTGCGGTATTCAGCGTGAACGAACTTGCAGATTTACTGTACCACGCGGTGCTGTAATTGCCGGAATCCGTCCAATTGCCCGTGGTTGTCGTGATTGTGAGCGTGACGTTTGACTCAACATTGCTGATTGTGAAGTTGTTCGCCGAGTTCACGCTGATAACCGCATTTGACGTTGCCGGTGTGACGGTGAACGCGGCAACGCCGTAATTTGCATCCGGAGTTGTCGCAAATGCCAAGGTTCCGTCTGCGCCTGTTGCCGCAGATGCCACGGTGGCCCCGCCGACCTGAACAGTCACGTTTGACCCTGCGAACGTAACTGTGTATGCGCCCGGCGTACCGGCTGCGTTCGCGCTGACCGTCAGCCCCGCAAACATGGCAACGATAAGCGCCAGCACCAGCGCAACGGAAAGGCTTCTGTTCTTGATGGAACGTGTCATAATTTTTGCTCCTTTATTAAAATGTGGTTCTCAGCCGCACTTGTGGCCGGGCAGATCCCTGGCAATTCCTGCTTAACGTCTACGGTATCTCATCGCGGGCAGCACGCCTGCGAGACGCCGCAGAACCTGCGTGGCCGGGCGTTTGCGTTCTTTTGTCATTCATCTCTTCGTTCCCTCCTTTCTGTTTCACGTTTATTGCTCCGATAACTGAAAAGGCCGCCGCATCCCTGTTTCCGGTTCGGAATTTACAAGGACGCGACAGCCTGAATTACATTTGTTCGCAGACCAGCCGACGTTTCCTTGTATACAGGTTCGACATGCCGCGCGGCATGTCTTCGTCTCCTGCAAAGGCGGTTTCCCGCCCCGTGGGCATCGCAGCCCAGACGCCCGGCTCCCGGAATCAGGAACCATCGCGTTCGGATGTCAGTTGCTAACATATTGAATTTTCGCCCGGCTTGCCGGGTCTGGGAATGGCGGCCATAAATGGAACCTCCCCCTTACAATATCCAGTATATTACGGTTTTTTTAAAAATGCAAGCTAAATTTTTCATTTTAATCACCTACCACCCCTTCAAGGGGTGGTTTGCCTTGGCCCTATAAGGGCCTATTGCTGCCAGCGCCTAAAAGGCGCGGTTCCGAAAGCCAAGACCTTTGCCGGCCGCCCCTAA
>JAITOE010000129.1 GCA_031290135.1 Eubacteriales Family XIII. Incertae Sedis bacterium
CGTCCGCCTGTAAGAGCCCGGCGGCAGCGACTCGTTCCAGGCAGTTTGCATAATAATCGCTGCCGTACGGAGGGTCGATGAAAATGACGTCCATTTTTTCCGGGATTGCGTCCAGCGTCCGCATGTAATCCCCGCTCAGGATCTTCGCGCGCGCTTCCATATTGCAATGCGCCGCGTTTTTCCGTATCAGCGCGAGGCTCTCGGCGGAATTGTCACAAAAATAACAACGGCGCGCGCCTCGGCTCAGCGCCTCCAGCCCCATGCTGCCCGTCCCCGAAAAAAGATCCAGCGCCACGGCGTCCTCCTGGCTGGCGCCGATCATATTGAAGATGGCGCCCTTTACCTTGTCCGGCGTCGGGCGGATGCCGTGTCCGCCCGGCGTGAAAAGGCGCTTGCCTCTGCATGACCCTGCAATGATTCGCAAAACCCGAAATTCCTCCTGCGCACCTAACCCGATTTCTGAAAGAAATCGTTGGTAGGTGCCATGCAAGGCTCTCCAAAATCTATGATTTTGTGAGAGCTACTGCTGCGCACCTAACCCGATTTCTGAAAGAAATCGTTGGTAGGTGCCATGCAAGGCTCTCCAAAATCTATGATTTTGTGAGAGCTACTGCTGAGCACCTACCTTTTGTCGTTGCGAGGAGCGAAGCGACGAAGCAATCCACATGCCGCTCTGGATTGCTTCGCTTTGCTCGCAATGACGGAGGGAGTACCCCCGCCCCGCAGCTGAACAGTAACCCCAGGAGAGGGACTTATTACATGGACAAACCGACCGTGAAACTCGTCGCGCTGGACCTGGACCGGACGCTGCTGAACAACGAGGGCAGGCTGTCCGCCGGAAATGAACGCGCGCTGCGCCGCGCATTGGACATGGGCGTGGAGGTGGTGCCGTCCACGGGGCGGGCAAAGACCGCCGTGCCGGAAGAACTGCTGGCATTGAAAGGGCTGCGCTACCTGATCAGCTCCAACGGCGCCTGCATTTCGGATATCCGGACGGGGGAAACGCTGCATGAAACACTGCTGGCGCCGGAAGCGATAGACAGCCTCCAGGACCTGCTGGAGGATCCGACCCTGATGAAAGAGGTGTTCTGGGAGGCCCGCCCTTATACCGGCGCGGATTTTTTTGCGGACATGCCGCGCTTCGGGGTGCCGGATGATTTCATCGCCTATTACAGGCGGAGCCGGACCCCGGTGGCGGACATCGCCAAATTCACGGCGGAGCGGCGCGGCCGGATCGAGATCATCAACCTGATTTTCGCCGATGAGGCAAGGCGGCGCAGCACTTGGGCGTCGCTGCGTGAAAACCCGCTGATTGAAGTGACCACGTCCCTGCGCTTCAACGTGGAGGTCGGGGCGCCGGGCGTGGGCAAGGGCGAGGCGCTTGGGCTGCTTTGCGAAAGGCTGGGGATCCCGGCGGAGCAGGTCCTGAGCGCCGGCGACAACGACAACGACGTGTCCATGATCGCTTTCGCGGGGGTGGGGGTCGCCGTTGAAAACGCCAGCGACGGCGCACGGGCGGCCGCGGATTTCATTACGAAATCCAATGAAGAGGACGGCGTGGCGCATGCCCTGGAGAAGTTCGTGTTTTAGGAAGCCCGCCGGCTTGGATCCTACCGCTCCGCCAGGGGCGTATACGGCCTCCGCTCCAGGACGTTCTTGTAGGAAGGCCGGATGATCTTGCCTGAGTTGATCAGCTCCTCGATGCGGTGGGCGCTCCAGCCCGCAATCCGCGCGATGGCGAAGATGGGCGTGTACAGCTCCAGCGGCAGGTCCAGCATGCTGTAGACAAAACCGCTGTAAAAATCGATGTTGGCGCTCACGCCCTTGTAAATCCGGCGTTCCTCCGCAATGACCTTCTCGGCCAGCTGCTGAACCTTGTTGTAAAGCAGGTATTCGTCAAAACGGTCCTTTTCCTTGGAAAGCGTTTCCACAAAACGTTTGAATATGTTCGCGCGGGGATCGGAGAGCGAATAGACGGCGTGGCCCATGCCGTAGATGAGCCCGGCCCCGTCAAAGGCTTTCCCATGGAGCAGCGCGCGCAGGTAAGCCTCGACGGCCGCGTCGTCCCCCCAGTCCTTCACCGTCCTTTTGATGTCGTCAAACATCTGCACGACCTTGATGTTGGCGCCGCCGTGCTTTGGGCCCTTCAGCGAACACAGGGACGCCGCCACGGAGGAGTAGGTGTCCGTTCCGGACGAAGACACCACGTGGGTGGTGAAAGTGGAATTGTTTCCGCCGCCGTGCTCGGCGTGCAGCACGAGGGCGATGTCGAGGATGCGGGCCTCCAGCTCGCTGTAACGCCCGTCCTTGCGCAGCATCTGCAGGATGTTTTCGGCGGTGGACAGGTCTGCCTTGGGCGTATGGATGAAAAAATCATCCCCGGCGAAATAGTGGCGGTAGGACTGGTAGCCGTACACCGCGAGCAGCGGGAAAACCGCCGTCAGCAGCAGCGACTGGCGAAGCACGTTGGGGACGCTCGTGTCGTTGGCCTTCGTGTCGTAGGCGTGCAGGGTCAGGACGCTCCTTGACAGGGTGTTCATCATGTCGGAGCTGGGCGCTTTCATGATGATGTCCCGCACGAAGCTCGTGGGCAAGCTTCTGTATTTTTCCAGAAGCTGCGTAAAGCTGTCCAGCTGCCCCTTGTCCGGGAGCCGTCCGAAGATGAGAAGATAGGCGCTTTCCTCAAACGCGAAACGTTTTTCGTCGATGGAGCCGCGCACCAATTCCTCCACGTTGACCCCGCGGAAAAACAGCTTTCCCTCGGTGGGGACCTTTTCCCCCGACGAAGCGTCGAAAGCCATGACCTCCGATATTTCGGTGAGGCCCGTCAGGACGCCGTTGCCGTTCAGGTCGCGAAGGCCCCGGTTCACCTGATATTTCGTGTAGAGCGACGCGTCTATGGTGCTGTTTTCCAGGCAAAGCCCGGCCAGCGCCTCTATCTCCGGCGTGATTTCAGAATATTTATCATCCAGCGTGTTGAATTCCTTTGGCAGCATGGCAGATCCTCCTTATATGAAAACTCCCCGGCAGCGGACAGGAGTTTGCCGTCAATTTGTATAATAGCCGCCCTGTGGCGATCATGCTATGTGGCTATTATACCGTGTATTGCTATTTTTAACAACAGCGATTTTTTTAACGATAGGATTATTATACTTTAATTTTGCATTATAATCAATCATAAAATAACAAATAGCGCAGTAATGCACTAAATGCGATAACCAAAACCGCATTTCGGCTCCCGAAAAAATCAATGAAATGCCGATTTTGCGGGTTGAGATAAGGACGAATGTGTGTATAATGGTAGTTGACACGGCGAAACAAAAAACAGAAACGGAAACGGAAAAAGAAACATGAGGCATCTCATTCCTTTGCTTCGTAGCCCATTTCAAGCAAGGACAGGCCGTTCACTTTTACATGTCCAGCGGCGGTGAATTAACCATGTGTTATGCTCTAAGATGCTTCTCATCTCTGAAAAAATTCTTTTTTGCGCCTTTTGACGAGGTTGCCAGCGAATATTCAATATTCCCGCCTACAGGCAGGATTTGAAAATGATGCCGCCGGAGCTTACTCCGGCTACTGGCCGGACAGCACGGTCGGATCCTACCTTAACGGCATTGATACATCCGATCCTGTCATTCATCCGCATGTCGGCAAAAACTGCGCCGAGGACAGCTTCAAAACAGACGCTTTTACTGCGGAAGAATGGGCCGCCATTAATAAAACCGAGTTTTCCACCGCAAAAGAATGGGCAGATAAGAGTTACTATTCACAGCCACTTTCAACAGCCGCATGAACCCGGATAACAAAATTATCAATTCCAAGAAAACGGCGGCATCCACATACGCCTGACAAGCAGAAACATTTCCGGAGAGACAT
>JAITOE010000205.1 GCA_031290135.1 Eubacteriales Family XIII. Incertae Sedis bacterium
ACTTGTTTTCCGCCGTGATGAACATATGGCCCGTCAAAAGACTGATCTTTTCGGCGGCAACCCGCCCAAAATCCGGATGCGCGTTCAGCCCCGTCCCCACGGCGGTCCCGCCCAGCGCCAGGCGCCGCACGGGGTTGAGCGCGCCGCGTATCATCTGCTTCGTTTCGGAAAGCATGGCATGCCAGGCGCTGATTTCCTGCCCCAGCGTCAGTGGGGTGGCGTCCTGCAGGTGCGTCCGCCCGATTTTTATGATGTCCGCGTAGCGTTCCGCCAGATCGGCGAAGGTCTTTTCCAGCTCCGTCAGCGCCGGAAACAAAAATTCCTCTGTTTCCGTGACCGCCGCGATGTGCATGGCGGTCGGAAAGGTGTCGTTGGAACTCTGCCCTTTGTTCACGTCGTCGTTGGGGTGAAGCTTCGTCATATGCGCGATGACTTCGTTGACGTTCATGTTGGACTGCGTGCCGCTGCCGGTCTGCCAGACCGCTAAGGGGAACTGGTCGTAGAGCCCGCCCGCGAGGATCGCGTCGCAGGCCTTCCCGATGGCTTCAGCGCTTGCAGGCGGGAGCGCGCCAAGCTCGCTGTTCGCGAACGCCGCCGCCTTTTTGAGAACGGCAAAGGCGCGAATGATGGAAAGCGGCATTTTTTCCCAGCCGATTTTGAAATTTTCCAGGCTGCGCTGCGTCTGCGCACCCCACAGTTTGTCGTCTTCTACCTGAATCTCGCCCATGGTGTCTTTTTCTGTCCTGTAGTTCATCTTTGCCTCATTCCGCCGCGCTCTGGCGGCACAAATTTACTCCTTCGCGTCCTTATTTTACTCCTTCGCATCCTTCCATGCCTGCGCCACGGCATCCGCTACGGCGTCCGCCACGTCTTCGTGGAAAGCGCCGGGAATGATGTATTCCGCCCGCAGCTCGTCCGGTTTTACCACGTCCGCCAGCGCGTAGGCGGCGGCAATCTTCATTTTTTCCGTTATGGCTCCCGCCCGCGCCGCCAGTGCGCCCTTGAAGATCCCCGGAAATACCAGCACGTTGTTGATCTGGTTCGGAAAATCCGAACGCCCGGTCCCCACCACGGCGGCGCCCGCCGCCTTTGCCAGATCCGGCATGATCTCCGGTTCCGGGTTTGCCATGGCGAAGATCACGGGGTTTTCATTCATGCCCCGGACCATCTCTTCCGTCAGGAGCCGGGGGCTCGACACGCCGATGAACAGATCCCGGCCGGCCGCAGCTTCCGCCAGGCCGCCCCGGACGCCGCTTTTGTTCGTCAGCTCCAGCAATTCGATCTTGTCCCGCGAAAGCGCCGAGAGCCTGTCCGCGCTGATGGCGCCCTGCCTGTCACAGACGACGATGTCCCGAAGTCCCAGCGCCAGCAGCATTTTCGTGATCGCCGTGCCGGCCGCGCCCGCGCCGTTGATCACCGCCTTCACCTCCGAAAGCGGTTTGCCGAGCAGCTTGAACGCGTTGATCGCGGCGGCGGAAACCACCACCGCCGTGCCGTGCTGGTCGTCGTGGAAGACGGGAATGTCCAGCAGTTCCTGCAGGCGCCGTTCAATCTCGAAACAGCGCGGCGCCGAAATGTCCTCCAAGTTTATTCCGCCGAAAACCGGGGCTATGTTCTTTACGATGTGGATGATCTCCTCCGTGTCCTGCGTGTCAAGGCAGATCGGCACCGCGTCCACGCCGCCGAAGGATTTAAACAGGATCGATTTCCCTTCCATTACGGGGATGGACGCCATCCCGCCGATGTTGCCGAGGCCCAGCACGGCCGAACCGTCGCTGACCACCGCCACCATGCGCCCTTTCGGCGTATACTTGTATACATTTTTCGGATTGTCCCGGATGGCAAGGCAGGGCTGCGCCACCCCCGGCGTGTAGGCCGTGGACAGGTCGTCCCTGCTGTTCAGCGGCACCCGTGACACGATTTCCATCTTGCCCCGGTTTTCTTCGTGCAGTTTCAGCGAAGCGTCATAGTAATCCATGTTCATTCGTCTCCTATACGGTAATTATGTGCGAACGCGCAGCTGCGGGACGGGCGTAACCCGGAGGCGGGCTTGCGGGCATACAAGCGGAGTGAGCGAAGCGAATGTAGCGCCCGCACAAGCGACAGCGACCCGACCGGAGGGTTACGCCCGTCCCGCAGCGACCTTGTTCAAGCGTAACCTACTTCCACGAGCTCTTGAGCCCGACGATCTCATTAAACACCTTCGAGCTTTCGTTCGTCAACGTTTCATCTGCGATGTAATAGCCGTGCCGGAAGAACTGGAAGCGTTCTCCGGGCTTTGCCCCCGCCAGCGCGGGTTCCGCCCAGCCCTCTTTTTCTATGAGCGAATCCGGGTTCAGCGCCGGTTCGCCGTTTTCACCTTCGAGCATAAGATGCCCGTAGTACCGGATCTGTATCTTCACCGCCGTTTTCGCGTCCACCCAGTGGATCGTGCCCTTCACCTTGCGCGGCTCAGGGCCGCCGCCGCTTTTGGTTTCCGGGTCATACGTGCAGCGCAGCTCCGTGACCGCGCCGGCTTCGTCCTTGCATACTTCGTTGCACTTGACAAAATAGGCGCCTTTGAAACGCACCTCGTTTCCGGGGAAAAGCCTGAAATATTTCTTTTCCGGCACTTCCATGAAATCCGCCCCGTCTATGTAAAGCTCGCCCGAAAAAGGCAGCGCCCGCGTTCCCATGGCGGGATCGTCCTTGTTGTTTTCGACGCGCACCTCTTCGCCGCCGCCCGCTGGGTAATTGGTAATCACGACCTTGACCGGATCCACGACGACGTTGCGGCTTTCGACCTTGGGCTTCAGATCCTCCCGCGCGCAGTGTTCCAGAAGCGCGATGTCCACGGTGCTGTTGGATTTAGAAACGCCGATGCGCTCGCAGAAGTCCCGGATCGCTTCCGGCGTGTAGCCCCTTCGCCGGATTCCCGCAATGGTGGGCATCCGGGGGTCGTCCCAGCCCTCCACGCCGCCGTTTTCCACAAGCGCCTTCAGGTAGCGTTTGCTCATGACGGTGTCGGTCAGGTTCAGGCGCGCAAATTCAATCTGCCGGGGCGGGAGCGGCCATTCCGTCGCTTCCAGCACCCAGTCGTACAGGGGGCGGTGGTCTTCGAATTCCAGGGTGCATATGGAGTGTGTGATGCCCTCGATGGCATCTTCGATGGGGTGGGCGTAGTCGTACATCGGGTAGATGCACCATTGATTGCCGGTATTGTGGTGTTCCGCGCGGGCGATGCGGTAAAGGACGGGATCCCGCAGGTTGATGTTGGGGGACGCCATGTCGATTTTTGCCCGGAGCACCTTTTCGCCGTCCGCGTAACGGCTGGCGCGCATTTCCTCAAAAAGGCGCAGGTTTTCTTCCGCGCCGCGGGTTCTGTGCGGGCTTTCCCTGCCCGGTTCCGTCAGCGTCCCCCTGTAAGCCCGTATCTCGTCGGCGGAAAGGTCGTCCACGAAGGCTTTCCCGTTCCGGATGAGCTTTAGCGCACATTCGTACATCGTGTCAAAGTAATCAGAGGCGAAATAGAGCCCGGTCCATTTGAAGCCCAGCCAGCGCACGTCCTCTTCAATGGAATCGACATATTCCGTATCCTCTTTCACGGGGTTTGTGTCGTCGAAGCGCAGGTTGCAGGCGCCTCCGTATTTTTCCGCCGTGCTGAAGTTCAGGCAGATGGCTTTTGCGTGGCCGATATGCAAATATCCGTTGGGCTCCGGCGGAAAACGGGTCTGGACCGGCTTCCCCTGATATTTGTCCTCCGCGATATCCCGGTCTATGATCAGATGGATGAAGTTCGTGGAAGCTTCCGCAGCGGCGTCCGCTTCCGGATGGGTTGATTCCGGCATAAAAATTCCTCCTCATATAATGATGGCATGAGGCTATTGTATCACAAAAATGCGCGATTTACAATGGATGTTCCGTCACCAAACGGAACGAATCTTACCCAGCCGGGGGGCGGGCGTACTCTCTCCGTCATTGCGAGCGCAGCGACGGAGTAACATCCGCCCGGCAAGATTAGGCACCAAACAGGCTGTCATAGCCGCAGATGCCCATATAGGCGCAGTAGGCGCAGGCATCGGTTCCCCCGGCTGTTTCCGGCTTTGCGTCGATGACGCCGCCCGCCAGGTTTTCGCAGAATTCCGCAGTCTTCCGGTCCACGGCCGCCTGCAGTTCCGAGAAGGCCGCTTCGCCTAACAGACGCTGTGACCGGCCGGCAAGCAGGGTCTCGCCGTTTGCGTCCTCCTTGGCCTGCACGGGAAGAATGAAAGACGATCTGCGGGGACTGTATTGCGGTCCGTCAAACTGCAGCCCGGCGATGGCCCGCAGCACGTCCTGGTCGTCCAAAACAACGCCGTCCAGACGAAAACTCTTGCGCAGCGCGCGTTCTTTTTCTTCCGCAGGCGACGTACCCGCGTCCGCTTTCCACGCGCCGCAGTCAAAGCGGGGCTCGGCGATTTTAAAGTAAAAAGCGCCCGCAGGTTTCAGCGGCTTCCCGCCGGCCGCGAAAAGCGACCCGACCGCCGCGCGGAGGTAAAGCATCAGCTGCAGGCTCCTGCCCGCCCGCACGTCCTGGAGATCAAACTTCTCCGCGCCGGATTTGTAATCGACGATTTTCACGCGCCCGCCGCGCAGGATGTCCATCCTGTCAATCTGGCCTTCGATCCGGATCCGCATCCCGTCGCCGGCTTCCTGCACGAGCGGGGGAATCCTGCGGCTCTGCCCGAAACGCTCCTCAAAAAACATCGCCTCAATCAAGCCTGCCTGCACCTGCTCCGCCATCATCCATGCCGCCGTCCGAGCGGTCACGCGCATACGCGCCGCCCGATATTCCTCCGCCTTGCCCCGGCGGAAGATTTTCGCGAACGCGGCGTCTTTTTCCGCAGGCGCGTCCAACAGGGACGCAAACAGCTGATCGACTATTTTTTCACAATCCGTCCGGGTCAGCCGCATCCATTTGGACGCCGGATCCTGCACCCGGATGTTTTTTTCCGTCAGCGATTCGGAAAAATCCATCAGGATCCGATGGAAGAGATCGCCGCGTTCCCGCGCCCCCGCTTCGACTACGCGCCATTCTTTTGCCTGCAGGCCGTAGGTGACGAAGTGGGAAAAAGGGCAGCGGGCATAGCGTTCCAGGGCGGAGGGGCTTAAACAGACGGAAACCGGCGCGTCCAGGCGGCCTTGTTCCGGACGGCCTTGTTCCGGGCCCGCCGCAGCCACCGCGCTCTCCGCGTCCGCCGCACCTGCGCCACGCGCCCGGTCCGTGCCGTAAAGGCGTTCCACATACGCGCGCGCGATCCGCTCCCGCCTGTTTGAGAAGCGCCATCCGCGTTCAAGCATGCGCGCCGACGCCGAATCATGCTCCCGGAACCATTCCAGCGCCTGCCGCCAGTCCGCCCCCTCCGGATCCCCGTCCTTCATGTCCCGCAAGGCGGAACCCAGATGCGCGAGCGCGCCGCCCTTCGCGGCAATCAGATCCAACGCCCTGCCGTCTTTTCGTATATCTTCTTTCAGAAAATTTCCGGGGAATATTTTGCGCAATTTTTCAAAGACCAGCGAAGGGCGCAGCTCTTTCCCGTCCGGATCGGAGACGGAATAGCTGAGCCAGACCGATTCGGACGGCCTTGACAGATTCCGGTACATCGCCAGCTGTTCCTCTTCTGACTGCAAGGCTTCCAGTTTTGTAATCTCTTTGCCTGATTCAGCGATATGGCGCAGGTCGTCCTCCGTGAGCAGTCCGGCGCGGCGGCCTGCGGCCGGTAAAACGCCATCGTTGGCGCCGAGTACGAAAAGGGCTTTTACGCGGCCGGCCCGCGTGCGCTGCATGGAACCGATGAGGATTTGGTCCGAACTGGTGGGAATCAGGCCGATGTCAATGCTTTCAAGGCCGGCGGACAGCAAATTGCCGTAATCCGCACGGGATATGCGTTCATCCTCCAGGATCGCCGCCATCTGGTCAAAAACGCTGATGATCTGCGTCCAGACCTGGGAAAGCTCGTCCGCGTAGAGGTGGCATCCCTGCTCCCGGAGCGCCGCGACGTCCGTTTCCAATTTTTCCGGCAGCCGCGCTTCGTCCCGCAAAAACAGATAGAACGCCCGCGTCTTGCCCGTAACGCCGCGGTCCGAAGCGATCTTTTCGGCGAACTTTGTCACATGTCCGGCAATGAGGCTCCGGGCTTCATTCACCGCGAGAAGCCGCTCCGCCGCTCCGTCCTGCCCTGCGCCGTCTTCCCCGCCCTGCACCGCAAGCTCTGCCGCCGTCTCAAAACGATCATAAGGGCTTACCCGGTCGAAGTCTTTCGTCCACTGGGATTTTCCCCGGACGCGGTGCTGCGCGGCGTATTCGTCCAGCAGTTCCCACTGCGCCGGGCTTACGGGCGACATGCCGGTCTTCATCAGGCGAAGCAGATCCTCCGTCCGCCAGTTGTTCAAAACAACGTCCATCAGCGCGGCGATGTATTCCAGCGCCGGATTGTGCAGCAGGTTTTTTCGCCGGTCCATGAAGACCGGAAGCTCGTACTCCGCGAAGACGCGCCGGATGACGGACGCCCGCGCTTCCATGTCGTTGCAGATGACGAGGATGTCCCGGTAGCGGTAGTGTTCATCGCGGACGAGGCGCGTGATCTCCGCCGCCGCGCTTTCCGCCTCCGCGTAATAATTGGCGGCTCTGAGCAGGGTCAGGCCGGGCGCGGCGCCTTTTCCCCAGCGCCGGAACGGGTAGCTGAAAAGCTCCTTTTCCATATGCGCGACGGCGGGTGATTTTCGGGGTTCCGGCAGACCGGGCGCGAAATCCCGGAGGTTGAAAATCCGGCAGGTTTTCCCCGCCGCCTCCGCGCGCGCGCGGAGCTTTCCGATCAGCCGGTTTGTCAGGCGGAACAGATCCCGGTCCCGCTCCCGCTCTGCCGCACCCGCCCCTGCGCCACCCGCCTCCACGCCCGCCGTCAACACGATGCTGAGACCGCGCGCGCACGCGAGCAGCGCCTGCACGACGTCCAAGTCGCCGGGGGTCAGATAGTCAAATCCCTGAATCCAAAATTCGCCTGCGCGTACCGTTTCCGAACGCGGCACGCGTGACACGACGACGCGCAGGTGATCTTCGCTGTCCACGTATTTCCCGCAGATCCGTTCCTCGTAACGCCTGTAGACCCGGAGCACGTCGCGCAATTTTCGCTTCAAGACAGGCTGTTCCGTCTTTTCCAGCACCTCCTGCACGTCGTCGGGCGATATGTTGTGCAGCTTCATACCGGAGATCAGGTTGTTCAGCATCTCGATAAAGGAGCTGTGTGCGTGAATGCCGGGAAAAGATTCCAAAAAAGGGGCTTCCTCCCTCAATATGGCCGACAGGAGCATATGCCGCCCGTTTTTTCCGACGGGGATGCGCCGGTCGTCCCCGGTTTCTGACAGGATTCTTTGGCCGAGCCGGGACAGGCTGACGACTTCAAACTCCATGAAGCCCGACCCGTCCATGTAACGGAACGCGTTTCTCTCGGCCTCCAGCGTGAACTGGTCCGGGACGATGAGAAAAACCCTGCCGTTGGCCGGTCCGTTTTTTTTCAAGGCGTCAAGACGCTCTCCGATTTTCGCGAAGAGAAAGGCATCCTTGTCTATGTCCTCGCGGCCGAAGTAAATATCCATGGATTTGCTCCATTCCGCCACGCTTATTCATATCCCCTGGGATTGTTTTTCTGCCAATTCCACGTGTCCGCGCACATTTTTTCAATGCCGTGTTCCGCCTGCCAGCCCAGTTCGCGTTTCGCTTTGGACGGGTCGGCGTAGCAGCAGGCTATGTCGCCGGCCCGGCGGGGCGCGATGCGATAGGGGATCGTCTTTCCGCTCGCTTTTGAAAACGCCTCCACGATTTCCAGGACGCTATACCCTTTCCCCGTCCCCAGATTGTAGACCAGGCAACCGTCCTTCGGGACGGACGTCCTGTTTTTTTCCAATTTTTTCAGCGCGGCGACGTGGCCTTTCGCCAGATCCGTCACATGGATGTAGTCCCGGACGCCCGTGCCATCCGGCGTTTCGTAATCGTTTCCGAAGATTTTCAGTTCATCCAGCTTCCCGACGGCCACTTGCGCGATATAGGGCAGGAGGTTGTTGGGGATGCCTCTGGGATCCTCCCCGATAAGCCCGCTTTCATGCGCCCCGATGGGATTGAAATAGCGGAGAATCACGGCACGGAATACCGGGTCCGCCACGCCGCAGTCCTGCAAAATCCGTTCGATCATCTGCTTGCTGGAGCCGTAGGGGTTCGTGGCGAAGCCCAGGGGGAAATCCTCCCGGATGGGCGTCGTTTCCGGGTCGCCGTATACGGTCGCGGAGGAGGAAAAAACGATATTTTTCATGTTGTATTTCCGCATGGCCCGCAGCAGCGAAAGGGTGCAGCCCAGGTTGTTGTTGTAATATTTCAAGGGCCTCGCGGCGCTTTCGCCGACGGCTTTCAGCCCCGCGAAGTGCAGGATGGCTTCGATGTCGGGGTTTTCCCAGAAAAGGCGCTGGACGGCGTCCCCGTCCGTAAGCTCCACCTCGGCAAAGCCGGGCGTCCTGCCTGCGATTTCGCCGATGCGCTCCACTGCCTTGCGGCTTGAATTTGAAAGGTTGTCCGCGATCAGCACGTCGTAGCCGGCCGCAAGCAACTCCACGCAGGTGTGGCTTCCGATGTACCCCGCGCCCCCGCTTACCAATATCATGTGTTTTCTCCTTATACTGTTATGAATCTCAGGGATATAGAACCGTCATTGCGGGACACACGGCATCCATTCCATTATACAATGAATCCGCCCGCCGCGCAATTTTCTTTTGCACAATGTACACAACGCGCGCAAACGCGCCGAAGGCGCTTCGGGAGAAGCGCCTTCGGCGGAATGAATCGTCCTGTTCTGTTCTATTCTTCGTCCTCCTCCTCTTTCAGGGGATCGGGCAGTATGGAGAAAGATGGTCCCGCCGGCCCCGCTGCGGGCGCCGTCGCGCCGGTCTGCGGCAGATCCGCCAGCGGTACGCCGTCGTCCAAGATGATCAGTTCCGGATCGTGGGAATTTTCGGGATCCGTCGCGGACGCCATCGGGACTGCCTCTTCCGGGATGGTGTCTGTGCTGTCATGGGCGCCTGCCGCCGATATGCCGTCGCCGTCCTGCGGCGCGTTATCTGCGGGCGCCGGGTCTCCCGGCGTGTTTTCGTCCGGTATTTCTTCCTCGACGACGGGATCCTCTTCAACGATTTCTTCCTTGATGATCTCCGTCGTCACGGTGCGCTGATACCAGTATTGGATGTCCGGCGCGGCGTCTTTGCCGGGATTCAGCAGCCGGACCTGCGGAATGCTGTCGATGAGGGCGTAGCCGCTGTTTCCGTTCCAGGTCTCCCAGCCGGCCAGCGTCACGCCGACTGCGCTTTCCCCGACCACGTCCGCCAACGTCACGGCGGCGTCCTTTTCACCCTTTTCAAGCAGGTACTTGCTCACCGCCGTCCATTCGCCGCTTCCAAACAGGTACGCCGGTTCTCCGTCCGGACTGTCCGTGACGGTGCGGTAATAGACGATCACGTTGTAGTAATACCGCGTCAGCAGCGTGTTGGTGACGCCGGTTTCCGTGTTCCCGTCCCCGTTCACGGACGGTTCATCATAGCCGGCTTCGAAACTGTGGCCGCCGTAAGCCGTCCTGTCCCTGCTCGCCAGCGGCATCAGGGCACCGTCTTCATCCTCCGCGAGCTCGCGGACGAAGTATCGGACATATTGCCCGTCCGAGGCGTACCTTCCGCCTTCCACCGTAAAGCTGTACGACCAGTCCGGCTCGCTCGCTGCCTGCGTTTCCAGGAGCTTGGGCGCCCCGGTCGCCGCGTCCGCGCTGTAAAGCCCTATGAGGATTTCCGCCGGCACCGCGCCCGCTTCGTCTTCTTCCACGTCAATCCAGGTTTTTTCGCCTGAAATGGTCACGTCCGCGGGGTTGACCCGGTTGAAGAAAGCGTTTTCGTCCGTGTTTCCCGGCTGCTGTACGGGCGTATAGCCGTCCAGCGGGGATTCCTCCGCGTAGTAGGCGTAGGTTTCGCTGAAGTCCTCGTTGCTGAGGGGGAGGTTCGGGACCGTGACCTGTTCCGTCAGATCCGCGCTCTCCGAGCCGCCGTTGGTGTAGACCTTATCTCCGTAAGGCACGCCCGCCGCCCCGTTCACGCGCCGGTAAACGGTGAACGCCGCCGCCGGGTGCACGGTCCCGGCAGGGTTCAGCCAGTATTTATTGATCGTCAGGGCCGTTTCCGTAACGGGCATGCGGTTTGTGATCCCGTTGCCGTCCCTGTTATAGGCGACGGCGTAGGTGCTGCCGCCAAGGACAATGCTCCCGCCGTTCTCAACGGCGTCGCCGTTTTCGTCTAATTCCCTGACCGTGTAGGCGTGCGCGGCATAGCTGCCGTCCCTGTACTTGGGAAGCCCGGTGAAGGTGTATTGCCCGTGTTCGTTGAGCGTGGCCGCCGTCGGGGCGCCGTAGGCTTCGCCGTCCCGGTAAAGCTGGACGGAAATCGTGTCCGGCGGCGTGACGCCTGCCGGGGCGACCCAGCTCTTCGCGAACGTGAAGCTGGTTTCGATGTTTTGGCTGAGCGTGTTCGTGAAAGCTGCGCCGTAATGCTCATCGATGGTTTTCGCGGGGGCGTCGGCGGAATACGGCGGCCCGTCCGGGAGCGTTTCCGTCACGCGATAGCTGACCAGGATGCCGTTTTCGTCAAACTTGGGGACATCCTTGAATGTAACCGTGCCATCCGTCGTCGGGACGGTTTTTTCGTCTGCGTACACCCACTTGCCGTTCTCTAATTTCTCCAGCGTGAACGTCGCGCTGTCCGGCCTGGCGGTCTTTCCGTCGTCCACCCATGTTTTCGTTACCGTGACGTCAGCAGTCTCCGCCCTGCGGTTGACCAGCGTGTAATCTTCTTTCTCGCCCGCTGCGCCGACGACGATCTCATAGCCCTTGGGCGCGCTGTCTTCCGTTACGGTATAGGTCAGCTGAACGTCATCATCTTCGTATAGGGTCTCATACAAAGGCTCTCCGGTTTCGTCGTCCAATACCGGGTTGCCCTCGTCGTCCAGCACCGGATCCCCGCGCCGCTCGTTTGTCACCGTCATGGTCCGGTCCAGGTTCCTGAACGTGTGGCTCCAGCCGTTGTTTTTATTGAGGGTCGCCGTGTATGTGTCAACGCCGCCGATAAGGCTTACTTCGATTGCCCCGCGGGCGTTTACGGTGTCTTCGGCGCCGTCGTCTAACCATTGCTTATGGACCGTGACGTCTAAGCCCGTATATGTGTTTGCCAGCGTGTTTGTGTCCGCGTCGAAACTGTAAGCGTACCCCGGCGCGTTGTCCCTGACCGTGTAGGTGATCTTCACGCCGTTTTCGTACTTGTCAAGCCCCTCGAACGTGACCGATCCGTTGCCGTTGTAAAGCGTTGCCGAACCGACGGCCGTATCGCCTTTCAGCAGCTCTATTTCGACGGAATCCGGGCGGGTTTCAGGATGTCCGTCATCACCGGACCATTCCTTGATGGCGGTGAGATCCAGCGTGCCCGCCAGTTCATTGGTGACCGTGAGGGGCGCTTCCGAATCGGCTGCGACCTTGTAGCTGTCGCCGTTTTTCGCGCCCAGCGTGCCGATGATGTTCCCGCTCCCGTCCGTTTCCGCGATGCTGTACGCAATCGCTTCATAGCCGGTCCGCACACCCTCGCTGTCCGTCACTTCCTTGTAGAGCGGGAAGGAGCCTTCGAAGGTGATTGCCCACGTGTTTTCGTTTCCGGGAACCGCCGCGTCTTCTGTAAACGCCTGTTCGTCCAGCAGGATACCGTCGGCGTACAGCGCGGCGTGGATGCTGTCCGGACGGCTGTCATACGCGTTGCTGTTGTCGATCCAGAGCTTGCTCCCCGTGATCGAATTTGGGGCGGGGATGTCTTGTATGTTGCGCAGCGTGATCACGCCGGGTGCGCCGGCGGTTTCGGCGCCGATGGCTTCGGCGTAGCCGCTCACGCTGTCCGAGGCGCTGTAGGCGTAGGGCTGGCCCTTTGAATCAAACGCATCAAGGCCGGTGAAGGTCGTTTCCCAATCCGGGGCGCTGATTGTCTGCGTTTCGGTCCAGTCGGGATTTTGCGCGCCCGCGGGCGTCCTGCTCAGCGTGACTTCGACGTCATCTGGGTATTCGCTGCCCGGCAGGCTGACCCATTCTTTTTGGTGATAGTCGTAAACAGTCTTGGTTTTTTCAAATGTGTGTGATATAATGGAAGCATCAAAACAGACGAAGGGGAATCAAGATGGG
>JAITOE010000116.1 GCA_031290135.1 Eubacteriales Family XIII. Incertae Sedis bacterium
GGAGAAGAGGCATCTGCGACAGCAAAGCTGCCCGCAAAAGGTTCGCTTAGCTATTTCATGCCTGCGGCAGGAAATAGAGCGAGACCATTTCCGACGTACTTCTTGGCCGACGTTAGCGACAGAGCCTCCCCTCGCGTTCCCATGGAGCGGCGTTGGCGTTATCCGCCCGGTATGTCGGGTTTGCCTTTCGAAGAGACATCCCGGCGGGACTGCCCCCCAGACGGACACACCTCTGAATAGTCAATCACGACGGGTTCCGTCACCAAACGGAACGAATCTAACCAGCTGGGGGGCGGGCGTCACCCAGAGGCGGGATTGCGGGCATACGAGCGGAATGAGCGCAAGCGAATGTAGCGCCCGCACAAGCGTCAGCGACCCGACCGGCGGGTTATGCCCGCCCACCGGCGGCGATCAACATACCTAAGATTCATAACATTCATAACAGTAACCTCCTTGCAACGACATAGGTTACGCCCATCCCGCAAGCGGCGGTTCATAACAGCGTTCGCTCACTCCGCGAACTCGACCGACACGCTGCCCATGCTCGCGTCCACCTCGATCCGGTTCGGCGCGTCCGCGTTCCAGTCCGACAGCCGGCCGCCATTCGAGAGGCGGTTCCCGTTGACGGCCACGTTCCCCATGGACACGTCCAGATCATAGCTGTACTCCGACTCCGGCAGCCCGGTTTTCAGCGTCACGTCGCCCATGCTGGCGGAAATGCGCGTGCTTCCCCGCAGCGTCCCCTCTATGTCCGTGCTGCCCGCGTCCATGTGTCCTTCCAAGGCGTCGCACACGAACCGCCTGGCGCGGAGATCGCCCATGGACAGCGACAGCTCCGCCCGTCCGGCGCTTACGTCGCTCAGGTCACAGTTTCCGGCGCTCATGTCCACCGTCAGCCCCGAAACTGCCATGGATTCCGCTTTCAGGCTGCCCGCGCCGCAAAAAACCTTTAGCGTGTCCGCGCGAAGGTTCTTTATGCGGATATCCGACGCCGAAGCCGCAAGTTTCACGGCGCCCAGCGACGCGCCCTCCGGATAGCCGATCTCTATATGCGGCGCGTCAGCCATCCACCAGCCAAAAGAACCGTTCCCCGGCAGCGTCCAGCTGAAGAGACCCGGCGTTTCACGGATCGTCAGCACGCCGTCTTCCAGCGAAACCACGGGCGGCCGCGCGCCCATGTTGCGGATCTCCACATGATATCCGTCCCCTTCCTTCAGGACGATTTCACAGGCGCTGACCTCCACGTCCAGCGCGTCAAATGTTTGAAAATCCTTTGAAACATCCAGCCGGTTCGCCTCGTCCGCGATGTAAAACCCGCCCGGTCCCAGCTGCACGCTCTTCATCCCTCCCATGACGAACCCGACCGCGGCAAGCGCCGCCCCCGCGACAAGCAGCACAACCGCCGCAGCCAAGATCCGTTTCACCGTTTTACGCATTCCCGCCGCCTCCTTTTCGCTTGTTTTCATATTGGTTCCGCGCTTTTTGGCGCAGCCGGTTCAAAAGCCGGGCGACCCCGATGACCAGCCATTTCGCCGCCAGAAACGCCAGCAGCCCCAGCAGCAGGGCGATGCCCGCCGCAGCCAGCCCCGCGCCCATATAGAAGAACCCCGTCGGGGCGCTGGCGAAGAGGACGCACACGCCCGCGACAAAGGCTACGACCCCGCCGACCGCGATCCCGATCCCGCTTGCCGCCACCGCTATCACGACCGCGAAGCCGGACACAAGGAGCGCGAAAATTACGGCAAGCGCCGCCACGGCGAGCGGCATGGCGACCGGAAGCGCCAGCACGCCCAAAACGACCAGCCATATGGCCGACGCCCCTTTTTTCACCGGCGTCCGCGCTTCGCTGCGCAGGCCTTTCACGGCGGCGTCCGCCTTTACCTGCGCTGCGATCTTTTCAGGAGAACCCAGTTCCCCGATGACCCGTTCTTCGTTTTCCGGCCCCGCGTCGTCAAAATATTCTTCATAATAAGCGACGGCGTCCTCCCGTTCATCCGCAGGGACGTGGGAAAGCCGGTCCGCGAGCCGCGCCATGAATTCCTTTCTATCCATTGATATCCCCTCCACACAGCAATCTGTCCACATTGTCCCGATATGCTTTCCAGTCCCGCCGGTACACCTCCGCCTGGCTGACGCCCTTGTCGGTGATGGCGTAATACCGCCGGTTGCGCCCCTGCCAAGGGCGGTCATACGTCGTCAGGCAGCCATCCCGCTGCAAACGCCGCAGCACCGGGTACATCGTCGATTCCGACGTGCCCAGAATGTCTTTCAGCACCTGTGTAAGCATGTAGCCGTATGTGTCGCCCTGCTGCAAGGCGGACAGCACACAGGCGTCCAACAAGGCCGCTCCCGCTTGAAATCCCATGGAACCCCACTCTCCTTCCTTCTGCCGATCCTGCCGCGCACAGCCGCTTCGGAAATCCGGCGCGGCGTCCCTGCGGGCTTTGCCCCGCCCGGCACTCCGGATGTAGGCCCGTCGGGCCTACAGAATAACGCTGTCGGCCGGCTGTTTGGCCATGATACTATTTGCTTACACATATTATATATTATATAATATTACATGTCAACCAAAAAAGTGGTTTTTCTGGCCCGGTCATTCTAAACCGGGGTTTTTTGTGGATATTTGATTATTTTCATGCTATTTTACCTGAAAAACAGAAAATTTCGGTGAAACCTGTTGACACATTTTAAAATTCATGATACATTTTAACAGTATTCCGAATTCTGACATCTGCCCCTTAGTAGTATCTAGTGTAAGGAATGCAATTATTATCGGTTCTTTTTCTTAACGTTCCAAAGCGGAATACGCATATCTAAAAGGAGGATAGCGTCAATGAACGATGGTACTGTAAAATGGTTTAACGCGGACAAAGGATTTGGATTTATCACCAACGATGCAGATGGAGAAGATGTGTTTGTGCATTTTTCGGCAATTCAAGTGGATGGATTCAAAACACTGAACGAAGGCCAGAAAGTAACGTTTGACACGGAACCCGATCCCAAAAACAGCAGCAAGCTGCGGGCAGTTAACGTCAACGTAGCATAAAGCCAAAAACGCTAAGAAAACCGCTTGTCGTCCTTTGGACGATGTGCGGTTTTTTTATAATTCATAGTTCACGAAATGCAAGTTAGGGGGTATTCAGGATATGCAAAAACGTGTAATAACAATCAGCCGTGAATATGGGAGCGGCGGGCGTTACATAGGCCGGCTCACGGCGGAAAAACTGGGGATTGCGTTCTACGACAGGGATTTGATCCGGATCGCCGCCCAGGAAAGCGGTCTGGCCGCAGATTACCTGACCGAGGCAGACGAAAGCTTCACGTCGGGTTCCCCGCTGCACTTTTCCATGGGAGACGTGTTTTCCCAGGCGTCTTACCCGCCGGAGATTTTGCCTTTGCCGGATCAGATTCACGTGCTGCTAAGCAACATCATCCAGGAGATCGCGGAAAAAGAACCCTGCGTGATCGTCGGGCGTTCGGCGGACCATGTGCTGCGCCGCCGCGAGGACTGCCTCAACGTATTCATTCACGCGGAAAAAGAACCGAAGCTCCATCGCGTCATCCACGATTTCGGCATCCCGGAGAAACAGGCGGAAAAAGAGATAGAAAAGGTGGACAAGGCGCGGGCGAACTATTACAGGCACTATTCCGGCTTGCCGTGGGGGATGGCCCGGAATTACCACGTTTCATTGGACAGCGGTTTGTTCGGAACAGAAACCTGCGCCGATATTATCGCGAAGCTCGCGCGGTGCGCCGGCTGAAAGTATTTGTGCCGCCGCCCGGCGGCGGAACGGAGGCAAGCATGAACGTCTTGTTGTTGAACGGAAGTCCCCACGCGGCAGGCTGCGTATACACCGCCCTGTCGGAAGTGGCGGGGGCATTGAACCGGAACGGGATCGAAACGTCTATTTACCAGATGGGCACGGCGCCCGTCAGGGGCTGCGTTGCTTGCAGGCAATGCGCGGAAACCGGCCTTTGCGCCTTTGACGATGATCCCTGCAATGAAATCATCGGCCTGGTCAAGGCGGCGGACGGCCTTGTCGTCGGGAGCCCCGTATATTACGCGGGGGCAAACGGCGCGATTTGCGCCTTGCTGGACCGCGTGTTTTTCGCCGCGGCCAGAAAGTGCTTCGCCCATAAGCCTGCCGCAGCCGTCGTCAGCTGCCGACGGGGCGGGGCGGGTTCCGCCTTCGACCGGCTGAACAAATATTTCACCATCAGCGGGATGCCCGTCGTCCCGTCGCAGTATTGGAATTCGGTTCATGGACGGACGCCGGATGAAGTCCTGCAAGATCTGGAAGGACTCCAGACCATGCGCACCTTGGGGAACAATATGGCATGGATGCTGAAATCGATCCAAGCGGGCGGCGTGCCGGTCCCGGAGCGGGAGGCGTCGATCATGACGAATTTCATCCGTTAAGGAACGCAGGACGGACACCCGCAGCTGCGCAGGGCGGGCGTACTGTCGTTGCGAGGAGCATAGCGACGAAGCAATCCATACTGCGCACTGGATTGCTTCGCGAAGCTCGCAACGACGGAAAGGTGACCCCCGCAACTGCGCAGGACGGCTGTCGTTGCGAGGCGCGCAGCGACGGAAGGGTGCACCCCGCAGCTGCACCCCGCAGCTGCACAGGGCGGACGTACTCTCTGTCGTTGCGAGGAGCGTAGCGACAAAGCAATCCACATGCGCCGGACGCACTCACGACCTACGGCATCACAGCCTCAACCAATTTCGTCCACGTCTCATGTACGCCGTCTGCTTTCCTTTCGTAGCTGTGGGCGTTGGTCGCTTCCTGCACGGCATAGTAATACCAGGCGTCCGGCATGTTGTCCGGCCATGTGAGCATGGCGGGCAGCATGTCGCGTTCGCTTTCCACGCTGCGGTTTAAGACGCGGTTGATCAACGTGACGGCCTCCGCCCGCGTGATGTGCGCGTCAGGACGGAAGGTACCGTCCGGGTATCCCTCGATCCATCTGAGTTCATAGGCGCGCAGGATGTCGCGTTCCGCCCAGTGGCCGGCGACGTCAGAAAACGCGCCCGCCGCCGCAGGTTCATCCTTGTCAAAACGCGCCGCGATGGCGGCGAACTCCGCCCGCGTCACGAAGCCGGCGGGGCGGAAATTCCCGTCCGGATATCCCTGCACGACGTCCGCCCTTGCCAGCGTGGAAATTGCGCGGTTTGACCAACGCGCGGCCTCCACGTCGCCGTAGGCATTCTCATCGCTGCCGTAGCGTTCCCGCGTCTCCGCCGTCAGCAGGCGGTAGAAAATCTCCGCCGTTTCTTCCCGCGTTATATTGTCCTCCGGGCGCACAAGCCCGTCCGGATACCCTTTCACATAGGCAAAATGCTCCTCGCGGTTCAGCACTGGCGCCGGTTCAGACGAATCCGACGAATCCGACGAACCCCGCGTTGCCGGCAAATCCGGCGACGACGGCGCTGCCGGCGAATCCGGGGTGCCTGCCGTTATACCGTCGCCCCCGGACGGTTCGGACGGCGGATCATCGTCGGGAAGCGCCAAAACCGCGAAACTCCCGACCGTATGCCTTTCTGAAATCCTGTAATTCCCATAGTCCCCCGGTTCCGCAAAAATGTCGTAGCGCCCCGCCGGATCGCCTTGGTGATAGTTCGTTGACAGCGACAGCAGGCTGACGTCAAACGCCTCCAGCGCGTCGGTCTGCACGGCATAGCTGTTCTCCGGCGCGGCATCCCCGACGTAGAGGTCGTCATGCTGCGCCGTGACCGCGAGTTCACGCGGGTCGATGCGCATATAGCGCATGATGCTCGCCGGGGCGTAGCCCTGCGCGGTGAAGATCAGCGCGAAGGAATACGTGCCCGCGTTTGTTTTGTAAATCGGCGCGCCGCTCCAGGCCATGGCCGGCATAGCGCTGTAAAAAATGGAGAGACTGCTCTTTATATCCGCCGAACCCGTATAACCGCCGTCGTTTCCGTCCGCAAAAAGGCTGAACGCGCCCGCCGCGCCGGCGGCGTTGATCGTGTGCGCCCGCCCGTCGTAAACGCCTTCGTAATTGCGCACCAGCACGCGCCCGTCCGCCGCCAGGCCAGATTCGTCATTGACGAACTGAAGCCTCGGAAGCGACGGCGAGGCCGGCTCCGTCACCGAGGGCGGCGGCAGCAAGGGCGGCGTATACGCGTACATCGCCGTGTACGTCCTGTCGGCGTAAACCGGCACGGAGGGGTCAAAGGCCGGGGACCAGCCCAGGAAAGTGCTGTCCATGGGCGGCAGAGGCTCCGGATTTTGGCCTGGCGGAAAAAATCCGCCTTCCAAAACGTTATATACATTTTGCCCCGAAACGGGAAACGTCCCCGCGCCCGGATCGAACCAGATCAGATAACGCGCCGCGGGCATCCAGACCGCGTACAAATCTATGTCGCTCGCGGAAGCGAGTATTTTGTCGCCCGCGGCATACTGCGGTTCCCCCATTTCACCCGACACGGTGTCCCAGCCCACAAAACGCCAGCTTCCGGGATACGTAAAGCCGGGCGAAGGATAAACCCCGTCAAACCCGCGCAAGGTCACCGCGCTGCCCGTGATCGCGCTCTGGCTCACATTGGGCGGTTCCGTAAAGGCCTGCGTCATGTCGAACGTGTAATTTGCGTGGTATGTGATGGAAACCGGCGCGTCCCCCCTTACCGACAGCCATGGGGTCAGGCGGATTTCCCGGTCCACGAGGATCAGGCTGCCGGGGTAATAGGCCTCGCCGTCCGCGTCCTTCCAGCCGAGAAAAACCATGTCGCTTCTCACGGCCATCAGCCCCTGTCCCAGCACGCGCGCATATACGCCCTTGGCATAGCTGTTGGAATCCGTCGGCAGGATGCTGGTGGGTATCACGTCTGTGCCATAATCTCCTCTTTCGTAAACAATCCCATACGTTTCCGGGATCCAGTCGGCGAACACCGACAGGTCGCTGTTGACCGGCATCTCAAAGGACAGCGGCGCGGTGACGCCCGGCCCCACCGCCACATGCCAGCCGTTGAACACGCCTTTCGCATAGGCGTTTCCCGTCTGGTACGCCGCCCCGCCCAGATAATCGCCGGGGTCGCCGGTATATTCCCCCAGGTCACGAGGGTAGGTCGCAAGCGGGGTTTCGCTTGTCAAATCATCGAATACCGAAACGGTATAGAGGGATACGGACCACTTCGCGAAGAGCAGCAGGTTGACGTTCTCCATCGTGGCCGCCGTGAAATCGAAAGGCTGCAGGTGCGCGGCGTCGTAATACCAGCCTTCAAACGTGTAGACCCGCCCGTCCGTGTTGTTCATGGCAGGCGGCTGCGGCGCATAGGCCGCCAAATTCTTGCCGTAGGGTATGCTGTCGTAGTCCAGACCCGTGACCTTGCGCACGGTGCCGCCGGCCGCGTCAAAATTCAGGCTGTAGGTGTTCCGGCTGTAGAACAGGTATTGATCGGTGGCGGCTTTGGAAATGCTCACGTAGGTGCTGCCGCTTTTTCCGAGGGCGCGCGCCGTCTTCGCCGTGTAGCCTTCAATCATTTTCAGGGTGAACGGGACGGTCCCGGCGCTGAACAGGGATTGCGAGTAATCGCCGTTCTGGGTGTAATTCTTCCCTTGGTACACGGCGTCCGCGCTTTCGCCCTCCAAGCTTTCGAACATATAATGGAGGTTCACCGTCATGCCGCTTGTCAGCCACTGCGCGGTCACGGTCTGGTTTTGCCCGCTTGCCGGGATCAGGTTGCGGGAGAGGCGCAGGATCTTGGACACGAAGGGCACTTTGTCGTCACCCGGCACAAGCCAGCCCTGGAAGATATGCTTCGTCGTAGTCGTGACTTCCGCCACGCCGTCCACGGGCCATTTGTCCAAGATGTTTTCCTCGAATTTCGCCGAGAACGAATAGGGATTGCCGTCCGTGTACGTGCCGCCGCTCCGGATCGACATGGCCGCGTTTGCGTCAGCCAGCGCAAAAGTGAAATTGTATACAATGCGTTTGAAGTACACGTTGACGACCGTGCTTCCGTTTCCGTTCAGCGTCCGGCTTCCGGCTGTCGCGAAGGCGTATTCGCAATAGGGCGGGAAATTCGCGGACTGCGCCCGGATGGCGTTTTCGATGTCGGCCAGGATCGCGTCCGTGCCGGTGCCCGCCACGCCGTTGGCCGTGTATTTGTAATAAAAGTCATAGTTGCCGATGTCCGTGCCCGGATCCTGGATATCCTTTTTTTCCTGCCAGAACACGACCGAATAATCGACGGTTTTCGGCGTCCATACGGCATAAAGCAAGGTGTCCGCCGTTATTGGCGCGTCAAAATTGAAAACCGCGCCGCCCGCGCTTGCGGACCAGTATAGGAAGTCGTAGCCCTGCCGGACGGGTTCCGGCGGTTTCACGGCGTTTGTGCTGTCGCGGACCGTCTGAAACGGCGTCTGCGATCCGTCCGACACAAAAAACACGTAATGGCTGGCGGAGGTGAGGACTGGTTCCACGTAAACGTCCGCCTGCGCCCTGGTTCCGGGATTCAGCGTCCAATGGTCAAAATGCGTGCTTGCGGGCGCCGTGAACAGGCACATCTCCGCGTCCGACGGAAACGGGATTTCGCTCCCCGGCGCGATGCGTTTTGTCAAAAACGGCTCGCCGAACCCGTTCAGGTAGGTGACGAGAAGATCCGTGCGGAATCTGGCGTACAGGTTCAGGCCGGCTGTCACGGGGCGGCTGAAATCATAGGGCGTTTCGTCCGGCGCGCCTTTTTCGTACCAGCCCATGAACGTAAACAGCGCCCCGGATTCTTCCGCTCCGCCGCTGATCGAGACGGCGCCCGGATTTTTTGCCTGGCCGCCGCTTCCCACCGCTTGTTCAAAGGCGAGCAGTTTCTGGTCCGCTGCCTCGTCGCTGATATCGGCCACATCGGCGATAAAAAAGCGTACCAGCAAAGGGTCTTCCGCGAGGGCCTCCGCGAACATCCCCGCGCAAAGCGCCGCGAGGGACAGGAACACGACGAGCAGGAACCTTACGAGGCGCGTATGGTTTACGTTCCTTTCGCCTCCCGAAATCTCTCTTTTCATATACGCCTCCATCTTCTTCATTTTTACTGCTCCGGAAACTTTTTCATAATTCTAACATATTATTTCATTTTTTTCAACAACTATGTACAAAAAAACCTATGCTTGCACACAAAACACACAAACCCGCCCCGCCCTGCGCAGTTTTCACGCGGCAGGGCGGGGCGGACATCTGTCATTGCGAGCGCAGCGAAGCAATCCAC
>JAITOE010000169.1 GCA_031290135.1 Eubacteriales Family XIII. Incertae Sedis bacterium
TGCTTTCCAACTTGGTGTCACAGCTGAAACAGTCGGACGCCATGGACAAATTTACGGACGTGCTGAACGAGGTGCCGCGGGTGCGCGAGGATCTGGGTTATCCGCCCTTGGTCACGCCCTCCAGCCAGATCGTGGGGACGCAGGCGGTGCTGAACGTCGTCATGGGCGGGCGATACAAGATGATCCCGCAGGAGGTCAAGCAGGTGGTCAAGGGCATGTACGGCCGCACCACCGTGCCCATAAAGGACGCGGTCATTGAGAAGATCATCGGCAAGGAAGAGCGGATCACGGACCGGCCGGCGGACCGCCTTGCGCCGGAGCTGGAGAACACCAAGAAAGAGTTCGCCCAGTATATCGAACAGGACGAAGACGTCCTGACGGGCGCCATGTTCCCGGAACCGGCGCTGAAGTTCTTCCGGTACAGGAACGCGCAGAAATATAAAATCGACGCTTCTTTGCTGAATGAAGAGGACATGGTTTACCCGGTGTAACGTCCCCAAACATATGAATGGATGACCTTGTGAAAATCAACATCACGCCTGGATTTCCATGCGGTGGCTGTATATGTTGTGGAGAACGGCCAGGCGCGGGTCTTTCATTTCATACTCAACCCAGACGGTGAACACGCGGCGCTTGCCATATCCGAAAAAGTGTCCGGTCGCCGGATCGAATATCCGCGCATGGGATTCTTCGCAATGCGCCACGGCCGCCTCGGCGTCTTCGCGCAGAAGCAAACAAGCGTTCATCTTCTCCGTAAGCCTCCTTGTTATTTCAAGGCGGATGGCGGGGATTTTTTGCTTCGGCGCGGAACCCGTCAATTTCTTCTTGAGATTACGGCGGTTTTCCCGCCGCGCCGTCAGATCCGGAAGCGCATAGGCCTCTTTGGGGGGGAACAGGAGGTCGAGGACGTGCAGGCTGCTTCTTCCCTCGTGCAGGAAAAGATCCCGGCAATTCGCGCAATACGTGAGGAGGACGTTGTCTTGCCCGCCCGTCCTTTTTGCCGCAATGGCGGCTGCGAGACCGGGGTTTGCGGGGTAGATATGTCCGCCGAAACCGCAGCAGGCGGCCGGCTCTTCCAGCGAATCCGGATTTTCAAGGACAAAACCGGATTTTTCCGCGATTCGCCGCACGGCCGTCCGCCCTTTCACGTCGCCCGTGCTGCTGCAAGGGTCATAGATGATGGCAGGCAGCTTCATGGCTGGCGCGGGGCAGGGGATTCCCCCGCCGTTTTCCGAAAGCCATTCATAGACAAGGCGGCCGCGTACTTCGGGCAAATATTTCGCGAAGCTTTTCTTGCAGGTGCTGCACGCGAAGAGAAATTCGGGCTGGCCGAGCTTTTCCCACTCTGCGCGAAGCCGGCGGGTGGTTTCCGCCAGCACTGCCTCTTCCGCCGCCCAGTCTGCCGGTACGCCGCAGCAGGAAAGGAGCAGGGAAGCGCCGGGGACGGCGTTCCGAAGATAGGCGTAGGTATGTTCCACGGTTTCCGGCGAAGAAGCCGCAAGCTGGCAGCCGGGGAAGAACAGAAGGGGGCTTTCGGCGTCTGCGGGCGCAAGCAGCGCATAAGCGTCCGCCGAGAGCGAGAACGCCATGTCCGCCATCCAGAAGTCGTGGTAGGCCGCCGGCAGGTGTCCGGCGCGGGACAGGATGCGCCGGCTTTCGAACATGGCCGTGCAGGTGTCCACGCCCGCCGGACAGACCGCCGTGCAGAGTCCGCAGAGGCTGCAGCTGTTGAGCATGCGGGACGCCACGCGTTTGATCTTGTCGTCAACGGGAAGCACCGTCAGCCCAAGGTCGGCGGCAATGCGTTTGGGGTTTTGGTTGAAATGCCGCATGAGTTCACAGGCATCCATGCAGACGGTGCAGTCGCACAGGGGGCAGCGCGCCGCCTCCGCCTGACATTCTTCCGCTTCCGGGAGCGTTTCCGCCGGAGCCGCCCCGGCTGTCGGAGCCGGTTCGCCCGCCGCGTCAAAAGCATATGGCAGGGCATAAAAACGTTCGTCCGCCTTACGCACGGCAAAGAGCGGTCCCACGCCGTCGTTCCGGCCGGTTTTCAGGTATTCCTCGATGGCGCTTGCGGCGCGGAGCCCGTTTTCCACGCTCTGCGCCGGATCGCAGCCGAAGAGGGAGCCGCCCAGATAGACGCCGGGCATGCGCGTCGCGAGCGTCCTTTCGTCCCGCTTTTCCGCCAGGCCGAAATGGTTTCCGTTTTCGCCCGTGGCAATGTACACGGTGCCGCCGCCCGCAAGAAGGGGCGCGACGTCCTCTACGGTTTCTCCTAGCTTCGCTTCATATGCGGTGTGGAGAAAGACTTGGGCGATTTCAGCCTCGGCAATCCCGCCGGGGAGCATCCGCCCGGCGCGGCCGCCGATCTTTGCCGAAGATTCATAAAGCGTCAGGCGGTAGCCCTTTGAAGCGAGCCGGAACGCACACGCCAGCCCGCTGAGGCCGCCCCCGACGACGGCGACGCGCTCTGTTTTTTGCCGGGACGCGTATTTGACCGGATCCCTGCTGCGCCCCGCGTTCGCCACAATCCCGCGCTCAATGCGCCGCAGATCGACCGCCCCGTCGGACAACCTGCCGCGCACGCAAAAATCGCCGCAGTGCGAGGGGCATAGCCGGCTGATAATGTCCGGGAAGATCACCGCGTCGCGATAGGCACGGAACGCGCTGCCATAGCGGCCTTTCTGCACCTTGCCGATCAGATCGCGCACGTCAATGCCGAAGGGGCAGGCGCTGCTGCAAGGCGGGGGATTGCCGTGAAAACAGTCCGACGCGTAAAATTTTATGTCCTGAAAATCCAAAAAGTTCTCCTTTGACGGAGGTTACGCCCGCCCCGCCGTATTTACACGGGGTTGTTCCGGATATCTTCAAGCACGTCGTACATGTCGTCGCCCAGATGCCATTTTTCCGGAATGTCCGCTTCGCCTGCCCGTTTCCGCGCAATGGCGGCTTTCACTTTCGCGGGGGAGGCGGGCAGCGTGTAGACGCGCGCGCCGGTCGCGTTGTGGATGGCGTTGAGGACGGCCATGTGCCCGCCTGACTGAAAGAGTTCCGAGCAGCCGGTGGAGCCATGGGGACCGTATTCCCGCTCGCGTTCGTGGAAGATCAGTTCAATGTTGTCCGGGATGTCCGCAATGGCGGGTACGCCCGCGCCCACAAGCGTGCCGTGCCGTTTCAGGTCGTCGTAGTTTTCCGTCAGCGCGAAGCCTATGGTCTGGGAGATGCCGCCGTATGCCTGGCCTTCCACCGACAGGACGTTGCCGAGGATGCCGACGTCGCTCACCGCGACGATCCGCGTAACCCGGACCTTGCCGTCTGTTTTTCCGACCTCCACCTCTGCGAGGAAAACGCCGTAGGTGGTGGTCATGACGGGATCGGCCGCGCCCGTGTTGGGGTTTAGATCGACGCCCTTGCCGGTCGTGTCATAGGCGCCGATGTATTTTGTCGGGATGCCGTCGGCAAGCATTTCCTCATAGCTTCTGTAGGAGCCGTCCGCTTTGCGCATGGCGCCGAGAAGCTGCTGCGCGGCGTTTTCCGTCGCGTAACCCACCATGAAATGGCAGCGGCTCGCCGCCGCGATCCCGGAATTCGGACACAGGTGGCTGTCGTTCATCACGAGCTTGATCTGATCGGGTTCCAGGCCCAGCGGGCGCAAACATTCGTGCGTATGGGCGAGCGTGCCGATGTCGCCGCCCTGTCCCTGGTCTTCCCATGTGTTAAAATGCGTGACGGTGCCGTCCGGATTGAGTTCGAGCGCAATTTCGGCATGGTCGTGCGCGCCGATGGTGACGTTGAAGCCGCCGCTGCAAACGCCGACGCCGTAATATTTCTCTTCGTCTTCTTTTCCGGCAAGCCGCGCCTTGGCTTCTTCGTAGACGGGACGGAGCTTATCGTACAGCTCGACCATGCTGGGATCCCTGTACGGATAACCGTTCATGGTCATGTCGCCGGGCCTTGCCAGGTTGCGGTAGCGGAATTCGAAAGGATCCATGCCCGCTTTTTCGGCAAGCATGTCCATAAGCGCCTCGGAACAGGTATAGGACTGGGGCGAGCCGAAGCCGCGGTAGGATGTGCCAAAACCGTGGTTTGAGACGGCCATGCGGATGAGTCCCCGCACGTTGGGGATGACGTAGGGGAAGCCGGGGTATCGGGCGAAACTCGCGATCAGGTTCATGGAGATGTCGTCGTAGGCGCCGTGGTCCACGCCGAAATCGAATTCTATCGCCGTCAATTTGCCGTTTTCGTCGCAGGCGATCCGTCCGTTGGAATAGGAGGGCGTGCGTTTGCCGCTGTAATGCTGGTGCTCTTCATACCGCATGGTGAGGGTGAGCGGGCGGTTTACGGCCATGAGGCAGACGCCGAGGATGGCAAAACTTCCCGCGCAGGTCGCCCAGCCGAAACTGCCGCCGGTGGGGTTTTCCACGAGCCTGAGTTTTTCAAGCGGAATGCCCATGGCGTTGGCGATGGATTCACGGTTCCATTGAATGGACTGGCTCTTGCAGCTGATCACCATGTTTCCGTCTTCGTCCCAGTATGCCTGCTGCGTGTCGCCCTCAATGGACAGATGCGGTTCCCGGGTGCTGTAGAAACTCCCCTCTGCGGCGTATGCGGAAGCTTCTATGACCGCGTCGGCGCTCTCTCCCTTGAACACGGGCTGGAGAAGATAGTTGTTTTCGGACTGCGCGTGGATCCGCATGGCGTCCGGCGCGACCGCGTCTAAGAAATTCAGGTATTCGGGAAGCGGCTCGATTTCAACCTTGACCGCCGCCGCCGCGTCGCGCGCGTGTTCCTGTGTGTCGGCGATGACGGCTCCGACGACATCCCCGTACATGAAGATCTTTTTGTCGTTGAAGATAGGGCGGACGTCGCCTTTGATCTTCGAGCGCAGGTGAAAATTCGGCTCGAAAATGATGTTTGTCCCCTGGACGTCCTTTGCGGTCACGATCCGGACGACGCCGGGCATGTCCGAGGCCGCCGCCGTGTCAATGCCGAGGATGTTTGCGTGGGATGCGAGCCGGGGCTGTATGATGGCGACGTGAAGCGTGCCCGGCGGCATTTTGTGTTTGATGTCGTCGCCGTAGTCTGTGATACCGAGTACCTTGCCGAGGGCGGCTGGCCGCGGGTATCTGGTGTTGTAGACGCGGGTGCCGCGTTCATGCTTGTAGGTGATGTCTTCCATGCTTTTTTCGCCGCGCAGCACGGCGGCGGCGGCCATGACGGAATCCACGATGGGCTTGTAGCCGGTGCAGCGGCAGATATTCCTGTGTTTCTGGAACCAGTCGCGCACAGCCTCCCGCGTTGGCGACGGGTTCACGTCCAACAGCGCCTTGGCGGACATGATGAAACCGGGCGAGCAGAACCCGCACTGGACGCCGCCGTAGGTGATCCACGCCTGCTGGAGCGGATGGAGATGGGTTGCGACGCCAAGCCCTTCTATGCTCTCTATGGCGCTGTGTTCCGCGACGTCTTTCATCTTTTTCATGCAGGAACGAACGACGTCGCCGTTTACGATGATTGAGCAGGCGCCGCACTGACCCGCGTCGCAGCCGACCTTGATGCCGGTCAGCCCGTAACGCCGCAGCGTTTCCGCCAGCGTGTCTTTTTCGGGGTCGAAAATAAACATGCGGTTCACTCCGTTGACAATGTGTTCCACCTTTCTTAAAGTCATGTTTTGCTCCATTTCTCTGTTAGGGTTTCTTCATTTACGGTTTAGGGGTATTGCCCGTCCGGCGGACGGACCGTTTATTTTTTGCAGCCGCCGGTAAATCGTGCTTCTGGCCAAACCAAGCTGTCTGGCGGCGCCGGCGATGTTGCCGCCGCAGCCCCGTATCACATCTGCAAGATATTCAGCCGCAATTTCTTTTTCCGGCAACGGGGCGGAAGCACCCGGAAGACGGCCCGGCTTGGCGTGTATGGAAACGTAATCTTTCAAATGCTGCACGACGTCCAAACTGAGCACGCTGGCGCTGTAAACGACATTTTTCAGCTCCCGCACGTTGCCCGGCCAGGAATGCTTTTGTATATGCCGCAGATCCTCCTGTGAAATGCTGCAATCCGCATCCGTGTACAGCAAGCTGAAACGGGAGATGAGGCCGGCAAGATCGTCAAAGCGTTCCCGCAGCGGCGGTATGTTGATCTGGATCACGGTAAGGCGGAAATATAAATCGGCGCGGAACTGCTTTTTCTCGATCAATTCCGGCAAATCGGCATTCGCGGCGCAAATGATGCGCACGTCGATGGGGACAGAGCGGTTGCTGCCCAGGCGGAACAGCTCTTTTTCTTCCAGGACGCGCAGCAAATAGGTCTGGGCTTCGAAAGACAGCGCTTCGAGTTCATCCAGAAATATTGTCCCGCCGTTCGCGGCTTCGAATTTCCCGGTATTTCCCCTTGGCGAAGCCCCGGTAAAAGCACCGGGCGCGTATCCGAAGAGTTCGCTCCCGATCAGCTCTTTGGGAAAAGCGCCGCAATTGACTGCCACGAACGCTTTGTTCGCGCGGTTGCTGCGCTCGTAAATCATTCGCGCAAACACTTCCTTGCCGACGCCCGTCTCCCCGAACAGGACCACGGACGCATCCGAAGGCGCCACCTTGACGGCGGTGCGCAAGGCCGTAAGGAAAGCCGGGTTTTCCCCGACAATGCCTCCGCTTTGTTTGACGTTCAAGACAGGCGCGTGGAGGTCTGCTCCGGCGGAACGCCCTGCGGACACGATCAGGCCGATATAGTCATCGCCCTTGTAAACAGGCGAAAATTCAAGGGAATATCCGTCTGCTTCATCCACCCCGATGGCATTTTCGGCGGTTTTTTGCTCAAACAGGAAGCGGAGGTTGGCTTTTTTGGCAGCCTTACAGACAGCAGGGCTCAATTTTCTGCTGTTCGGCAAAACGTTGGACAATAAGGGGTGCTGGTTTTTGGAAGACGCAACGACCTGTAGATCCGTGTCCGCGGCAAAAATTAAATCAGCGTCATAGCGTTTTACCGCGTCCCGGAACCTTGCTAAGAGCGTTTGCAGCATTTCCGCGTAGGCAAAGAAATAGTTGCTTTCAATTGTGCGGGCGACGAACGTGAGCATGCCCATGGTATCGGACGAAATCTCCAAACCGTCCCCGGACAAGGCAAAAATGCCTTTTAGTTCTTTCGTCCAGGTGTTCATGATGGGCACGGCGGCGCAATTGCAGGTTTTCGCCAGCTGTGTGTAATGCTCGTAACCATAGACCGCATAGGGGGAGCGGCTGTTTTTTGCCATGGAAACACCCGTTGTGCCTGTGTGCTTTTCGTTCAAAATGGCGCCCGGCAGGATGCTTTGGCATTTCGCGTCTTCTTCACCCATGGATCCGCAGGCCAGCATGCGGATGATCACGGTGTCTTCGTTGCAGAGATTGATGATATTATTGGTTTTGCCGCGTTTTTTAAGCAAGTCGGCAAACTCGTCGAGGACAGGCTGCGCCGCGCCAATCAGCATCGCGTTCCGCACAATCAGCTTGGCCATGTCTTTTTCGTTCAGGACCAGCTTGGCGCCCGACTCGGAATAAGAAAGCCCGTTTTCAAAAGATTTCTTCCAGGAACGAAGCACTTCGTCGCGGACGGACAGGCCTTTGATGTCGCCGGTTTCAATGAATTTTTTCCATTCGCGCTTCACAAGGGCAACATATTTTCCGGGCTCGTCCCAATAATTCACGTTCGTCATATCATATGCACCGCTTTCTCTGCCATGGCAGCTACATTGCTCCGCGAAAAACACATTACACTATGATATATTCGTTATTTTAATTATACTATAATTTTCAATAATTTTCAAGAACTTCCGCGCGGATTCCGCGATAAAATTCCCGCACATCTGTACACAAAAGAACCGGCTGCTCCCATGCCGCAAAATGTCCGCCCGCTGGCATTTCCGTCCAGCGTACCACGTTGAAATGCTTCTCCATCCAGCTTCGCGGCCGGTTGAACGGATCGCAGGGGAAACGCGCCACCGCGGCAGGCACCGGAATCTGCGGATCCGGGGCGCCGAGGTTCGTTTCCGGATCGTGCAATGACTCATAGTAGAGGCGCGCCGCGCTGGCGATGCTGCCCGGCGCCCAATAAAACATCAGGTTCGTGATCAGCCGGTCTTTCGAATAAACGGATTCCAGATTTCCGCCGCAGTCGCTCCACGTCCTGAATTTTTCCAGCACCCATGCCGCGAACCCGGCGGGAGAATCTGTTTGCGCGACCGTCAGGGAGTCGCATTTCGTTTCCTGGATCATATGGTAAGCGCCTTCGGCCTGGTCGAAAGCCTGCTGCCGCTCTACCATGGCCATGTCTTCGGCGGGCAGCCGGTTCAGCATGGGGACGGGCAGGAAGGCAAAATTCAGGTGGATGGCGGCCACATGTTCCGGAAACAAGGCGCCTAAGCGCGCGGAAATCATCGCGCCCCAGTCCCCGCCCTGCGTCCCGTACCTCCGGTAGCCGAGTTCTTCCGTCATCAATTTGTTCAAAGCCCGCGCGATCCTTGCGGCGCCCCAGCCGGATTCCGTCGGTTTCCCGCTCCACCCGTAGCCGGGCAGGTCCGGAAGGACCACGTCGAACGCGTCCTCTTCGCGCCCCCCGTAGGCAGCCGGGTCGGTCAACGGGCCGATCATCTCAAAAAACTCATAAGCTGAACCCGGCCATCCATGAAGCAGCAGCAAGGGGAACGGTGCGCCGCCATGTCCCTTAATATGCCAAAAATGGATATCTACCCCATCTACGCGGCACATATACTGCGGCCATTTGTTTAAGGCCGCTTCCTGCTTGCGCCAATCATAGCCGTCGCGCCAGTACGCGCAAAAAGCTTCCAAATATTCGAGGTTTGTGCCATACTGCCATTCGGCGCCATTGATCTTGCTTGGCCAGCGCGTATGCTCCAAACGAAAACGCAGATCCGCCAATACGGAACGCGGTACGTCGATCACATATTCTTCGATGCTCATAGGGGCCTCCGTGTTTTCTGTGGATCCGTCGATTAGACAGAAACAACCACGCTGCCCGAAAGCAGCGTGATTGAAGTGAAACGCTTAGAAAAGGGGTGGCAGGGATCTAATCGTTCTCGTGCAGTTTGTTGTACTCAGGAATGGAGAGCGGGGTCCACGGGTCGTACAGGGCGAACGTTCCTTCGACTTGCGTTTCGGGGGCTGTCGGATAATATTGATCCACGTTTTCTTTCGTGATGGCCATCGTCGGCATGAAAGAAGTCCCCGGCAGGTTGTTGTAATACACGTTTGCCTTTTCCGGCGTGTTGGCGCTTTCCGATACGCCGGGGCGGCCGCCCACCAGAAGATCATAGATGATATCGACCATTGTGGTGGCAGGCACAAAGGGGATGTTCGTGGACGTAGCCATAAGCTCGCCGGTTCTGATGTAATCCAGCGCGGCCCGCGCAGCGTTGCCGCAGGTCACGACGAAGATATCCTCACCGGGTTTTTTGCCCTGCTGCTTACATTCCTGTATGGCGCCGTAGCCCATGGAATCCATCTCCACGACGATGATGTCCGTGTCGTTGTTGCTGGTCAGATGATCCGCAGTGGCCTGCTGCCCCTTTGCGACGTCAAGTCCTTCGCCGACTCCGAGCCAGGCAAGATCAAGCCCCTTGTCCGTCAGGTCGTACTTACGGGTGTTTTTGAAGGCGCTCCAAATATTATACGCCTCCAGAATGGCGTCGTATTTCGACGCATAGGGGTTGCCGTCGATTTCGGCTGCCTTGGAGAGATAACCCGCGATCCATCCGCAGGGGCGGCTGTTGGAGTCGGCGTCTTCAAGCTTGGCGATGACAAAACCGACTTTCAGCACTTCGCCTTTCTTGTAAAGCTGTGCGGCGGTGTACTCGCCGACCTGGAACCCGGCTTCGTTGGAGCCTGAGATGATGGACGTGATCAGCTGGTATTCAGGCCGTGCGGCCGTGGGACCGGTCACAACGATAGGGATGCCCTTGTCCGCGACTTCTTTGATAATTTGAGACTGCGCGTGAAGGTCAACGGCGTTCAGGATGAGCGCGTCGATTTTCTGCGTGACAAAGTTTTCGATCTGCTCATTCTGTGTTTCAAGGCTGAGATCCGCGCTTTGCAGAATAATGGGATTCATGCCCAAGCGCGCCGCTTCGGCCTGCGCGGAGTCCCGAAGCCCCTCAAAGAATTCGCTGCCTAACTGGGACGCGGCCCATGCCACCTTCAGATCCTTTACATCCTTCGCGCCAGGCAGCGGAAGACCTTTCGGAATCGATTCGCGGGACGCGTATTCCTTTGGCTGGATGCCGGAAAGCGCAAGCGCGGACTCCGGGTTCTCCAGCAGCTTCATGATCTGGTCATAGGACGACAGGGTTTCATCCGTGTCGGCGGCAGAGTCGCTGCCCGTGGTATCGGCCGGCGGCGCGTCCGGGGTGGCGGTACAGCCTACGAAAACGAGCGAGAAAACCAAAAACAGCGATAGGGCAAAAACAATCCTTCTTTTCATTTCTTCCTCCTTTTTACTTTAGGCTCCGTGAAACGGAACCTTACCCTTATATTACGCTTCCCTCTTGATGGAAGGCGCATAAGCTATTCGGTTGCTTTGGAGCTGATGCTCTTCAGCAATACGGCCAAAATGATGATGAGAGCCTTGACTACGAGCTGCGGGTATACGCCGAGGCTGACCAAGTTCATGATATTGCCGATGATGGCAAGCACAAATATGCCGACAACCGTCATAGGCACGTTGCCTTCGCCGCCCTTCAGGCTTGCGCCGCCGATGACGACAGCCGCGATGGACGTCATGTCATAGCTGACGGAGGTGGAAAGGGCTGTCGCGCTGCCGGTCCTCGCCGCGAGGATGATGCCGGCGACGCCGCAGAGCGCGCCGCAAATCGCATAAGCCCAATATTTATATTTTTTTGAATTGACGCCCGCAAGCTGGACGGCGGTCTCGTTGCTCCCCACTGCGGTGATGAGACGCCCGAACGCCGTGTAGTGCAGAACGAGGCCGATGACGACGATCAAAGCGAACATCACGTAGGCCGGATACGGAATATGGAACAGCGGATCGGCTCCGGTCGCGAAGCCGACGAGAACGGAAACGGCAGGAACCGCCTGATCCAGCAGGATGGTGTTCGCGTCCGTGATGATGAACGCGAGGCCCTTTCCGGCGTACATCATCGCCAGGGTTACGATGAAGGCCGGCATGTTCAGATACGCCACAAGCAAGCCGTTGACGGAGCCGAGGGCAAAGCCGAACACGACGGCCATGATCACGGAAACGAGCAGCCCCCAGGACTGGTTTTGCAGGCCCATGGGCTTGAGGCAGTAACACACGATGATGCTGCTCACGGCGACCATCGAACTGACGGAAAGATCGATGCCTCCCGTAAGCATGACCAACAGCATGCCGAGTGCCACAAGCATGAACGCCGATTGCTGCCGCAGGATGTTGACCATATTTTCCGGAGACAGGAACACATCGGAGATGATGGTCGCGACAATGAACATGAGCACGAGCAGCACGATTGCGTTGTATTTAAACAACAAACGGACAAAACGGCGGCTCGTCTCCAGGTTCCCTTCTCTCATGGAACCTGACGGATCTGCGTTTGTTAACATCGGCATTTTCTCCTCCTTATCAAAAATGCTTGCCATTTATGAATCTCAGATATAAACGGCGCCGCCGGTCGGGTCGCTGACGCTTGTGCGGGCGCTCCATTGAATAGTAACGTCCTGTGGCTGTTATATCCCCATCGCATAGTGGATCAGGGTTTCCTCAGTCATGTCTGCCTTGTTCACCACGCCGACGCTTTTTCCTTCCCGGAAGACGACGGCCCTGTCGCACATGCCTATGATTTCAATCATCTCGGACGAAATCATGAGGATCGCGTAATTTTGATAAACCAGTTCGTTGACGAGTTTGAAAATCTCCATCTTTGCGCCGACGTCAACGCCGCGCGTCGGCTCGTCGAGAATCAGGATGGTGCTGTCGGACGCGAGAATTCTGGCGATCGCGACCTTTTGCTGGTTGCCGCCGGAAAGGCTGTTGACGTTGTGCTGGAGATTGTCGGTCTTGATGCCGACTTTTTCCTGCATGTCAAGGGCAAAAACAGTTTCCGCCTTTTGAAGCAGCCAGCCGAAGAAAGCCGAGATTTTCTTTATGCTGGATAAAGTGATGTTGTATTTGATGGGCATGCGAAGCAGCACGCCTTGGTTTTTCCTGTCTTCCGGCAGAAAGCCTATGCCCCGGTCGAACGCGTCCTTGGCGGACTTGAGCCGGATTTCCTTCCCGTACAGACTGACTTTTCCCCGCTCCATCTTGTCCACGCCGAGAATCGCCCGGATCGTCTCCGTCCGTCCCGCGCCAACCAAGCCGGACAATCCAAGAACCTCCCCCGCGCGAAGCTCGAAAGAAACATCTTGCACCATTCTGCCCGCGGACACGTTCTCCACTTTCAGGACCACGTCCCCGAACTTCGATTCCGTGCGCTGCGGAAAAAATGACGCCAGGTCACGGCCTATCATCATGGACACGAGCGATTTAGGCTGCATGTCGGCGGTGTTGACCGTATCGACATATTTGCCGTCCTTAAATACCGTGATACGGTCCGAGATGCGGAAAATCTCCTCTAAGCGGTGTGAAATGTAGATAATTGCCACGCCGCTTTTTTTCAAGTCAAGGATCAACGCAAAGAGCTTGTCCACTTCCTTGTTTGTCAGCACGGCCGTAGGTTCGTCCAATACGAGTATCTCCGCGTTCCGCGTCAACGCCTTGCAGATTTCAACCACCTGTTGGTAGGCGACAGAAAGCTCCCGGACGGGAGTCCTTGGGTCGATATCCCCAAAACCGACGGCTTCCAAAGCCTCTTTTGCGCGCCGGTGCAGCCGTATCCAGTTAATGCGTTTGATCTGGAATCCAAATTCGTCGATGAAGATATTTTCCGCCACGGAAAGATGGGGGACGAGGGCGAATTCCTGATAGATCACGGAAACGCCGTTGTCGTTCCCGTCCTTTGTATTTTTGATATCGACCTTTTCGCCTTTTATGAAAATCTCGCCTGCGTCCGCCTGGTGCGCCCCTGATAAAACCTTGATCAACGTGGACTTCCCTGCCCCGTTCTCGCCCATAAGCGCATGGATCTCACCCGGCCTCACGGACAGCTGGACGTCCGTTAAAGCGTGAACGCCCTCAAAACTCTTATAGATGCCTTTCATTTCAACAGCATATTCAGGTTTTTCCATTGTCGTCCGGGCGCCTCCTTCCTTGTGCGCGCCGCTTCCGCCGCGATTGCCACGGGGAACGCGTCGGATCAATAAAACAGGGATTTGACTGCGCGGATGATCCGCTCTTCGTTGGGCTGGTAATGCTTTTCCAGGGCCCCGCTGAAAGGCACGGGCGTATAGGGCGCGCCGACCCTCTTGATAGGAGCGTCGAGAAAATCAAAACCCTTGTCCGCTATCATGGCGGCTATTTCGCCGCCGTAACCGCCCGTTTCCACGGCTTCGTGGGCGATGACGACCCGGCCGGTCTTTTCAACGGACGCAAGGATGCCGTCTATATCCAGGGGGATCAGCGAACGCACGTCGATCACCTCGGCGTCGATGCCGTCTTTTTCCAGATCCGCCGCCGCCCTGACGCATTTGTTCAAGGTATTGGCCCAGGAGAGTATGCTTACGTCTTTTCCCTCCTTTTTCAGTTCAATTTTCCCGAAAGGCACCGTGAACGCGCCTTCAGGCACATCCCCGGTCATGGGGTTCAGCGCCTTGTGTTCCAGCACGATGACGGGATTGTTGTCCCGGATCGCCTGAGAAAGCAGGCCCTTCGCATCCCTTGGGTTCGAACTCGAAACCACCTTGAGGCCGGGAAGGTGGGTGAACAGGGCCTCCAGGCATTGTGAGTGCTGGGCCGCCGCCCCTATTTCGCCCCCGATGTTGGACCGTATGGTAAGGGGCAGGCACATCTGTCCGCCGAGCATATAGGTCATTTTTGCGGCCTGGTTCATCACCTCGTCCATGCAGCAGCCCAGAAAATCGCAGAAGTCCAATGAAAGCACGGCTCTCAGGCCCATTGCCGAAGCACCTACGCCGAGGCTGACGATCTGTCCCTCGCTGATGGGCGTGTCCAGCACCCTTTCCCCGCCGAATTCTTCGTAAAGACCGCCGGTCTGGCCGAAAGAGCTGCCCATCAGAGCCACGTCCTCCCCCGCCACAAAGACCTTGGGATCCCGCAGCATTTCCTGTCTTTGCGCATCCCGTATCGCATTCACGTATGTCATGGTTGCCATGAAAAAACCACCCTTTCGTCGTTTGCCGCTTCGCCGAATCGATATAAAACGGGCAAGCCCTTACGCTTCGTCCGGCATGTACACAAAATCATACATGGATTCAGGGGAAGGGTCCGGGCTGCTTTCCGCAAAGGCCACGGAGGCCGATATCACGTCGCGGACCTTGTTTTTCAAGCCGTCCAGCTCTTCGGCATTTGCGACTTTCTCTTTCAGAAGACGCGCTTCGAATCTCGGTATCGGATCCCGCTCTTCCGACAGCCAGAGCTTCTGTTCGGCGGGGTCCTTGTATGCGGCCGGATCGCCTATGTAATGCCCGTGATGCCGCCATGTGACACATTCGATGAGGCTTTGCCCTTTCCCGGACTTCGCCCGTTTGACCGCTTCATGGGTCGCTTCCTTTACGGCGACCGGATCGTTCCCGTCCACGGTGACGCCCGCGATGCCGTAGGCGGAAGCCCGGTCGGATATCCTTTTGAGCTTCATCGCACGGCCCTGCGGCGTGGACATGCCAAAGTGGTTGTTTTCACATATGAATATCGTCGGCAGGTTCCAGACGGACGCGAGATTCAACGCCTCGTGGAAAGTGCCCCGGTTGCTTGCCCCGTCGCCGAAGAACGCGACCGCCACGGCGTCCTTTTTCAGGTAGCGCAGCGCGAACGCGACGCCGTTCGTGATCGGGATGCTCGCCCCGACGATGCCGTTTGCGCCTATGATGCCCATGCCGATGTCCGCTATATGCATGGAACCGCTCTTTCCCTGGCTGTATCCCGTCGCCTTTCCGTATAATTCGGCCATCATCTTATGGATGTCGCCGCCTTTTGCGATGATGTGCCCATGGCCCCTGTGGGTGCTGCAGATGCAGTCTTCCTTTGTGAGCTCGCTGCATACCCCCGCCGCGATCGCTTCTTCTCCGGAATACAGGTGCAGGAAACCGCCGAGCTTGCCGCCCAGCATCAGCTCCCTTGCCGTTTCCTCAAAGAACCGTATCCGCAGCATCGTTTCGTAAAGCGACAGATACGCGTCTTTTGTAAGTTTCATAAATGCCTCCGTTTTGTTACTATTCACAGTTGGTGTCCGTCTGGGGTGCGTCCCGCCGGTATGTCTCTCCGAATAGGCAATCCGGTATACCGAAAGGATGTCATCAGCGTGTGAAATCATTTTTCGGGATACAGGAACGCCGGAGGCGGGCTTACAAAATCCGCCGGCGGATCGACCAACTCCGCGATGAAGCCGAGCTCCTTTGTCAAATCGACGTAGGCGAACGCCATGCCCCCGCTGTCCATGCCGCCGAGCAGGGTGTCGACGCAGCCGCGTTCTGCCAGCCGCCCCTGGATGCCCTCATAGCCGTCTGCGGAACCTAGGCAGATGTGATGGATGCCCGGACCGTGTTTTTTCAGGAATTCAGCGTAGTCTCCGTTTTCGCTGAGCGGCTGGATCAGTTCGAGCTGTATGTTCAGGCTGTCGCATAGCCCAAGATACATCGCAAAACCTTCCGGCTGTCCGGCCACCACCATGTCCCTTGTGTTTTCAGGCGTAAAATGCAAGACTTTCCAGGGCCCGATGCCGTATTCGTCGTTATACCGTCTGATATAGGCGCGTATGTCATCGACGACGATGCTCACCTGCGCGATTTTGTCAAACAGAGGTTTCTGGCCCATGACACACGTCCTTTTCGTTTACAGTATGGTAAAGCCGCCGTCTATGGCGACTGCCACGCCGTTGATGTATGCGGATTCGCCGGACGCAAGAAAGGCGACCAAGTCCGCGACCTCTTCGGGTTCGCCGTATCGCTTGAGCGGCGTGCTGCTTTTATTGTTTTCTATCATGACCCTTGCAGCTTCGCTGTCATTGGACGAATGTGCGCTGACGACCCGCCTGTGGAGATCCGTCATCACAAATCCGGGGCAAACCGCGTTTGCCCGCACGCCCAAGGGACCGAATTCCGCGGCGGCGTTTTTGGTAAGTCCGATTACCGCGTGCTTGGAAGCCACATAGTCGCTGCTGCCCGGCAGGGCGACGAGGCCGCCGATGGACGCCGTATTCACGATGGCGCCGCCCCCGTGCGTCTTCATAAACGCGATGGCGTATTTCATTCCGAGAAAAACGCTGTCCATGTTAACGGCCATGGTTTTGCGGAACAGTTCAAAGGGCATTTCATCAAGGGGGCTGGAAAATCCCTCTATTCCGGCGTTGTTAAACAGGATATCCAATGCGCCGCAGGCGCCAACCGTATCGCCTACAAAAGCTTTCACGTCTTCTTCCTTTGAGACGTCCGCCGTAAACAGCGTGACATGGCAGCCGGGGCTGCACCGGGCAATCGCGTTTTTCGTGTCCGCCAGGCCCGCCGCGTCCAGATCAACCAAGGACAGGTTTGCCGCGCCCTCGGCTGAAAATTTCAATGCCGCCGCGCGTCCGAAGCCTGCGGCGCCGCCTGTGATGATGGCAGTTTTGCCCTTCAGTTTCAAGATACCACCTCGTTTTCAATTTTGGTTTCGTCCAAAATTGAAGCGCGCAAGCGCACGTAAATTGTTGGACGGACGGTTTGAAGACGAACTCACAGCCCTCAAACCGTAGGCGGCGCAAGTGGATTGCAACCCCATGGCGGCTTAGTAAATCAGTACACCCATGCCTAAAGGCAGGGGAATGCGTGCCGTCCGTTCATGATTGATCCGATAGCAAGATGACAATAATTACAGCAAATAACATGCCAGAAAAGCCCAGTGGGCAAAAATGGCATATGATTCGCTTATGCAGCCACAGATCCTTCAGGACAGCCCGTGAAAGGTGTAGCGAAAAGTGTCGCGCCCGCAACGCTTGTGCAGCGAAGTGTTGCGCGGAATATGGGCGGTTTTTATGTTACTGTTATGAAACTTAGGTATATAGAACCGCCGCTGGGGGGCGGACATCTTGTCGTTGCGAGCGGAGCGAAGCAATCCAGTTCCTGCCCTTGCGCCCGATTCATTTGCAGGACATGGATTTTCTGGCATATTCCTTGCGTAAAATATAAAAGGACAGTCTCTATAGGCGGAACGACAAGAACAAAAACAAAGGAGGCGGCGAATGGCGGTTAAGCTTGTAATGCCCAAGCTCGGATTGACGATGAGCGAAGGCGAGGTGATGAACTGGCTGAAAAATGAAGGCGACGTGCTGAAAAAAGGCGATGAGATCGTGGAAATCCAGACCGAAAAGCTTACAAACGTCATTGCGTCCCCGGCAGACGGCATTCTGCTTCGGATTGTAGGCAGGGCAGGGGACTCGCTGCCGATTGCCGCCACGCTTGCCTATATCGGCGAGGCCGGAGAGATTTTACCGGACGGCGAAAGCGAAAATGCAAGCGAACATACAAGCGAAAATGTAAGCGCAAATGTGAGCGAACGCGCCGGAAAAGAACGGATCAAGATCTCGCCCGCAGCCAGGGCGCTTGCGAAAAAGCTTCAGGTGGAATACGCCTCGATACAGGGGACGGGGCCGGGCGGGCGGATCGTCAAAGCGGACATAGAGGCGCGGGGAGAATCCGGCGGAAACGCGGCGGCATTTCAGGAAGCGGGGGCTGCCCCGTCCGAAAGGGCGTCCGGGACCATTCCCTACACCGGAATGCGGAAAGCCATCGGCGTCGGCATGCATGCGAGCTGGACGGATGCGCCGATGGTGACGCACCACGTGTACGCCGATGTGACGGAGCTTCTGATTTTAAGGGAGCAATTGAATAAAGACAGGGAGGAAGAGGCGGTCAAGATATCCGTGCTGGACATCTTCACGAAAATCATAGCGAAAACCCTCAAGGATTTTCCGATTGTCAACAGCAGGCTGACGGACAAGGAAATCCTCCTGCTTGGCGACGTCAATATCGGCATCGCGGTCGCGCTTGACAAGGGACTGCTTGTCCCTGTCGTGAAAAACGCCGACCGGAAAAGCCTGTTTGAAGTCAGCCGGGAGATCAAGGAGCTGTCCGGCAGGGCAAGAAACGGCGCTTTGCGGAGCGATGAAATGCACGGCGGCACATTTACGATTTCAAGCATAGGGGGATATGGATCGGTTGATTTCTTCACGCCCATCATCAACCAGCCCGAGGCCGCCATACTGGGCATCTGCAGAACCCGGCAGATGCCTGCCGTGGTCGATGGGGAGATTGTCGTGCGCTCGCTCACGGGGCTGTCGTTCACTTTTGATCACAGGGTCATAGACGGCGCCCCGGCGGCGGAATTTTTGGCGCGCGTGCTGCACTATCTCAAGAATCCGGCAAGGGCTGTTTTCGAAGGCTGAAAAGGAGGCGAAACATGAAGCGGATTGTGGTCGTCGGCGGCGGGCCGGGGGGGTATGTGGCGGCAATCAGGGCGGCCCAGCTGGGCGCGGAGGTCCATCTGGCGGAAAACAGCCGTCTGGGCGGCACCTGCCTCAATGTCGGGTGCATCCCCGCGAAAGCGCTGCTGCATGCCGCATTTTTCTATAAACACGCAAGGGCGAACCGCGTCGCGGGCGTGAAAATAGACGGCGTCCGTCTGGACTGGCAGGCGCTGCAACAGGAAAAACAGAAGATCACAGACAGGCTGGCCGGCGGCGTAGGCGGCCTTCTGAAAGCCAACAAGGTGACGGTACACAATGGCACCGCAAGCTTGTCGGCGGGCGGGCAAAACGGCTTGCAATCCGTCTCGGTGAACGGCAAGGCGCTGCCCGCGGCGGACGCTGTCATACTTGCAACGGGTTCCGTTCCGGTAAAACTGAATTTCCCCGGCGCCGATCTGCCCGAGGTAATAGACAGCACGCAGGCGCTGTCCCTCAAGCAAGCGCCGGCCTCCCTGCTCATCGTGGGCGGCGGCGTGATAGGCGTGGAATTTGCGTCCCTGTACGCCGCCTTGGGATCCAAGGTGACGATTGTTGAAATGGCGCCGGAGATACTGCCGTCCTTTGACAGACAGGCCGCAGTTTTACTGCGCGGCGCGCTGGCGAAGGCGTCCGTCGATGTTTTTACGGGCGCGGCATTCACGGCAGTCAAAAAAAGCAAAGGCGGCCATGTCGTTTCAGAGATAGAGGTTGCCGGGGAAAAAAGGACCGTTGAATCCGAATGGGTGCTTGTGGCCGTCGGGAGAAAACCCTGTACGGGCGGCATCGACCTGGAAGGCGCAGGCGTCAAAACGGACAGAGGCGCCGCGGTCGTGGACGGCAATTTTGAAACGAGCCGCAAGGGCGTGTTCGCCGTGGGGGACTGCAACGCGAAGATCATGCTGGCGCACGCGGCGTCCGCGCAGGGGGAAGCGGCGGCGGCGTATATATTGGAAGGCAGGCACCATTACAACGGGAACGTGATTCCTGGCTGCGTGTATACCGAGCCTGAGATTGCCGCCGTGGGTTTGACCGAGGCGCAGGCAAAAGAAAGAGGCATTGACTGCGTCTGCGGCATATTCGACCTGAGCGGGAACGGCAAGTCCCTGATCAGCGGTGACAACACCGGCTTTGTCAAGATCGTAGCGGACAAGGAACTCGGTGAAATCATCGGCGTCCATATGATGGGACCGGGCGTGACCGACATGATCGGGGAAGCGGCGGCCGTGATGTCGATGGAAGGCGTCGTGGAAGATCTTGTCCGCACGATCCACGCGCACCCCACGGTCAACGAAGCCATTCACGAGGCGGCGCAGGCGGTGTTCGGAAACGCTGTCCACTGGCCGCCGCGGATGTAAAAAACCCTTACGAAAGAAAAACGGAGATTACAGAAAATGATGGTATTTGATTTTACGGGAAAAAAAGCGATTGTCGTCGGGGGCGGTTCCGGCATCGGAAAAGCAATCGCCCTGCAGCTCGCGGACAACGGGGCGGACGTATGGATTGGCGACCTGTCTGAAAACGGCGCCCAAACGACCGTTTCGGAAATGCGGCGCTACAAGGGGGACTATGGGCATACCGTGACAGACGTGGCAAAAAAAACGGATGTGGCCGCACTGTTCGCGGACGCAAAAAAGCAGTTCGGGGAGATCAACATCGTTGTGAACAGCGCGGGCGTATTCATGCCCAAGGGTCTTTTGGAAGCCGCGCCGGAAGAGATAAAAGCGCATTTGGACATCAATTTAATGGGGATCATCTACGGCTGCCAGCTTGCGCTTGAAACCATGATCGCACAGGGGAAAGGCGGCAAGATTGTCAACATTTCTTCTGTGGGGGGACGCGGCGGCGAGTTAAAATCGCCTTATTACGCCCTAGGGAAAGGCGCTGTCCTCAACTGGACGCAGTCCGTGGCGTACAACGGGGCGCCGCACGGCATCAACTGCAACGCGATCTGTCCGGGAATCATCCGCACGCCGATGTGGGACGTCATACTGGAGGCCGACGGCGGCGGCGATCCGTCCGTGGACAAAGAGGCGCTCTTCCATCAGATTGTCAAGGGACGCGCGCCGCTCGGCAGGGCGCAGACAGCGGAAGAAATGGCGTATGCGGCCGCGTTTTTCTGTTCCGGTTACGCCGACGCGATTCTTGGGCAGGCGCTTAATGTGGACGGCGGGGACAGAATGAATTAAGGGCAGCCTTCCTTGCAGTCGAGCAATATTTTCGGGTAAATGGACTTTACAAACAATTCAAATGCCGCGACGCCATCATGCAGCGGCAATACCGTGCCGATCACCCGGTCTAACTGGAGGCGCGGCAGGAGCCGGATGGTGCGCGGCATCAGATCCGGGGAAGTGAACACGGTCTGTATACGGCCCTCCTTCATATAGAGATCGTGCAGATTCAGGCTGAGTGAATAGGAAGGCGGAAACACCGCGAAACAAACCAGATTCCCGCATTTCGCCAAAATATCGAAAGCGGGGCCGATTGCGTTCGGCGAACCGGATACTTCAAAAACGTAGTCGAAACCCCGGCCTTCCGTAATTTCCATGGCCCGCGCCGCCACGTTCTCCGTGCGCGGGTTGATCGCGTACTGCGCGCCCATTCCCAAGGCGTTCTCCCGCTTGGCGTCCACGGGTTCGATCACCGTTATTTGCGCGGCGCCGGAAAGCAGGATCATGTTCAGCATGATGGAGCCGATGCCGCCGACCCCGGAAACGGCCACGGTTTCCCCGTGCCGGATCTGCGCCAGATCCATGGCGCGCACCGTGCAGTTCGCGGGTTCTGTCAGCGCGTATTTCCGCAAATCCGCGTCCTCCGGGATTTTGAAAAGGGCGCTGGCGTCCGTCACCACATATTCGGCAAAGGCGCCCGTTCCCAAGGCGTTTTCGCAATATTGGTGTCGGCCCTCCTTGCAGGGCGGGCAGAGGCCGCAATTCGTCTCCGGGAACAGGCATACCTTGTCGCCGGGTTTGAACCCCGATTTCTCGCTGCCCGCTCCCAGTTCCGTCACCACGCCGGAGGCTTCGTGGCCAAGCGGCCTGGGCGGTTTCGCGCCCATGACCCCCATCGAGACCATGTGCGCGTCCGTCGCGCAAAGGGCGGCATACGCGATCTTGACCTTGATCTGCCCCTGTCCTACGGGCGGGACGGGCACATCCCGCAATTCCACCTTGTCTTTTTCGGCGAACCACAGCTGTTTCATGTTCTTTCTCCCCAGCAGAGATTTCCGCTACAGATCCGGGTTGCACCGGATCAGCACCTTGGGATATTCTCCGCTCAAATGCGCTTCAAACGCCTTTTCATAATCATCCAGACTGTATATCGTATTTGTAAAATCTTCAAGATTCAACCTGCTCAGGATCTGGGCGGTCCGCGGAAAGGCGTAGGGCGCCACGAAAGTGCCGGTAATCGTGATTTCCTTGCTGTAGCAGTATTGGTACAGGTTCAGCGGCAGATCGTAGCTGCCGGGATACATCGCCATGTAGATCAGCGTCCCCGCGTTGGATACGAGACGCAGCGCCGCCTCCGCCGCCCCTGTGGCGCCAGACGCTTCGACCACGAGGTCGTATCCCAGGCCTCCGGTGATTTTCAGCCCTTCTTCCACAATGTTCTGGCGCGTGGGATCCAGAAGATGATCCGCGCCGTATTTTTTTGCCAGTTCCCGCCGGCGCGGCGCAGGTTCAATCAGGGTCAGGCTCGTCGCGCCGTATATTTTAAGAAGCTGCAGCACGAGCAGGCCGATGGGTCCGCCGCCGGAGACCGCCACGCGCCGCCCGACGCGCATGTCCGTCTTATCCGTCACGCGCACGCCGATTGACACGGGTTCGAGCAGACAGCCTTCTTGCAGCGACACCGCGTCCGGCAGCTTCACGGCCTGCGATTCGTGCCACAGCAAGTATTCGGCAAAGGCGGGCTGCTCCGTGGCGTTCTGGCAAAACTGCTCCTGTCCGTTTCTGCAGTAGTAGCAGGCTCCGCAATAAGTCCTGAAATTCCCGCCTACGCGGTCGCCGATTTTAAGACCGTTTTTGGTCGCGTTTTTGCCGACTTCGACCACGACGCCGGATGCTTCGTGTCCCAGGCCAAAAGGGGTGGGCCAGCCGAAGATGCCGCCGATCACATGCGGCTCGGATCCACAAATCCCGCAGTACGCCACCTTGATCCGGATATCCTCGTCGCCCAGGGGGGGGATGGGCGTGTCGCGCAGTTCAAGCCTGCCGCGCCGGGCCGGGTCGGGGTCTTTCATGTCCCCCGTTTTCACACAATATAAAACCTTCATTTTTTCCATACATACCTGCCGTTCCGCCGCGTTTCGCGGCAACCGTAAGGGAGAAAGCCGTTATTGGTTATTGCTCCGCCGATTAAATATTGAACAAAGCGGCGAGGATTTTTTCCGCCAGGCAAGGCGGCGGGTTCCGCTGATACTGGCGGTATCAACGGGTTCTGCCAACGAAGCCTGGCGGAAAAAAGACCGGCGCGACTTCAAAGTATAATCGGTGGAGCAATAAGAAGCTTGTCGATGCTTGCGGCGATGCCGTCGGGATCCATGCCGTAATATTTGTAGACCTCGTCGGGATCGCCGAGTACGGCGAACGTGTCCGGCAGGCCTATGCGTTTGAATTTGCCGGTGAAGCCCGATTCAAGCAAAAACTCCGCGATGCCGCCTCCGAGGCCGCCGTTTATGGAGTGTTCTTCCACCGTGACGATGTTTTTCGTTTCGGCGGCGCATTTCAGAAGCATGTCCGTGTCTAAGGGCTTAATGGTATGCATGTCTATGACGCGGGCGCTGATGCCGTATTTTTCTTTCAGTATCTTCGCGCCCCGCATGGACCAGTAGACGCTCGAACCTGCGGAAACAATGCTCAGGTCGCTGCCGGAAAGCGTTTCTATCGCCTTGCCGAACGTAAGTTCATAAGAATTGTCCGCATAGACGTCAGGGGAGCCGCCGCGGTCGATGCGGATCACCATGGGGCCTTCAAAATCCATGGACTGGCGAATCATTTTGACGCACTGCCCCGCGTCCGCGGGAACCACGACGGTAAGGTTCGGGATGGCCCTGTACAGCGCCAGATCGGCGATGCAGTTATGGGTGGGGCCGCCCGCCGCCGTCACCCCGGCGTGGGTTCCGATAAGGCGGACGTTCACGTCGTTGTATGCGATGTCGGTGTGGATCTGATCCGCCGCGCGCAAGGAAAGGAAAGGGCCGAACACCTGCGCGAAAACCACCCTGCCGGACAGGGCAAGACCTGCGGAAGCGCCTACCTGGTTGGGCTCCGCGATGCCGAAATTGAAGCAGCGGTCCGGATATTTCTGCACGAATTTGCCTGCGGAGGAAGAGGGGGCGACGTTATCGGAATAGGTGAAGAAGAATTCCAGGCCCGCGTCCGCCATGCGCATAAGCTCTTCGCCGTATGCCTCGCGCGCGTTTGAGAGCATCTGGTCAAAATCATAGGTGGTCTGCGTAGCCATTATATTCTCCCCTTTCTGCCATTTTCCACATCGGCGAGCGCTTGCTCCAATTGTTCCTTCGCGATGCCGCCGCCATGCCATTTCACGTTGCCTTCCATGAAAGAGACGCCTTTTCCTTTTGCCGTATTGGAAATGATTGCGACAGGCTTGCGCACCGCCCAGGGGTCCGCGGGCGGGAGCGATGCCAGCGCCTTGCACACGGAATACATGTCGTTGCCGTCAATCTGGAGGACGTCCCAGTTGAAAGCCTCCAGTTTCTTGTCCAAAGGATCGATGGACATGACGCGTTCCGTGGGGCCTGTCATCTGAAGCTGGTTCTTGTCCACGATGGCTACCAGGTTGCCCAATTTATAATGCCCCCCCGCCATGAAAGCCTCCCAGTTGCTGCCTTCGTTGAGTTCGCCGTCCCCGACGATGACGAAAGTCCGCCAGAGTTTCTTCTGCGCCCGCGCCCCCAGCGCCAGGCCCACCGCGACGGGCAAGCCATGGCCGAGGGAACCTGCGGAAACCTCTATGGCAGGAACGTATTTACGGTTCGAATGCATGCCGAACAAGGCGGTGTCCAAGGTCTCAAAGTGTTCCACCATATAATCCATCGTATACATGCCCAGATCCGAAAAAATGGTGAAAAGCGTCTCGCTGCAATGCCCTTTGCTCAGGACGAGACGGTCGCGGTCTTCCCATTTCGGGTTCTTCGGGTCGTATTTCATATATTCATAATAGAGGGCGACCGCCATCTCAACGATGGACAGCTCGCCGCCGAGATGCCCCATGCCGATCCGGTAAATAAAATTCAGCAAACTTTTACGAATTTCGACACATTTCTCTTCTAACTGCCGTACTCTTTCTTCATTGACCTCGTTTTTGTACATTTTACATCTCCTCTGCCTGCCGAAGCAATTGTTACAGCGTGGTCGTAAAACCGCCGTCGATGCTGATGTTCCATCCGTTTATATAATCGGACGCTTTGCTTGCCAAAAATACCGCTGTGCCCATCAGGTCATCCAGTTCCCCCCATCGGCCGGCGGGGATGCGGTTCGTGATTTTGTCGTAAAAAGCCTGATCTTCGCGAAGTTCACGGTTCACCTCCGTGGCAAGGAAACCCGGACAGATGGCGTTGGTCTGTATGTTGTAGGCGCCGAGTTCGTTGGCGAAGCTTCTTGTCAGGCCGATGACGCCGTGCTTCGCCGCCACGTAGGGCGGGCATTTCTTGTCGGCGGTGTAGGAAAGGGCGGAGCCTATGTTGATGATCTTGCCGCTCCGCTGTTTGATCATGACTTTGGCGGTTTCGTGTCCCAGGTAGTAGACGACGTTCAGGTCGAGTTCGATGCAGCGTTTCCATTGCGCATCCGGGTACTCTTCAAATTCCCCGAAGGTGCTGACGCCGGCGTTGTTGACGAGAATGTCGATCTTGCCGTATTCCTTCAAACAGCCCGCGACAACCGCCTGAACGCTTCCGGGCTCCGTCAGGTCGCCCTGGATAAAAGCGGCCTTGCGTCCTTCCGCCTCGACCAGCTGTTTGATTTCATCGACGTCATCCGTAAAATGGGGGATGTAAATATCGGCGCCGGCCTTTGCGAACGCCAAGGCGTATGCCATGCCAAGCCCCATGTTCGCCCCGGTGATGATGGCTGTTTTGCCTTTCAGGCTGAAGTAGTCCATAGAAAAACGTGAAAGTGGTTCGTTGCCCATAAGCGCCCTCCCGGCATCCTCGCCAAAAATCAGGTTTTTGTGATAAAATGCTGTTACTATATATGAAACTTAGGTATGTAGAACCGTCGCTACGGGACGGGCATAACCCGCCGGGCGGGTCGCTGACGCTTGTGCGGGCGCTCCATTCGCTTCGCTCACTCCGCTGGAATGCCCGCAATCCCGCCTCTGGGTGACGCCCGCCCCGCAGCTGGGTAGATTCGTTCCGTTCACAGTTAATGTCCGTCCGGGGTGCAAGCCGATATACTGCTATTATAAAGCTTTTGACAAGGGTTTTCAATGCTTTTCAATTAGAAACATGGAAAAGATTTCCCTGCCGCAAGCAGCGGGGAAATCTTTTCCGGCGTTCCCTTGTTTTCTTAGTTTTTGACCCATTTCAGGATTCGGTCTTTTGCCGCGTCGTCGAGCGGGTACTCGGCGTTGTATTTTGCAATGAGGCTGTCGGCAAGCGCCAGCGCGCCCGCGCCGTCAAGCCCCTGCTTGTCAAGATTCGCGGCGTAGCTTTCGACGATCGGCCTGATCGGCGCCGCGAATTCGGCCTGCAGGGCGTCGGTCATGAATTCGACGTGTTTCATCTTTGAGAAAGACTGCTGGGCCACTTCGTCATAGTCGAAGCCGATCTGATACCAGAGCGAAACCTCGTTCCAGACTTCATCGATGACCTCCCTGAAAATCTCCGCCTGCCGCGCTGCCATCCTGTCATAGATGCCTTTGTTGGCAACGATCATGTAAGCCTGGTTGTAGAAGGGGTTGATATAGGCGTAGTCCGCAATTTCATCGAACTTATAGGTGGTGGTGGCGCCCGCCATCGTCCACATGCCGTCGATGAGCCCGTTCCGCATGGCTTCGTAGACTTCGCCCGGATCCAATGAGACGGGCGTTGCGCCCCATGCCTTGATGGCCTCGCCTGCCAAGGCGGAGCAACGGATCTGGAGGCCCTTCATGTCGGCGACGGACTGGATCTCCTTGTTCACAAAGAAACCGCCCAGACCGCCCGAAAGAGGGAGCAGAACCTCGACGCCCTGCAGTTCTTCCGGATGCAGCGTTTCGATGTATTCGCGAATGACGCTGGTGTCGGACTCAGGACCCGTGTACGCAAGACCCGGAGTCTCAAGAAGGCCGACGAGCGGCATGCGCCCGGTCATCGCGCCCACCTGCACATAGCCCAGATCGGCCGTGCCGCTGACGACGCCGTCGAAGATGTCCGCGGACTGGAGCAGCGTGCCGTTGGGATAGGTGGTGATCGTGATGGTATCCGCGCCCATTCTCGCGTTGCACTTTGCCTCGATCGCCTGAATCTGGTACTTGTTGATGTTGTCTTCCGGCAGGTAGGTGGCGAAGCTCAGGTTTAATTTTTTGAAGCTGGCCGCATCGGGATCCAATGTGCCGAGCGTCTCATCGGTGTAATAGGGGTTGTCGGGATAAGGGTTCACATACGCGGGCGCTGCCGAATCGGTTCCGGCGGCTCCGCCGTCCCCGTCGCCCGCAGCGCTGCCGTCGCTGTTTCCGCCGCTCCCGCCGCCGCAGGCGCCAAGGCTCATCGCGCAAGCCAATGCCAATGCCAATATTGCGATTCGTTTCTTTTTCATTCTTCTTCCTCCATTTTCATTCTTCATCCATTAACCAACCGGAAAATGCTGATAGAACCCTAACATATCAACCATATACAAGCGTCGGCAGCAGCGTGCAGATGACCGGGAACGCAACCATGATTGCGATCGCGGCGACGGCGGCGACCATAAACGGGACGATCCCCTTAAACAGGATTGCGACGTTTGTCGCCTTGTCCCAACGGGTCATGCCGGCGACCATAAACACGCCGTTTCCCACAGGGGGCGAGATGCCCCCGACGCCTGTCATGATAACAATGAAAACGCCGAACCATACCGGATCGAAGCCGAGATACCCGCAGACGATCGGGAAAAAAATAGGCATCGTGATGAGGGTCATGGAGAGCAGGTCCGTGAACATCCCCATGATGAAATAGATGAGGATGATGACGGCCATGATGGCCCAAACCGGCAGATCAAGCGATTTGACGAAATTGCCGACGGAAGCGGGGATGGTGCTGACCGCGATGAAGCGCCCGAAGACCGTCGCGCAGGAAAGGAGGGCAAAGACCATGGCCTGCAGGCGGACGCCCGCCATCAGCGAAGTCTTGAACATCTGCCAGTGCAGCTTCCGCGTCGCGATTACCACAACCAGCATGCCGAACGCGCCGACCGCGCCGGCCTCGGTCGGCGTGAAGAAGCCCGCGAACATGCCCCCCATGGATATGATGAACACGACCGCCACCTCTATGATGCCGCCGTGCAGGAGATTGTTTAGCCGCTCTTTCAGCGGCGCTTTCGGGGAAAGCGGTGCCAGCTTCGGGTTGCGGAGAACCATATAGAGAATGGCTAAGCAGTTCAGAACCAGCAGCAGGATCGCAGGCAGGACGCCCCCGATGAACAGCTTGCCGATGGAGGTGTCCGTGGCGAGGCCGTAGATGATGAAGCCGGTGCCGGGCGGGATGAGGACGGACAGCGTGGCGCCCGCGGCGATGTTGGAACCCGCGAGTTCAGGCTGATAGCCGCGCTTCCGCATTTCGGGGTACGCGATGGCGCTCATCGTGCCGAGCGTCGCCGGCACGGAGCCGCAGATGGCGCCGAACAGCGCGCAGGCCGCCTGTGTGGCCATGGCCAAACCGCCTTTCCAATGCCCGACGTAGGAGTTGAGGGTCTTGAACAGGCTGGCGCCGATGCCGGAATAGTTCGCGACGAAGCCCATGAAGCCGAACAGGGGGCCTACGGTCATCGTGTAAGAAGCAAACTGGTTCAGCAGGTCGGCGCTCATCATCTGAATCGTCGCCTGCGGCCCCTTGATGATGGCGAAGAACACCACGCCGGAAAAAAGCATGGAAAACGGGATGGGAAGGCCTAAAACCATGAGGATCAGGAAAGCGATCAGGCCCAGTATGCCGATTGTCACTAAAGACATGTCACATTCCCCCCTCTTTCAACAGCAAATCCATCTTTTCGATGTCTTCCATGCCGGGTTCGGGCGGTTTTACGGGCAGGGTCACGTTCAGTCCCGCAAGCATCCCTATCTGGATGGCGCTCTTGCAGAAAAAGCAGACCGTCAGCAGGAAGAAGCCCGCCAGGAGGATAAAGGCAACCAGCCAGATGGGGATGCCGAGATCCTGGCTGATGGCGCCGTCGCCCAAACGCATGACGAACTGTTTGCACAAACCGGTCAGCACGTAGACAAAACCGACAAAGCACAGCAGGTCTACAAACGTCCGAATAAGGGCGGCAGCCTTTTCCCCGATCTTTTCAAGCAGGAGCGTCATCTTGACGTTGCCGTCATACCATTCGTTCTGCGCGAGGGCGAAGGCCGCCGACGCCAAAGAGCAGTACCGGACAATCTCCGTTGACCCGAATATCGGCGCGCCCGCAAAACGGCGCAGCAGGATATTGGCGATGATGACCGCGATGTTGAAGAGAAGCAGTATTCCGGAAATAGTTGACGTCCAGGACCATATCGTCTCAAAAATCGCCTTTAGTTTGGAAAGCATGCCGTTTCCTCCTCGAAATACTGATCAGATGCGTCCGGTATAATCGGGGTACACGTTTTTGCTGGGGGCGCCTAAATAGTCTTTGAACAGCCGGGTATGCGGCGTCTTGATCCCGAAGATCCGCACGGCGTTGCCGCCGAGGATCAGGTTCAGGTCGTCCTGCGGGATATTCAGCCTGCCCAATTCCCTGAGACTCCATCCGTAGACGTCCACCTGGTGCGACGGCGGGCCGATCTTGGTGTCCTGCGTGCAGAATGTTTCGGGCACGCAGCCCGGCATCCACGACTGCGGCGTGCAGGACGCGCCCCAGTCCGTTCCCCAGACCAATTTTTCCGCGCCGATGTTCGGGTCTTTCAGCTTGTAGGCCGTACCAAAGAATGGTGCTTTACGCGGCGACACGGAAAATGTACAATAAGAGCAGGGCAATAAAACAAGACGGCCGGCATATTCTGATGGAAATACGCAAGAAACAGGAAAGGAGTGGTATATCGATGAAATTGTACGTGCTCGATCTTGGCAAGATGTATTTGGACGAATCGGCGCTCGTGGCAGGCATCCACGGCGGCAGCCTGCGCAACCAAAACCCGGCAGCGCAGTGGGTGGACATCCCCGTGCAGGCGGCGCTCGTCGAAACGGCGGGCGGACTTGTGCTGTATGACACGGGCTGCAACCTTCGCGAAGCCTTTACCCCGGACGGCGAGGATACGCCTTCGCCGTTTGAGGGGACGGAGGAAATGCTGGTCACGGCGCAGCTCAAACGCCTCGGCTTTACCCCGGACGACGTGAAATACGTCGTGATGTCGCACCTGCACTGCGACCACGCGGGCTACCTCTATTTATTCAGGAACGCGGAAATCATTGCGGCGGACAAGGAGTTTTCACAGGCCATGCGTCTTTACGGGCTGCGCGGCTTCGGTCCGGGTCCTTACAAATACGCGGATTTCGATGCTTTCCTGAAAGAAAACCTTCGGTGGCGTCTCATTCCGGACGACGTGCGCGAGCATGAAATCCTTCCGGGCGTCACCGCCGTCAATTTCGGCACGGGCCACACGTTCGCGCTCACGGGCCTGTGCGTTGAACTGGCGGACGCCGGCAATTTTCTGTTTACCGCCGACGCGCTGTACCGTTCGGAAAACCTTGGGCCTCCGATCCGCATCCCCGGCCTCATTTTCGATTCTGCCGCTTATGTGAAAAGCGCCGAGTTCATTGCCGCTTACGCAAAAGCGAAGAACGCCACGATCCTTTTCGGGCACGACAAACATCAGTTTGCCACGCTGAAAAAAGCGCCTGATTTCTACGCGTAGACAGAGAGGTGCGCTATGGAAAAAAAACTAAGGACGCCCTATCTGAAACCGTCCGAGATGAATGCGGAGCAACGGGCCTTTTATGAAGACGTATTGGCCAACATGGGGCGGCCGGATTTGCCGCATGTCTGGAAGCTTGACGAAGGGCAGATTGTAGGGCCGTTTACGTCGATGCTGGCGTTTCCGCAGCTGGGCGAAATGCTCTATCATTTGCAGCGGCGCATCGTATGCCAAAGCCCCATACCCGCCGATGTGGCGGAGCTGTTCATTCTGGCCGTTGCAAGCAAAGAGCGGTGCGCCTATGCCATATACGCGCACGAACTGCTTGCGCGGAAAGCCGGCGTGCCGGCGGAAACGGTTTCCGCGGTTGCGGCGGATCCCGCGCCCGCAGATCTTTCCTTCGGCAAGGCGGACGAGACGGCCGCCTATGCGTTCGCAAAGGCATTAACGGCCGGCGGTCCCGTACCCGGCGCGGCGTTTGAACGCGCAATAGCCGTCTTCGGCGAAACCGGCGTCAATTTTCTTGTGCATACGGCCGGATTGTTCAAGTACCTGTGTACGCTCATGAATGCTTATGACGAACCTATACCGCTTCAGGACGAAGGAGGCACGGAATGATATGGAAATTCGCCACATGCAGCACTTTCGCCAGGCCTGCAAGGATCTGAGCCTTTCCAAGGCGGCAGAAAACCTCTTCATAAGCCAGCAAGGCCTTTCGCATTCCATAGGGAAACTCGAACACGAGCTTGGTGTGACGCTTTTCGTGCGCACGAAGAACGGCGTTATCCCGACGGAGGCAGCGCTGAGTTTTATCGACGATGTGGAGCATGTCCTGCTGTCGTTCGACGCAGTCAAATCCAAAATGCACATGACGGCGAAAACGGTGCGCGGCGCCGTCAATATTGCCATGACGCCGGGCGCGACGTCCCACTTTGTGCCAAAGTTAGTCGAGGAGTTCGTCGGCCTGCACCCGCAGATTGAGCTGCGTATCAAAGAAGGCGCCGACGGGGTCATAGAAGGCCTTGTCCTTTCGGATGAAAGCGACATCGCGTGTACGCTGGGACCCGTCAATACGGAAATTTTCGACTGGACGCCGCTCCTCACGGACGACGTCATGGTGATGATGCGGCACGACAACCCGCTCGCGTGCCACGCGCACGTGCGCTTTGCGGATTTAAAAAACGAAAAGTTCATCATGCTGCCGCCGGAATTCAAGTGGCACCATGTGATCAAGGAACGTTCAAACGAAGCCGGTTTTGAGCCGCAGGTCGCCTTCGTGACGTGGGATATCAACATCATGTTCAATCTCATCAAGAGCGTAGGAGGCATTGGCTTTCTTCATCGCGACATCGGGCGCTCGTTTCGCACGGACGAAAACGCGCTCCTGCCCATCGCCAAGGACGAGGGGCTGCGCTGGGAACTTGGCATCATAAGTAAAAAAAACCGCAAGCTCAGCCAGGCGGGCGATGTCGTCGCCAATTACATCCGGAAAATAGCCTCCGAAATCGTGACGGAATAGCGGCGAAAATAGCGGAAATTTCGGAAAACGCTTGTACACCGTGAATTTTTGTGTTAAAATCACCTGTATGCGGTTGCATGACAAGACAGAGAAAATACAATTTAAACAGAACAATACAAACAATTCGAACAACATGAACAATACGGAGGTGCGAACGTGAAAATTGCATTGATGATCATCCTTGGTTTGGCAAGTCTGGTGCTGATCGGCAGCATCCTGCTCCAGTCGGGAAACAGCGCGGGGCTTTCCGGCGCCATCGGCGGCGGGGCGGAGCAGCTGTTCGGCAAGAAGAAAAGCCGGGGCTATGAGGCCGTGCTCAGCAAGATCACCACGGGCGGGGCCGTCGTGTTCATCGCGGGTTCGCTGGCGCTTGTGGCAATAGAAGGCTGAGAGCGCTTAATTCAGCTTGCGGGGCGCGGGGCGCGAGTGCTGGACGGCGGCCTGTACGGATATGCCGGCCGCCGCGTGGGCGGGCAGCGCGTCCAAGGGCCTTTCCGCCGGG
>JAITOE010000013.1 GCA_031290135.1 Eubacteriales Family XIII. Incertae Sedis bacterium
CGTGGATTACAACCAGGGGAGCTACGTGGAATGGGGCGAATACCCGAACGCGCACCGCAGGTATCTCTCCACCATGTGCAACCATTGCGAAAACCCGCCCTGCATGACTAGCTGCAAGCTCGGCGCCACCTACAAATCGCCCGAAGGGCCCGTCCTCACGCATCCGGAAAAATGCGTCGGCTGCGGCGCCTGCGTCCGGGCGTGCCCCTACGGCCAGCGCTTCCTGAACAAGAAAGAGGACAGCTACTTTGACGGCGCGCCGATTCCGGGCGAAGAGGCGAGCGCCGTCCGCGTCGGGAAAGCCGAAAAATGCACGCTGTGCCAGGACCGGCTCGCGCAGGGGCTGGAACCGATCTGCGTGGAACTGTGTCCGGGCAACTGCCGCATCTTCGGCGACCTGCTGGATCCCGAAAGCGAAATCAACTATTACATCAAGCTCATGGGCGCCGTGAAAATAGCAGGCACGTCCCTGTACTACGTGCTGCCGGAGGGGATGGATCCGGCGCTCCTGCCCCAGGGATACGAAGCCGGGACCGGCGCGCTGAAGCCGACGTCGGCGGCGAACGCGGCCGGGCCGCGCAAAACGCCGGAAGACCCGGACTACCGGGCCCTGATGGACGGCCTCATCAAAGCGCGGGACTTCGTGCGCAGGAATACGGACGCGAAACCGGACGTCGGGGGCGAATACAAATACAGCTACTGCGCCATGTGCAACCACATGGCGCGCTGCGGCGTCAAAGCCGTCGTGAAAGACGGGAAGGTGCTGCGTCTGGAGCGGCGCGAGGAATATGGCAACGAGCTTCTCTGCGCCATGGGCAACGCTTCCGTGCAGGATCTCTACGCGCCGGACCGCGTTCTTTACCCGCTCAGGCGGACGAACCCGAAAGGCGAACGCAGCCAGTGGAAGCGCATCACCTGGGAAGAGGCCTTAGCCGAGATCGCGGAGAAGATCGGCGGCGTCAAGGAAAAATACGGGGCGGAAAAAGTCCTGTTCATGACGGGAGACCCGAAAGAGCCGCGCTCGGTGCTGCAGCGTCTGGCCTACAGCTTCGGTTCGCCGAACTTCGGGACGGAAAGCTCCACCTGCTACACGGCGGCGGAGGTCGCGATCCGGCTCATCTACGGCGTCGGCAGCCGGCATGTCATCCCCATCGCCGGCGGCGCGATGCCGGACGTAAACGACACGAAGCTCTGCCTCGTCTGGGCGAACAACTTCGGAACTTCGCAGGGCTTTCTCTATGACAAGGTAAAGACGGCGCGGGAGTTCGGCAACGCGAAGTACATCGTCATCGACTCGCGGGTGACGGCGGTGACGGAAAATTTCGCGGACGTGCACCTGCAGATCCGGCCCGGCGCGGACGGCGCGCTGGCGCTGTTTTTCGGAAACTGGCTGATCAGCCACGGTGCGTATGACAAGGATTTCGTCGAAAAATGGACCCATGGCTTCGAAGAATACAAGGCGCTCTGCGAGCAGTACGGGCTGGAAAAAACCGCGGATATCTGCGGCATCCCGGCGGAACTCCTGAAAGAGGCGGCGGATATGATCGTGGCGGCGGGCGCCCCCATCGCCATCAAAAGCTCGGCGTCCTATCCGCAACATACGAACGGCGTGGACAATTACCGCGCGATCCAGCTCTTGGTGCCGCTGACGGGCAGCTTAGACGTGGAAGGCGGACACCTCCTCGCGAACGAACCCCTGCAGCTGGACATGTGGGGCGGCACCTTCCCGTTCGCGCGGGCGCATGAACTCCTGCCGCAGCTCAAAGACAAACGCGTGGACACGAAATATTTCCCGGTCTGGGCGGCTACGGACGTGGACGGCTGCGTCCAGATGAACAAGCTGCCGGAATACGTGCGCGACGGGGAACTGCGCGCCTGCATCGCGCTGGGCCTCAACTGCATCATGTGGCCGCAGTCCCATGAATACCAGCAAGCCTTCCGCGACATGGAATTCGTCGTCTGCGCCGACTTCCGCGACAACCCGTGGACGCACGACTACGCGGACATGCTGCTGCCGGCGGCGATGTCCTATGAACGCGCGGCGCCGCTCTCCGTCGTCGGGCGCAGGCTGTTTCTGCGCGAGCCCATCGTGGAGCCGGCGGGCGAGGCCCGAAGCGACTACCGCATCGTCTGCGACATCGCCACCGCGCTCGGATACGGGGATCTGTTCTGGAACGGCGGCGAACAGGCGGAGGAACACTGCCTGCGCGAGATCCTGCGCACCGTCGGCGGCGCCAAGGAAGTCACGCTGGAGGAGCTGCGGGCGGCGGTGCCGGACGGGGTCGCCATCCCGCTCCGGGGCAGGATGCAATACAAAAAGTACGAACTCGGCCTGCTGCGGCCGGACGGCAAGCCCGGTTTCATGACGCCCAGCGGCAAGGTGGAATTCGCCTCCGAAATTCTCCGCGCGCACGGGTTCGAACCCCTGCCGGTCTACCGGGAGCCGACCTACAGCCCGCGTTCCACGCCGGAGATCGCGAAAGAATACCCGCTGGAACTCATTACGGGGGCGCGCGTCCCGTTCTATTCCAACGCGAAGGAGCGGGAGCTCCCCTGGCTCAGGCGCTTCATGCCGGAACCCGTGGTGAAGCTCGGCAGGGCGGACGCGGACGCGCGCGGGCTGGAGGACGGCGACGCCATACGCGTCACGTCGCCCGTGAACCCGGAGGGCATCGTCGCGAAGCTTCAGATCACGAACACGCTCCGGCCGGGGCTGACGGACATGCTGCACGGCTGGGCGGAGGCAAACGTCAACGAGCTGGTCCCGCGCGATTTCGACCCCATCAGCGGGTTTCCGCCGTATAAAGAGGGGCTCGTGCAGATAGAAAGAGCGTGAGCGCCACGTCATTGCGAGGAGCGAAGCACCCCCGTCATTGCGAGGAGCGAAGCACCCCCGACATTGCGAGGAGCGAAGCGACGACGCTACCCAGAGGCGCTGGATTGCTCCGCTGCGCTCGCAACGACAGACGCCCCGCCATTGCGGACAACATAAAGGAGAAAAATATGCCTGCACAGGTAACTACACACAGCACGGACGTGCTGGTCGTCGGCGGGGGGATCGGCGGTCTTGCTGCCGCCATCCGCGCGCGGGAGAACGGCGCGGCGGTGACCGTCCTGGAGAAAGCAAACACGGAACGCAGCGGCTTGGCGGGTTCCGGCATCGACCACATCCAGAGCTATATCCCGGAGGTGCATGAAAAAATCGGATACACGGAAGCGGATCTGGCGAACGACCAGTTCGAATTCGGCGGCAATTTAGGCGGCTTCCGCCGCAGGGACCTGACAGATTACTACGCTTACCATTCCGCGAAAGACGTGATAGAACTGGAAAAATATGGGTTGCGATTCCGTTTCGAAGACAGCGACCTGCCGGGCGGCTTCCGCGTCGTGCCGCAATTCCACAACGTTCCCACGAGCTACCATTTCGAGGGGCGGGACGTGAAGCGCAAACTGACGGAGCAGGCGCTTGCCCGCGGCGCCGTGATCCTGAACCGGCAGCACGTCCGGACCTTGCTGAAAGACGGCGGCGCGGTCACGGGCGCCGTCGCTGTCGGCACGCGGGATGAACGCATCACCGTCGTGAACGCCAAAACGACGATCCTCGCCACCTCCGGCGTGGGCTCGCGGCTCAGCAGCAGCGCGACGGGCAGCGACACCTTCGAAAACTTCGGTGCGCCGACGGCAAGCATCGGAAGCGGGAAGATCCTCGCGGCGAAAGCGGGCGCGGAAGTCGTGAACCTGGAATTTACGAACCTCGGCGAATTCGCGTACAGTTTCCTGAATTATTCGTTTACCGTCGGGCTGCCGAGCGGTTCGTGGTGGCCGGCCGGCCGCATCGTGGACGAGGAAGGGAACGTCGTGGTTGACAGGAACCGCTCCCTGCCGTGGACGGAAGCGGATTACAAAAAAAAGTACCGCGCATTGGTCGATCACTACCATGAACAGCGAAGCCGCATCGCGCCGCTGCTGATTCAGGGAAAGGCGCTGTATTTCGACCTGCACGAAGCGACCGACGCGGAGCTTGCTTACATATGGTGGTCGCTTGGGCATGAAGGGAAGACCGGCGTCATGAAGCGGCACCTGGAGAAGAACGGCGTGAATCTCAGGACGGCGCGCTTTCCGCTCCGCGTCGCGGGCAGGGGGACGCCCGTGCTGGCGGGCATCTGGGTGAAAGACACGACGACGGAGACGAACGTCCGGAACCTGTACGCGTCCGGGAACGAGCCCGCGGGGACGGGCATGCCGCTCCCCGTGGCGGGCGGCGCGCTGGTGTACGGCTACCGTTCCGGCGAACAGGCGGCGCTGCGGGCGAAAACCCTCGCCCCGCCGGCAGACGTGTCCGCGCCCTATGTGGAAGCGCTGGCCGGCCAGGCGCAGGAGATCCGTTCGCGCAAAGAGGGCGATCCCTGGCGCCTTGCGGAACGCGGGCTGCAAGTGCTGATCGACAATGCCCTGGGGAAAGCGTACACGGACAAGTCCGTTGCCTTGACGCAGCAGCAGCTGCGCCGCCAACGGGAAAGCCTGCGGTTCTCCGCCGGGAACCCCCATGAACTGAGCCGCGTATTCGAGGTGCTCGACCTGTATGACCTGGCGGAGCTCGTGCTGGCGTCCATCCGGGAGCGGAAATCCAGCCTCGCGCCTTTCGTCCGCTTAGACGGGGCGGACAGCCCTTCTGAGAAATACGGGGATTCGGTCGGCGTGTACTGGGAAGGCGAAGCGCTGAAAGCGAAGCGCCTGTCCAACCTGACCTGACCCCGCGAAATTCGAAAGGAGACGAAATGGCGATCACCATCGATAAAAACAAATGCACGGCCTGCGGGAAATGCGTCGATATTTGCCTGGAAGACGTGCTCGGCATCGAAAACGGAGCGGCGGCCGTCCTCTATCCGAGGGAATGCTGGCGGTGCGGCTCCTGTGTCTACGACTGCGCGTTCGGCGCGATCACGGTGGACCTGGACGCGGACAACAGCATCCGGTTCATAGAATTTTGACCCGCGATGGCTAAGCAAACCTCCATCCAAGGGGCGGCACTCGAAACAGATAAACGGATCGTGGCAAAAGACGTCGGTCTCGTTTATAAAATACGAAGCCGCAGGAAAAAAGAAAACCGGACGCTTACGGCGCTGGAACATGTGGACATCGAAGTGAACAAGGGCGAGTTCTACGCCTTGGTCGGTCCGAGCGGCTGCGGAAAATCCACGTTCCTGTACATCCTCGCGGGGCTCATCAAAAAGACCTCCGGCGCCCTTTACATCAACGGGCACGAAATCCACGGGCCGGATCTGGACCGCGGCATCATCATGCAGCAATACGCGCTGTTTCCGTGGCGGACGATCCGCAAGAACGTGGAGCTGGGCCTGGAAGTGAAAGGCGTCAAAAAGGAAGAACGGGAGCGGATCGCGCTGGGTTTCATCGATTTAGTCGGGCTTTCCGAGTTCGCGGACAGATATCCCTACGAACTGTCCGGAGGCATGAAACAGCGCATCGCCATCGCGCGGGCGCTCGCCTACGATCCCGACGTGCTGCTGATGGACGAACCTTTCGCGGCGGTGGATGAACAGACGCGGGAAACCCTGCACGACGAGCTGCTGCGCATCTGGGAAAAGACAAACAAGACGATCATTTTTGTCACGCACAGCATTGATGAGGCCGTATTTCTCGCAGACCGCGTCGCCGTGATGACGCCCAGCCCCGGAAGCATCAAGGAAGTCGTGGACATCAATCTGGGCAGGCCGCGTGTGAGCGGGCACATCAAGAGCACGCAGGCGTTCTCCATGCTGCGCCACCGGGTATGGGAACTGCTGCAAAACAGCGGCGAAACGGCGGATGCAGGCGCGGGCGCGGCGGCGGATTTCGACGTTTCAGAGGTCATCTCGGAAAGCGCGGTACTGTAATGGAAACAAAAGAACAGAGCCGTTTGTTCACAGCCTACCAGAAATCCGTCGTGATCATCCTGGTGCTCGCCGCATGGAGCGTTTTTCCGCACTTCATGAAGAACAACATGTTCCTGCCGCCGTTTCTCGACATCATGCAGACCTTGTGGGAGATGGTGCGGAGCGGCGAAATGGGCAAGCATCTGCTCGCCAGCCTGCGGCGCGCGGGGATCGGTCTCGCCATTGCGGAGGCGGCCGCAATCCCGGTAGGGATCGGCCTCGGCTGGTTCGCGCGCTTTGAGAATTATCTCGACCCGCTCCTGACGGCGCTGCGCAACCTGTCCGTGCTGACGATCCTCCCGCTGTTTGTCCTTTTCCTGGGGATCGGCGAGGTGTCAAAGACGGCGATCATCGTCTGGGGCTGTTTCTTTCCGCAGCTCGTCAATACGATCAGCGGGGTAAAAAACGTCGATCCCGTCCTCATCCAGTCCGCGCGGTCCATGGGCATGTCCAACTTTTCCCTTTTCCAAAAGGTAATCCTGCCGGGCTCCATGACCTATACCCTCACGGGCTTCCGGCTCAGCGCGTCCATCGCGCTCTTGGTTCTTGTCGGCGCGGAGATGCTCGGCGCGGATTTCGGGCTCGGCCACATGATATTCCATTATCAGCAGGCGTTCCTTATCAAAAAAATGTATTGCGGCATCCTCGTGATGATCATAGTAGGCGTCGTAGTCAATACGCTGATTGCCAGGCTGGAAAGCCGCCTGACGATCTGGCAGGATAAAGGAAACGCGCATTAAATAACGTAGCTGCGGGACTGGCGTAACCCTCCGGGTCTGGGCGACTGACGCCTATGCGGGCGGCGCAGAGCGCCTTGTATACGGCAGCAAAGCTGCCGTATAAGGTTCGCTTAGCTATTTCCCGCCTACGGTGGGAAATAGAGCGAGACCATTATGCCCGCAATCCCGCCCTACGGGTTACGTCCGCCCCGCAGCCGCGAAAATACGAAGATTCATAAACAATGGGAGGAAGAACATGAAAAAGAACATGAAAACGAACATGAAAAAGAAGAACATCACACGCTGCTTGTCGATAGGGTTAATGGCCGCGCTGCTGGGGCTGACGACGGCCTGCGGCGGGACGGGCGGTTCAAGCAGCGACGGCGGGAACGCCGGATCCGGGGAGACGGGAGAAGAAAGCTACGTGCTGAAATGGGCGAGCATCGGCACCAACCCGACCTCCGTGGACGCCGTCTCGATAGGCGTTTACAAGGGCTTCTTCGCGGAAGCGGGGATCGAATTTGAAGACGTGGGCGAGGTGGCGATCCCGCAATTTGTTCCCGCGCTGCTCTCCGGCGGCGTCACCGGCGCCACGCTCATGACGTCGAACGGCATCGCGGCCATCGACAGCGGCGGCGAGATCATCGAGGTGGCGGTCAATTCCTACACGACGAAGGAACTGCCGCACATGGTTTTCGTAACGGCGGAAAACAGCCCGGTCAAGAACGGAAAGGATCTGGAAGGCAAGCGCGTCGGCGTCCCTGCCATCGACGGCTGCACGGCGGGCTTCCCCATCGAATACGCGGCGCAGGCCGGCGTCGAGGATCCGAACGCCGCCATTCAGTTTGTCGTGATGCCGGACACCAGCCTCATTGAATCGCTGCGCAAAGGCGACATTGACGTGGCCGGCCTGCATTTGCCGCCGGCGGTCGTCGAAAAACTCTATCCGGACACGGAGATCCTGTTCACGGACTATGACATTTTGGACAACAGGGGCGGCGACATTTCCTACTATTTCCCCAAGTCCTACATTGAAGAGAACGAGGAAGCCGTGCGCCGCTTTATCGGCGCCATCGCGAAGACGAACAACTGGATCAACGAGAACACGGAGGAAGCGGTCCGCATCTACCGGGAGGAGATCAACCCCAACGCGAACGCGGACCTGCTGTATGCCGCGCACTTCGCGGAGGACGCGCTGATCGAGGAGAGCCATACGGATCTATGGATCGACATCCTGTCGGCGGGCGGTTCCATACAGCCGCTGGAAAACGAGTGGACTTTTGAGCAAGTCGCCACCAACGAATACAATCCGAATTACGTGAAATAGGCAAGGAGGGGAAATTGGCGGGCATCAACAATCCCGCCAACCCGCGCATCCACAAGGCGACGACGGCGGACGAAATCTGCTGATGACAACACGGAGAATAGCGCAGAAAAGCCGCAGTCGAAAAGATCGCGGCTTTTTGTTGCCTATTCCTCAATTAACTCAAAAAGATGATTGCTTATATAGCTTACCACGTTTTTAAGAAAATACCAAGGGGCTTCAACTGCGTTTTTAAGAAAAAATTCCCAAAAAATTCCCGCGATTCCTACAAATTTTGCCGCTGCAATGAAATATATGCTTGACCGAATGGGCGTAAAGCACTAAAATAGAAACATAAACCACAGGCTGGAGTATAATAACCGTGAAATGCCCTCCGGCCCGGCCATATTGTCTACAGGAAGGGGGCGTTACATGTCCGGGAAGAAAAAGGGCGATAAGCCGCAAGGCGTTGCCGGCCTGAAAAAACACGACATGAAAATATCCAGCATCATTTTCATGATCTACTGCCTTGTCGCCGCGGGCGCTTTCGGGATTGAAGAAATGATTCCCGCCAGCGGGCCGGGCATCACGCTCACCATGCTGATCATTTTCCCGATCATCTGGGCATGGCCCATCAGCAACATGGTGGCCGAAGCCGGATCCGTCCTGCCTTCGGAAGGAGGCGTCTACGTGTGGGTGCGCGACGCGTTCGGCGAATTCTGGGGTTTTCAGGCGGGCTGGTGGAACACGGTCAGCATCTATATCACGAACGGCGTTTACACGGCCTTAGTCGTCGATTATACGAGCCAGTACATCGAAATGTCCGAAACGACGGCGTTTCTTCTGAAAATCATCATGATCCTCATATTCACCGTCATCAACCTGCTGGGGATACGGGAAGTCGGCGCGGTCAGCTCCGTCCTGTCCGTCCTCATCATCCTGGCCTTCGCGGCCGTGGCGGTCGTGGGGCTCCTGAACTGGAACCACAACCCGATGGAACCCTATATCGCGGAGGACATGTCGCTGCTTGAAAGCATCGGCGGCTCCGTCGCCATCTGCGTCTGGATGTACTGCGGGTACGAATGCATCTCCACCTTGGCGGGCGAAGTGAAGAACCCGCAGGTCATTCCCAAGGGGCTGTTGCTGGCCATGCCGCTCATCGCGCTGACCTATGTCCTTCCCACGCTGGGCGGGCTGGCGTCCGTCGGGCAGTGGGACAGCTGGTCCACGGAAGGCGGCGCGGAAAGCGTCGGCTACGCGAGCGTCCTGACGGAAAACCTGGGTCCGGCCTGGGGCTACGCGTTCCTGTTCATCGCCATCATCTCCCAGTGCGCAATCTTCAACACCTATCTGGCGTCGGGTTCCAGGGGCTTTTTCGTCCTGGCGGACGACAACCTTTGTCCGCATTTCTTAGTCAAGGTGAGCCGGAAAAGGGGCGTGCCCTACGTGGGCGTCATCTCCCTGGCGATCGTCACCGCGCTGCTTGCGCAGTACGGTTTCAAGACCTTGGTCATGGCGGAAGTCATATTCATCCTGGCGCTTTACATCATCCTGCCGCTGGCGGTCATCAAGCTCAGGAAGGTCATCCCCGTCTCGGAACGGAAAGGCTGCTATGTCATGCCGGGCGGGAAGTTAGGGCTGTATTTCTTCACCGGCCTGCCGCTTGTCATTTCGTTCCTCGTGTTTTACCTCAACGGGACGGATTACTTTCTCATCGGCATCGTCGGCGCTTCCACCGGGCCCGTCTTTTACCTGATTTGCAAGTGGTTTTACGGCGGAATGACGAAAAACAATCCCCATAAATTCCCGATGAACCCCAGAACGCGGCTCGCGGTAGGCGATACGTTCCGTCTGGCCGTGTACACCCTCGTCGCGGGGGTCATGAGCGTCACGGGTTCTTTCTTCCTGACGTGGTACGAGGGCGAATGGGGCCCGGAATATTACGCAGAAGAGGGGGAAAGCGCGTTCTTCACGGATTTTTGGTGGATGATAGACGCGCTTCGTTACATAGGCGTGGCTTTGTTGGCCGTCACGCTGGCTTTATGGATCATAGGGAAGCTCGTAGAAAAGAAAAGATAACACGGAGGATGCGCAGTGGAAACAGTTACGGCGGACAAGCTTGCGGAGGGCATGATCCTCGCGCGGGACGTCTATGTCTCGGAATTTGACAATTACCCGTTGGTCACGCGGAACGTGGCTTTGACAGATGCGGTGATCCACAACATCGTCACTCATGGCATTCAGACCGTTTACATCAAAGACAAGCAGGAAATGGAGGCGGACCGGGCCAGGGAGGCGGCGGAACGGCGGGAGGCGGAGCAAGCTGCGGCGGGCCAGGCGGGAGCTTCGGCATTTCTGGACATTTTAGCCAAGTCGCGCCCCGTGCTTTCACCGAAACAGCAGGAACGCGCGCTGGATTCGCTGGAAGATTTTTACAGCATGCCGTCCATGACGGAAGCGGAAGTCCGCGCTGCCGCGCCGCAGGCGTTCCGGCAGATCGAAAAGGTCGTGAGCGGCCTGATGGACTCCTTGCTGATCTACAAGGGGACGCTGGTAAACATCAACAACCTGAAGAGCCATGACGAATTCACCTACCACCATTCGCTGAGCGTTTCGGTGCTGTCCATCGCTATCGCGCAGCAGATGGGCTTGGACAAGGAATCGCTGCGCCTGCTGGGCATGTGCTCCATGATGCACGATGTGGGGAAGATGACCATCCCGCCCCATATCCTCCATAAACTGACGCCTTTAAGCGACGAAGAGTTTCAGATCATGAAAGGCCACGCCCTGGCGGGCTACAATTATCTGCGGCAAAACCAGATCGGCGATGAAGAGATGTGGCGCGTGATCCTTTTCCACCATGAGAAAATGGACGGCAGCGGCTACCCGACGGGCATCTCGGAGGCGCAGATCCCTTTGCTGAGCCGCATCATCTCCGTGGCGGACGTCTACGACGCCCTCACGTCGGACCGCCCCCAAAGGAAGCCTATGTCGCCGTCGGAAGCGGTGGAATACATCATGGGCGGCGCGGGCAGCGCCTTTGACTACGACGTGGTGACCGCGTTCGTGAAGAAGATGGATCTGTACCCGGTCGGGAGCCAGGTGGAGCTGTCCAACCACGAACGGGCGGTGGTGCTTGACAACGCGAATTCCATGCGCCCGATCGTCCGCCTGATCAGCAGCGGGCAGTCGCTGGATCTCTTCCAGGACCGCAACTGCCGCAACATGGTGATCGACCGCGTGCTTTATGACGCCGTCGCGGAACTGGCGTGACCGGCAGGCAGAAGGGAGGTCTTGACAGGGATGGACATCGAAAGCATCAGAACCTTCTATACGGTGGCCCAATACAAGAGCTTTCAAAAAGCAGCGGACATTCTTGTCCTTACGCAGTCCGGGGTCAGCAGGCGGATCAGCGGCCTTGAAAACGAACTGGGCCATCTGCTTTTCGTCAGGACGCATCAGTCTGTTTCGCTCAGCAAGTATGGCGAGGAGTACTTTCCCTACGCAAAACGCATCTTAAAAATACAGGACGAGTGGGTGAACGCGCCGAACAACGTAAAAGACGACACGATCAAAGTCGCGATCCCGTTTTCCATGAATCGCTTTTTCCCCGAAATGTTCACAAAATATATTAACAGCTATAAAGTCCCCATCCGGGTGCACGGCGCGAATTCCAACGAAATTTACGAAATGCTTATTGACCGCACCATCGACGTAGGCATCACGTCGGCCGTTTTTCCAAGCCCGCAAATCACCTACGACGCGATTTATAAAGAGAAGATGGTTTGTGTCGCAAACGCTGAAGTCCAAATGAAACACATCCGCAGCGGCGTGATCGTCAAACCGCCGCTTCCTTTCGTCCTCTGTAAAATGCATAGCTTCAAAGTGCATCCATGGGACGCGATGATCGACTCAATCAATACAAATTCGTTGGTCGAAACCGTTTTCACGGTGAATTTTTTTGAATTGACAAGAACGCTCGCAAAAAAGGGCTTAGGCGCGACGGTTTTGCCTTATACGGAAGTGATACATGAATTGGAGTCCGGCGAACTGGCGGAACTCCATGTGCCGAACATGGTGCTTCCGATGCGGATCACCTATATGGCCACGAACAAACAAATTCAAAAAATCAAGAGCGTCGAGCAATTCAAAACGGCGCTCATCGACCACTGTAAGGCGCTGCCAACGAATGCATAGCGCCTCTTTTTTTCTTTCTTAAAAGACCTCTCGCCGTGTGCCTTCCATTCACATAAAAAGGCGTGAGCTCCCAAATCCGACGGTTCTACATACCTAAGATTCATAACATTCATAACATTCATAACATTCATAACAGTAACTCATAATGACAATCCGTCATTATGACATGCCAAAAAACCGTTTTACATGTGCGGTTCCATATGATTACAATGTCATTAGAGCAGTTGAGGAAAAGGCTTCTCATACATTTCCTGTTAAAAAACCCACTTTAGGCACGATGAAAAATGAAAAGGGAACAACGCAAAGGAGGCACAAACATGAAATATGACCGCTATGCGCCCAATCTGACAATCACCAGCAAGGCAGAATTTGTCCGGCGCCGGGAAACTGTGCAGGCGAAAATGCAGGAGCAGGGCGTAGACTGCATTCTCCTGTATGGCAGTTACCTGCGTCAGGGCGGAGCCATTCGCTATTTTGTAGACTTCCCCACGGGAGGAACCAACGCGCTGTACGCCATTCTTCCGAAAGAAGGAGAGATCGCCCTCTTTGGTCATGGCAACAAGGGCGCGAAAGCCGTTCCTCCCGGCATCGCGGGCGATGCGGAAATCAATTTTGCTTATCCCTACGCCGCCATCGCAGGTTTTACTTTGCCTGCCCTGATGGAGGAAGTTGCCCGCTATTGCAAGAAGCATGGGTTCAGAGTTGCGGGCCTCTACCGTACAGGCATGACGCCTTACGACTTTGTCAAGGCTGCCACCGAGGCCAACCCTGGCACGGAGTTGGTCGGCGTGGACGACGTCATCGACCGGATCATGGCGGTGAAAAGCCCCGAGGAAATCGAAATTTGCAAATATGTCGCCCGCATTCACGATGATATCTATTCCTGTGTGCGCGCGCTCGTAAAGCCCGGCCAGCGTGAAAAGGATTTACGGAACAAGATCACCTATATCTGCAACGATCTCGACTGCGAAAGCCTTAATATAATGATCGGTTCGGGCAATCCGATGGCGAAGCACAAGGGCGATTCTGCCCAAAACCGGATGCTTCAGGATGGCGACTATGTGGATTTGTTGCTTGAAATCAGCACCGTAGGCGGTTACTGGGGCGAGATCAGCCGTATCATCAGCCTCGGCGAACCTGACCCTGAGATCGTTCATTTGAATGACCTGACCATCGAGATTCAAACCCAATTAGCTGACGCGGCGCGCCCTGGGGTTCCCGCCAAGCGGATGCTTGAAATGCTGCACGAGTTCCAGGCTGCCCATGACTGCAAGCCGGAAACCCGTTTTTTCGGTCATGGACAGGGTCTCGACCTGACGCAGCGGCCCATGTTCATTGAGGATGAGACCATGGTATTCGAAGAGAACATGTTTGTCGCGATTCACCCGGACATGGACAATGGCCATATGCGCGCTTTCACCACGGACAATTTTCTGATCACGAAAGATGGCGGCATCCGGCTTAACAAGTTTCCGCATGGCATTATCGTGATCGACTAAATTGGCAGCACAAGCAAGTAAATTTTCGCGGTTTTTTCTATAAGGAGGTGCTAAAAATGGCTCTCGAATATGATATTGAACTGGCAGAAACTGTAGGTGAAATCGTAGACCGCCTGATCACGGTGCAGATCGCGGGCGCCGGCGGCGGCGCGGCAAAGACCGCAAAACCGATCTGCCCGCAGTTATATGACGCGGCGCGCGCGGCGCAGGGCGACAAAGCGCTCACATTCCTTGCCGCAAAGGCAATTATGGAGAATGTGCAGCCAAGGGACACGGTTGCCTTGAGCGCCGGGCTCATGATAGCGCCCTCCATGCGCGAAGAGGTTGACGGGGTGCTTGGAATTGTCGGCCTGGCCAGGGCGGTTGCGCTTGGGTGCGGCGCTACGCCGGTCATCCTGACGGAAGACACCAACCTTCCCCGTGTCGAATGGGTCGTGAAAGCCGCCGGCCTTAATCCGCAGCCTATAGACATTGCGCTTCAATTGCCGTATGCGGTCGGCATGGTCGTTCTGCCCAGGGATCCGGAAAAAACCGTGCAGGCGATGAAGGACCTTTATGCGAAAGCCAGGCCAAAGGTATTGGTTGTGTCTGAAAAAATGGGACCGTCAGACATCGGCATCTATCGGACCGGCCCCGGATTCGATCTTTCAAAGATCGCGGGCAAGACACAAGAAATGGTCAATACGCTGAAGGAGCTTGGCACAATCACGATTGGCATCGGCGACGGCGGCAATGAAGTCGGAATGGGGCTGATCAAGGAAGACATCCGCCGTATCTTCTCCGGCGACAGCGCGGCGGCCACCGTGACGGACATTCTGATTACAGCGGCCACCGGAAATCTTGGCGCCTATGGAATCGAGGCTGTGCTGGCTGCGGCATATGGGCTGGAAGAAGTTCTTCATGGCGTGGAGATCGAGAAACAGATGGAACTCGGCTCAATCTTCGGCGGTCTTATCGATCCGCAAGCTGGCATTGCGAACGGCTGGACGGACACAATGGAACCGTGTGTGGCAGAAGCGATCATTTTGCTGCTGCAACATCTGGTTCGCAACAGGCTTGCAAAGAAAGATACGGAGAAAGCCGCGCGCAAGAAGGCCCGCGAGTTCACAAAAGAGCAAACCCAGGCGGTTATTGATGAATGGGAAAAAAAACTATCATGATAAACAGATAGACGGAAAGTTCTGTAATCGAATGTCTTATTCGGTTACAGAATTTTATTTTTGAAAGGGGGTTTGTGATGAACCTTGACAGATATGCCCCGTTGATTTCGCCGACAAGCGAAAAAGAACTCATGCGACGCCGCGGCGCGGTTCAGTCCGCGCTTCGCGAACAAGAGGTTGATTGCGTGCTTTTGTATTCGAGTTATCTCAGGGCGAGCGGCGCGATCCGGTATTTCCTTGATTTCCCGACAGCAGGGACACACGCGCTATACGGCATTTTGCCAGCTGAAGGACAGCTGAGCGTGTTCGGCCACGGACACAAGGGCGCAACGACGGTTCCAAAGAGTGTCGCGTTCGATCTCGAACTCAATTACGCGTATCCGTTTGGCATTACGTATCCGTTCACGTTGCGTTATATCTTTGACACGGTCGCCGATTATGCAAAGAAAAAGAAATTCAAGAACATAGGCATCTATCGCCGCGGGCTTTTGCCGTATGAATTCGTCCGTTGCCTCGCTGACGATGTTGACGGTGTAACACTTACGGATGTCGATGAAATGATCGATCCGATCATGGCGGCGAAATCCCCGGAAGAGATCGAGTATCACAAGTATGCCGTTGAACTTCACGATAAGATCTACGCCGCGCTGCCAACGATTGTGCGTGCCGGGAAACGGGAAAAAGACATTGCCAATGAAATCCAAAAAATCGCGACGGATTTTGATTGTGAAGGTTTGAATATCATGATCGGCTCCGGCAACCCGCTCGCGCACCACAAGCATTATTTTTTCCAGAACAGGCTGATCGAAGAAGGTGATTATATCGATTTGCTTGTGGAAGTCAGCGGGCCCGGAAACTATTATGGCGAGCTGTCCCGCATGTGGAAGCTCGGCGGCGATCCGTCGAAGGAATTTCTGCAGTTAAATGAAGATTCGATCAAGATTCAAAGCATTCTTGCCGATGCGGCCCGTCCGGGCGTGCCTGCCTCGCGGTTGATGGAAGTGCTGCATGCGTTTCAGGCCGAGAGGGGCTATAAACTGGAGGATCGTTTTTTTGGCCATGGACAAGGCGTGGATCTCGTACAGCGTCCCTTGTTTGACACGAAGGAGACGATGACGTTACAGGAAAACATGTTTGTCTCGATTCATCCGGCATTGGAGAACGATACAATCTGGGCATTTAACACGGACAATTACCTCATCACGAAAGACGGCGCGGTTCGCCTGAACAAAACACCGCAGGGAATATTTGTCGTCTAAGCGCCGGCTAAGCGCTGATTGCCTGACGGCGGCAAGAAAAGGAGGCAAGTGTGGAAAGCGTTCCACACGCCGCCGGAGGCAGTCAAACGATAATTTGCCCCATTTGGTGCGGATTGTGTTACAACAATTATTTCCATGAATGAATTTATGCAGCCACAGCGTGGCGGAATGGGGCAAATAATGGATCCGAATATGACAATTGCCTTGGTTGGTGTAATTGTGATGGTGATATTGATCCTCTTGAGGGTTCCGATTGCCGTCGCAATGGGCGTTGTCGGGGTCGTTGGGTTCATCTACGTTGCAGGATTGCCGGGTGCCGTCGGTTTGCTGAAGACGGTGCCCTATACTTCCGTAAAAGACTATTCATTGAGTGTCATCCCCCTATTCATATTGATGGGAAATTTTGCGTTGTCCGCCGGGCTGAGCAGGGAATTGTATGCCTTGGGCTATAAATTGGTGGGACATTTGCCGGGCGGGCTTGCCGTGGCTACGATTCTTGCATGTGCGGGCTTCGGCGCAATTTGCGGATCGAGTCCCGCAACTGCGGCAACGATGGGAACGGTTTCGATTCCGGAGATGCGCAAATACAAATATGCGCCGTCGCTGGCATGTGGATGCGTTGCCGCCGGAGGCTGTCTGGGGATGCTCATCCCGCCAAGCGTCGGCTTCATCATCTACGGCATATTGGTCGGGGAATCGATAGGCAAACTTTTTTCGGCTGGCATAATGGCGGGTATTTTACTGATGCTGTTATACTGCATCGTGATCCTGGTTATTGCAATTAAAAATCCCGAAATGGCGCCGCGCGGCGAAAGAGCATCGTTCCGCGAAATCCTGATAGCGCTAAAAAACATTTGGGCAGTCATCTTATTGTTCGTGCTGGTCATAGGCGGCTTGCTTGCCGGTTTCTTTACGGCGACGGAATGTGCCGCAATTGGCGCTTTCTGCGCGTTAGGCATCGCGGTTCTTCGCCGCACGATGTCCTGGAAAGATTTCAAAACCGCGCTCTTCAACACCTTGAAGACCACGGCGATGATTTTCGCGATCATGATCGGAGCCTATTTGTTCGGCTATTTTCTGACGGTTACGCGGTTGCCGATGCTGATGGCAAGTCTCATCACTGAATCCGACCTCAACCGATACGTCGTCATTATGCTGATCTTCTTTGTGTATTTGTTCCTGGGATGCATCATGGATAGCTTGGCGATGATCTTGATTACGGTTCCGATCTTCTTTCCCGGCGTGATGGCTCTCGGTTTTGATCCGATTTGGTTTGGCGTTTTCGTTATATTTGTCATCAACCAGGGGCTCCTGACGCCGCCGGTCGGCATGAATGTCTTTGTCATCCGGGGCATCACGAAAGATGTGCCGATTCATACAATATTCAGGGGCGTCATGCCGTTCTGGCTGGCGATTCTTGCGGCGGTGCTTATTATTTTGGCAGTTCCGGATATCGTGTTGTTTTTGCCACGTTTGGCATCCTGACAAAAAAAGCAAACGTGATGAAAAACGGTTATGCCCGCTCCGTAGCGACGGCTCTACATACCTGAGTTTCATAACAGTTATTTTGATAATACTGAAAAGGAGAAAATGGATGAAAATGAAAGCACATGGGAGGATTTTAGCCTTGTTTTGCGTTGTTATGCTCGTTGTGGCGTCGCTTGCAGCCTGCGGCGGCAACAACAACACGGCTTCGACGCCACCGCCGGCAACTACGCCGGAACCCGAGGCGCCTGTTACCGTTACCCTGAAGCTGACGCACCATCAAAATCCGGGCACATCCGGAGATGCGGTCATCAATGAGTGGACGAAGCAGGTCGAAGATGCATCGAACGGTACCGTTAAAATTGAAGTGTACGGCGCGCAAACGCTTGGCAAGCAAGCGGATTTCTATGATATGGTCATCAATGGGACTGCGGACATCGGCTATTGCTTCATTCCCAATTTCCCCGGGCAGTTTCCGGTAAGCGAAGGCGTGGCGTTGCCCGAGATGGGACTCACCTCAGCGCTTCAGGCCAGTCAGGTTCTGGAAGGATTCTATGAAACTTCGGAGCTGATGCAGGCCGAGTACAAAGATGTACACCCCCTGTTCTTCCATTCGCACGATCCTGCGCCGATTGGCACTGTATCAAAGAAGGTCACATCCGCGGGGGATATCAAGGGATTGAATCTGCGTGTCATAGGCGACGGACAGATCAAAATGGTGCAGGCCCTCGGCGGCGGAACCGTCGCGATTGCGTCAACGGAACTCTATACATCGCTTGAAAAAGGCGTCATCGACGGTTACGCGATTGGCTGGGAAGGCATCATGGCATTCAAACTGCCCGAAGTCGCGAAATATATCTTTGACTGCAACCTCTATTGCGGCGGTTTTATGATGATTATGAGCAACACTTCCTGGAATAGCCTTCCTCCTGAAGCACAGGCGGCGTTCGATGCGGTTAGCGGCATGAAGGCCGCGGAACTCTTCGGGAACACATGGGATGAAATGGTCAAAAAGTCGAGGGCAGAAGCCGAAGCCACGGTTGAAGTCACTGAGATCAGCGCCGAAGAACAAGCGAAGTGGGGCGAGATTGCCGGACCTATCCATGAAGAGTGGGCTGCAAATTTGCGCGCAAAAGGCATCGACGGCGATCTTGCATACCAGCAGATTCAGGAGCTTGTCAAGAAGTACGCCTAAGAGGCCTAAGAGGTAACGAAATGGAAAAGAACAACCTCTTTTCGCAGGGAGCCGGGAAAGCAGCGGACGGAATATATCGTTTTGTCGTGCCGATAAGCAAGTATTTGAGCGTTGTAGGCGTCGGCGCCACCCTCTTTGTGATGACGATGATGGTTGTCGATGTGATCAGCCGGAAAGCGTTCCGCCACCCAATTATCGGCGCGTATGAACTCGAGGAATTTGGCATGGTATTGATGATAGTCCTCGCGTTTGCGTACTTGCAGGTATTCAAGGGCCATATTGGCGTTGAGCTTTTGGTGGAACGTTTCCCGAAAAGGGCGCGGGCGATTTTAGAGGTTTTTGCGAACCTGGTCTGCCTGTTGTTTTGGGGCGCGATTGCCTATGAGGCGTTCTTTCAGGCGATTGACCAAAAGGCGAAAGGCATAACCACCGCGAATCTTCTGATTCCGCTGTGGCCGTTCATCGTCATTCTTGGGATCGGCTGTACCTGTTTCGCGATTATGCTGGCCGCAGACGTGCTGAGGTCGATCCAGATGGCAACAGCGCCGAAAAAATATCTGGATGCCGTGCTGCCTGATGTAGGAACGTTTTCGGCGGAAGATTATGTCGCAGGAATTTGAGAGGAAATATCAATGAACGGCATGAATGCTTCTTTGAAAAGCAAGCCGCGCGTGGGTTTGATCGTTCCCAGCGTGCAGTCGGTCACAGAACCGTTATTCAACAAAATCCATGGGGATTCATTTGATTTCCTGACAGCCCGTGTACGGCTGACCGGCGGCAAGATCGAGCACCTTATTGCCATGGAAAAAACGATTCCCGATGCCGTGATGTCCTTGGTGGAAGCTGACGTGGACAGGCTGGTGTATTGCTGCACGGCTTCCGGGGCAATTTCAGGCAAGGAGCACGAGATGGCGCTCAGCCATGAAATCCAAAGGGAATTTCACGTTCCCGTTCTTACGACGATGATGAGCTGCCTTGAGGCGTTCAAAAGCATTTCAGCCAATAGTGTTGCCATTGTTGCGCCCAATATCGCGCCAATAAATGATAAAGAACGAGAATACATCGAACAGAACGGGTTCCGTGTGCTTTCTGATGCCGGCTTTAACATGGAAGACGGCAGATTGTTTTCTTTTATACCGACGGAAGAGATCGAAGCATTCGCGTTGAAGCACTGGAACGACCAGGCGGATGTTCTTTTCATGAGCTGTATGAACTGGCAAGCCACGAAAGTAATGTTTGAGGTTCAGGATCGTATCGGAAAGCCGGTTGTAACATCCCATGCTGCTACGCTTTGGCAAATTTACTGCACTTTAAAAGAAGAAACAGGGTATCTTGATTATCTGGCTTTAATCCAGGATAAAGTGAAAAAGAGCTGACAAGCATATCTTAATGCGGAGGAGGGCTTTTGATTTGAATCCTATAGCCGTGGGAATCATAGGGATGGTTATTTTGATCGCCCTCCTTTTCATGGGTTTACATGTCGGCATTACCATGATGCTCATCGGATTTTTTGGATATGCATATATCGTTCATACGCAAGGCGCAATCGGGATGTTGAAAGGCGTCCTATATTCGACGGGAAGCAATTACAGCCTTTCCGTAATACCGATGTTTGTTTTGATGGGGCATTTTGCGTATTATTCAGGGTTGAGCAAAGAGCTATATAATGTCGCGTATAAATGGCTTGGGCGGCTTCCCGGAGGGTTGGCGGTCGCGACGATTGGCGCCTGTGGTTTTTTTGCCGCGATATGCGGTTCAAGCACGGCAACCGCCGCAACGTTTGGCACGGTCACATTGCCTGAAATGAAGCGGTATAAATACCATAATTCCCTGGCGACAGGATCTATTGCGGCCGGGGGAACGCTTGGGATTTTGATACCCCCGAGCGTCGGTTTTATTTTGTACGGCATCATATCAGGTCAATCCATAGGCCGGCTTTTCGCCGCAGGTTTCCTGCCCGGTTTTCTTCTTGCCTTTTGCTTTATTACGGTAATCATTTTTCAGGTGAAACGAAACCCGGCGCTGGCGCCCGAGATTGAAAAATCCTCATTTAGGGAAAAAATGATTGCGCTGGGGGGCGTAGTTCCTGTTTTGGTTATTTTCATTTTTGTTATCGGAGGAATGTTCGGCGGGTTATTTACTGCCAATGAAGCTTCAGCTGTAGGGGCGATTGGCGCATTCATATATTTAATCATAAAGAAACAGGCGTCGTTTGAAAATATCAAGAAAGCGCTGGAAGCCACGGTAAAGACGACGGCCATGATTTTTCTTATTTTAATCGGGGCTTACGCTTTTGGTTATTTTCTGGCAATTACCACCATCCCCACTGCCTTAGCTTCTTTTATTTCAGGTCTTGACGTCAACCGGTACGTGATTTTGATCGCAATTCTGATTTTTTACGCGCTCTTAGGATGCATCATGGACTCTTTGGCAATGGTTCTTCTAACCGTGCCTATTTTCTTCCCGGTGATCAGCGGTTTGGGATTTGATCCGATTTGGTATGGTGTGCTTATGGTTATGGTCATGGAAATGGGGCTGATCACTCCCCCTGTCGGCATGAATCTCTATATCATCAAGGGCGTCGCAGGCGATGAAATTGGAATCAAGGAAATCATACAAGGGGCTTTCCCCCATGTAATTGCAATGATGGTTGCCGTTATTATTGTAGTTATTTTTCCGATTATCGCATTGGCGCTGCCCAATCTTTTTTATGGGTCGGTGTGATTGGAAAAAACGAAAGAGGGAGACCGGGGAATGATACTTGTGAGAATCCTATATAAAATCAGCAATATATTGAATAAGGTCAGCATGATCACTGTTTTCGCGATGATGGCGCTCATGGTTCTTGACGTGTGCGTTCGATTCGTTACAGGGAAACCGATTCTTGGGACGTTTGAAATCGTGGAAGTTTTAATGGTTGTCATAGTTTTTATGAGTTTAGCGAATACGCAAATAAAAAAGGGACACATCAATTTAGATATGTTTATCACATCTATGCCGAAGAAAATATCAGGAATATTGTATATCGTCATTTATGCATTGGCAGTCGTGATGAGCGCGATCATGGTGAGAGCTTCTTTCCGGGAAATGCTTGGTGTATACCACTCCCATAAAACAACAGCTACTTTGCAGTTTTCGGTGTTCCCGTTCCATATTATTTTGTTTGTCGGAGTGGTTTTCCTGTTCTTGGTTTTCATCGTTGACATGGTTCTTGCGTTCGGGAATATGCGTGCCATTTTTGGAAGAGAAGGGTCAAAGGCCGCAGAAGACGGATGATTTTAGCTATGGTTATTTTGCGCTGCAGCAATGGAACAATAATATTAAAGGAGGAAAGAGAAATGAAGAAAAGATCAATGCTCGTAATGGCGACGGTTCTTGCGCTTTTGATGATTCTTGCCGCTTGCGGCGGGAGCTCAAGCCCTGAAAGCAGTGACAGTTCCGGAGGCGGATCGGAGGGAGGATATGACGGCGAAACAATAGAACTGACTCTGAGCCATTTTAATCCCCCGACTGCAATTTCAGCCATGCAGCTTGAGGCATGGGCGAAACGCGTTGAAGACAGGGCTGAAGGAAAGATTAAGATCAACATCTTCCCCGGAGGCAGTCTTGGCGCGCCGCAAGACCACTACAATATGGCAAAAGAAGGCACAGTTGACATTGCATATACGTTCGTTGGAATTAATCCCGGCGTATTCCCGATCTCGGAAGGTTTTGGATTGCCAATGATCGGATTTGAAAATGCATGGCAGTCAAGCATGGCGATGGAAGACATGTATTTGAATAACGAAGATATGCAGAAAGAGTATGCGGATGTCAAACTAATGTACATTCAGTCGTTCGATCCTGCCATCGTAGGTACAAACGGTAAAAAAATAGAAACCATGGAAGATCTGAAAGGCCTGAAACTAAGGATTACGGCCGGACCTGTCAACTCGTTCTTCACGAAACTGGGCGCGTCTCCCGTCACGGCCCCGGTCACTGAAATTTACACAAACCTGGAAAAAAAGATATTAGACGGTTTTTATGCTGATTCAACGTCATTGGTGGACTATAAGCTTGCTGAACTTTCGACAAACATTTTGGACGGAAAGATTTGCGCAGGGCCGTTCATCATTGTTATGAATTTGGATAAATGGAATTCGCTTCCGGATGACCTGAAAGCTTGTTTCGATGCTGAGAACGGGTTAGTCGCCACGGATAATTGCGGGAAAATGTGGGACGAGTACACAAAAGAAGTATATGCGGATCTTGAATCACAGGGCAAAGAGATCAACAGGCTGTCTGCCGAAGAACGCGCCCGCTGGGAAGAGCTTGCCGCGCAAGTTGCGCAGGAATGGATCGCGGATATGGATGGAAAAGGCTACGACGGCCAAGCTCTTTATGACGAGATCATTGCGTATAAAGATAAATATGTTCAGTAAACAAACAGTAAGCAAACGCAGCAGGCAAAACAATGAATTGACATGCTTTTCCGCAGATGATATAATTTAATTGCCGAATAGTGACATGCAATTTCAAAGAATGAAATTGCGAAACGCCAAATGCATATTACCCCGGCCATTAAATGTAGCTACAAAGTGGCGAGGATTTTTTCCGCCAGCCAAGGCGGCAGGTTCCGCTGATACTGGGCGGTATCAACGGGTTCTGCCAACGCAGGATGGCGGAAAAAAGACCGGCACGAATAACGATATTTAGTGGCCGTGGTAATATCATACCCAAAACAAGAAAAGGAGAAAAATTATGGCCATCATGCGTTCCAGTTTCTACGTCCCGGCGAACAATGCCAAATTCATCGACAAGGCGCCGTCTTTCCCGGCCGACATCATCACCTTTGACATCGAGGACGCGGTCCCGCCCCAGCAAAAGGAAGTCGCGCGCAAGATGACCGCCGAAAAGCTGGCATACGCGGCATCCGGCGGCAGCGAGGTCTACGTCCGCGTCAACGGCTGGCACACGGAATTCACGAACGACGACCTTGAGGCGGTCGTTTATCCCGGCCTGCACGGCGTCACGCTGCCCAAGACGCGGGACGCGGACGACGTGAAGCGCCTCGACTGGAAGCTGGAAGAACTGGAGACCCGCCGCGGGATCCCTGTCGGTTCCGTCAAGATGAGCATCCTTCTGGAGACGGCCTCCGGCATCATGAACGCCTATGCCTGTTGCACCGCCAGCAAGCGCTTAGTTTCCGTCTTCTTCGGGGCGGTCGATTACTGTGCCGACATGCGCATCCGTCTTACGAACGAAGCAAAGGAGCAGGCTTACGCACGGACGACCGTGGCGGTGGCCGCGCGTTCCGCGGATCTCGTCGCCCTTGACGCGCCTTTCCCGGACTACAGCAACATGGACGCTTTTGAGAAGAACACCCTGGACGGTGTTTCCATGGGCTTTGAGGGCCGCATGATCATCCATCCGAGCCAGATCGAGGTCGCACACCGCCTGTATTCCCCGGCCCCGGAGGAAGCGGCGCATGCCGCCAAGGTGGTCAAGTTCTTCGAGGAAGAGGGCCTGGCCAAGGGTCTGGCATCCGTGGCGCTCGACGGCAAGATGATAGACACGCCCGTCTATGTAAACGCGCAGGGCGTACTGGCGCGGCAGGCGGAGATCCAGCAGAAGGAAGCCCGCCGGAAGTGAACAACGTGCGCGAATTTATTCACTATTCAAAGGCCGTGTCCGTCTGGGGGCAGTCCCGCTGGGATGTCTCTTCTCCGAGAAATCCCGACGTGCCACCCCTCAACCGCAAAACCGTACCCTGCGAAACCGTACCCCGCACCGCACGAAATTCCTGTTGACTTGCGCCCAAATAATGGGATATAATAACACAGGACGGTCAAAATGCCTTTAGACTTACACCGAAGGCATCATAACAATAAGCACAACGCCCCCGTCCCTCTGGACGGGGATGTTTTTTTCGGAGGTCGCCTTTACAAGGCGCGGTGTCTATGCCGCAGGCAGACCGGCGCACGGGAGGAAACATTGGGCAAAAATGCTTCGGAAATAAAAAACGACCTGATTGCGCAGATCGACGCCGCCTCCGCGGCGGATGCCCTGCAGCGGATCGAATCGTCCTTTAAAAAAGCCGTCAAGGAATTGTTCTCCGAGATGAAAAGCCTGCCGCCCGAAGAGAAAAAAGACGCGGGGCAGGCGGTCAACGACATGAAAAAAGACGTGGAAAGCAGGCTGCAGGCGGCGCGGGAGAAGCTGCTTTCCGCCGGGCGGGCCAACGTCCGGATGGATCTGTCCGTCAAGAGCCTCGATTATGTCCGGGGGAAGGTCCACCCGCTGATCCGGGTCGGGAAAATGATGGAAGACGTGTACAGGGACATGGGTTTTTCCATCGCCTACGGCCCTGAAATCGAAAACGACGCGCACAACTACGAGATGCTGAACATGCCCTACTACCATCCGGCGCGCGACATGCAGGACACATTTTACCTGAACTATCCCAAGGTGCTGCTTCGTTCCCATACCTCCTGCGTGCAGATACGGCATATGCTGGCGCACAAGCCCCCCATCATGATCATTTCCCCTGGCGTGGTGTACCGGACCGACGAGATCGACCCGCAGCACACCCCCTGCTTTTACCAGGTGGAAGGCTTGGTGGTGGGCGAGGGCATCAACCTCGCGAATTTGAAATGGGCGCTGACCGAGAGCGTGCAGCGGGTGTTCGGGCAGGCGTACAAAGTGAAATTCTCCCCGTCCTACTATCCCTACACCGAGCCGAGCGCCGCGGTGGACATGAGCTGCATCATTTGCGGGGGCGCCGGCTGCCGGACCTGCAAGGGCACGGGATGGCTGCGCATCGCGGGTTCCGGCATGGTACACCCGAACGTGTTCGAGGCCGTGGGCTACCCGCGTGACACCGCCGGATTCGCCTTCGGCTGGGGCCTGAACAAATTCCCGATGCTGTATTACAAAATCGCGGAAATGCGGAAACTTTTTGAAAACGAAATCAAGCTTTGGGAGCAATTGTAGGAAGGGGTGCGGCGCGCATGTTCAAATTTCCGTTCAACTGGCTCGCGGAAGAGAGCGACATAGAAGTGTCCAAAGACGGCCTCTTGGAATGGCTGGATCTCCAGGGCTTCGAAATCGCTTCCCTTGAAGACTGCGGCGACGACACCTTAATTGAAATAGAAGTAAAAGCGAACCGCCCCGACATGCTGAGCGTCGCCGGCGTGCTGCGGGAATATTACATCTCGAAATCCATGCCCGCCGCCAAAGAGTTTGACGCGGACCTGAACCTGACGGCGACCGCCGCGCCCGCGTTTTCCCACGCCATCCGCGTCCTGTCAGACGACGTGCGGCGCTACTGCGCCATTGAAATCAACGGCTTGGACAACAAGGCGCCCACGCCCCCGCACATAAAGCGGCGGCTTGAAAAACTCGGCGTCCCCAGCATCAACCCGGTGGTGGACGTGAGCAACTACGTGCTGCTGCGCATGGGCCAGCCCACCCACATCTTCGACGCAGACAAAGTACGCGGCGCCATCACCATCGGGAATACCGAAGCGGAAACGCATTTTGTGAGCCTTGGCGACACAGACATAACGGTGCCCGCCGGCGCGCTCCTGATACGGGACGAGGAAGGCCCCATCTGCCTGGCGGGGATCATCGGCGGCCATAAAGCCGAAGTGGACGCGGACACGAAGAACATCATCATAGAATCGGCGAATTTCGCCCAGATCGTCGAACGGACCACTTCGAAGAAAACGAAGGTCTCCACGGCGGCGTCCTACCGTTATGAGCGCGGGGTGGACATGAACCTGAGCCCGGCGGGCGCCCGCGTCGTCGCGGAAATGGTCGCCGGCATCTGCGGGGGCGTCATCCGGCCGGAGATGTTTGACCACAACCCCAGCCCTTACGTGCCGCAGACACTGGAACTGACAAGGGAACGCACAAACCGGATTTTGGGGAGCGGCCTCAGCTTGGACGAAATCGCCGCGTTCCTTGAAAAATGCTATTTCAAGACCCGGCAGACGGACGCGGGGACGCTGGTAGCCGAAGTGCCGCATTTCCGGTTAGACGTCGCGCTGGACGTGGACCTGATAGAAGAAGTGGGGCGCATGTACGGCTACCACAACATTGAGCCGCAGGAAATCAAGCTGCATGTCCCTTATGCGGAAAACCCCGTGCATAAAAACGCCGGGCTGCTGCGCGACGTCATGGTGGGCAACGGCTTCATAGAGGTGCTGACCTACGGCTTCATCCCGGCGGACGCCATGCGGATCCTGTGCCTGCACGAAAAAAACGACGGGCTTTACGCCGACATCCACATTCAGAACCCGCTGTCCGGCCAGTACGAACTGATGCGGCCGACGCTGGCGTACAACCTCATCCACACCGCGCTGCGCAACCTGTCCATCGGCAGCGGCAGCGTCAAGATCTTCGAGATCGGCAAGACTTTCCGCAGGGATCCGGCCCTGCCCGACGACGACAGCGACGCGTACCCGGACCGGAACATGTTCGCCATGCTCTGCTGCGGCGTGAAGCATCCCAAGGGCTTCGGCGTCGGCAAAGACGTGCCCTTCAGCATCTACGACGCGGCGGCGGTGCTGCATGGGATTTTTGACGAATACAACATAAAATATGACATAAAAAACACGGACGAAATCGGCCTGTTCGAAGAGGGCGCAGGCGCCGAAATTTTCATCGGGGGGGAACGCGCCGGCGTCATCGGCAAAATCTCCGGCCGGGCCCTTGGAAATTTCGAATACGGGAAATTAGCAAAAGAAGACATGCTGTACCTTGAATTTTGCTTTGACGGGCTTAGGGCCGCGAAGAAGAGCATCGCGTTCGAAAGCGATTTTCCCGGCATCATGCGGGAGTACAATTTCATTGTCAGAAACGGCGTCGCTTTTTCGGACTACAAAGCAATCCTGTGCGCGGAAAGCCCTTTTGTGACGAAGGCGGAAGCGGTGGACGTCTATTTCGGGAAAGGGGTTCCGGAGGGAAGCTCGGCGGTGCTGCTGCGCGTCTGGTACAACGCGGCGGAACGCACGCTTTCGGCGGAGGAAGTCGAACAGATCGAAGACGCGTTTAAAGGAAAGCTGCTCGAAAAATTCGGAATGGAACTGAAGGCGTGACCTCCGGATCTGGGATTTTTTCCCTGAACTGGAGATGAATTCTAATGATCCGTGCCGGTTGGCGGCGGGTTTAACAAAAAGTTTAACAAAATACTCAAAATTCAACAGAAACTTTGACAAATCTATTGAAATTTTCTCAATTCATGCTACAATTAAACGTGCGTATCGCAGGAGACAAGGGGTTTCGCCGGGTCTCTGCGTTTCCGTCTTCGTTATTATTTATAAAATTTTAAGGATGAGGAGTGAAAAAGAATGAATCAGTTGTTTTATGTAATACCGTTAGTGGGCGTGGTATCGCTGCTGGCGGCGTTCGGGCTCTCTGCGTGGATCAACAAGAACGAGAAGGGAACCGAACGGATGCAGGAGATCTCACATTTCATACGCGAGGGGGCGATGGCGTTCCTGATGCGGGAATACCGCATCATCGTGATATTCGCCATTGTCTTAGCTATTATTCTATTTTTTGCGATTGGCCTGGCGACCGCGCTTTCTTATCTGCTGGGTGCCTGTTTTTCCGTCCTCGCGGGCTTCTTCGGGATGCGCACCGCGACACAGTCCAACGTGCGCACCGCGGCGGCGGCGCAGTCAAGGGGAATGGGGCACGCGCTCAAGGTGGCGTTTCGCGGTGGCTCGGTCATGGGGCTTTGCGTCGTGGGCCTGGGCGTGCTGGGGCTTGGCGGCCTGCTGCTGATCCTCGGCTATGAAAACGCGCCGATGCTGACCGGCTTCGGGCTGGGCGCTTCATCCATCGCGCTGTTCGGGCGCGTGGGCGGCGGCATTTACACGAAGGCCGCGGACGTGGGAGCGGACCTTGTGGGCAAGGTGGAAGCCGGGATCCCGGAGGACGACCCACGCAACCCGGCGGTCATCGCGGACAACGTGGGCGACAACGTCGGCGACGTGGCGGGCATGGGCTCGGACCTGTTTGAATCCTACGTGGGTTCCATCGTCTCCGCCGCCACGCTGGCCGTGGCCATGGATGCCGTGCTGTCCCTGCAAGGCGTACTCTTCCCCCTGCTGATCGCCGGCATCGGGATTTTGGGATCCATCATCGCGGTATTCTTAGTCGGGTCAAAGAACGACGGCAACCCCGGAATGGCCCTGAACATAGGCATGTACATAAACGGCGTCATCGTGCTGGTGGCGGCGTTCTTCCTGAGCCGATGGCTGCTGGGCGGCATCGGCGCCTTTGTGGCGGTGGCGGTGGGCGTCGTCGTGGGCATCGTCATCGGGATGTTCACGGAACGTTACACCTCTGCGGATTACAAATCGGTCAAGGGAATTGCCAGGCAGGCGGAAACGGGCGCCGCGACCACGATTATCGACGGCTTTGCCGTGGGCATGCTCTCAACGGTGGCGCCCATCATCATGATAGTCATCGCCATATTGGCGTCCTATAAGGCCTTCGGCCTGTACGGGATCGCGCTGGCGGCCGTGGGCATGCTGTCCACCGCCGGGATCACCATCGCGGTTGACGCCTACGGCCCCATCGCGGACAACGCGGGCGGGATCGCCGAAATGGCGCACCTGCCGGAGGACGTGCGCGCCATCACGGACAGGCTGGACAGCTTGGGCAACACCACGGCCGCCATCGGCAAGGGATTTGCCATCGGTTCCGCCGCGCTGACCGCGCTGGCCCTGTTCGTTTCTTACGCGCAGATTGCCAAGCTCAGTTCCATCGACCTGCTGGATCCTTTCGTGGTCGCGGGCCTGCTGCTGGGCGGCGCGCTGCCGTTCCTGTTCTCGTCGCTGACCATGAAATCCGTCGGCAAGGCGGCGTTCCAGATGATTGAAGAGGTTCGCCGCCAGTTCCGCGAGGACGCGGGCATCATGGCGGGCACGTCCAACCCGGATTATGCCAAGTGCGTGGACATTTCCACCATCGCCGCGCTGAAAGAGATGATCGCGCCGGGCCTGCTGGCCATCATCTGCCCCATCGCGGTGGGGCTGATCCTCGGCCCCGCCGCCCTGGGCGGACTGCTGGCCGGCGCGCTGGTGGCGGGCGTCCTTTTGGCCATCACCATGGCGAACGCGGGCGGCGCCTGGGACAACGCGAAGAAATACATCGAGGGAGGGCATCACGGCGGCAAGGGTTCCGAGGCGCACAAAGCCGCAGTCGTCGGGGACACCGTCGGCGACCCGTTCAAAGACACGTCGGGCCCGTCCATCAACATCCTGATCAAGCTGATGACCATTGTTTCGGTGGTGTTCCTGCCCTTGTTCCTGTAAAACAAAGGGGAAAACGTCTGTGACCTGCATTCGGGCCAACAGGGCAACAGGGTTGTTTACGGCAAATTCGAAAACCCGGAAGCGGTTGAAAAAAGGGAGGAGGGTTTATAAATGAACACATACAAGACCAGACAGAGCGGCATGTCCCGCGTTTTGGCGTGGGCGCTGACGCTGATGCTCGCGGCGGGCATGTTCGCCGCCGTGCCCCTGACAGCAAGCGCGGCATCCAACGCCGGGACAATGCCTGACGGAGACAGCCAAGCGCCGGCCATCCCCTACCTGGACGAGGACGGCGAAGCGCGGGAACGTCCCGCCGCCATTCTCACAGAAGACACGACTGCTCTTTTCTCAGGCTGGTACGTCGCGCAGGGCGAGCTTGTTTTTCCGGAGCGGCTCACTGTCGTGGGCGATGTGCACATTATCCTCGCTGACGGCTGCCATCTGAACGCGGAAAACGGCGGCATTGGTATCAGCAGCACCGGCAACAGTCTTGCTATCTACGCCCAATCTTCCGGAGCGCACATGGGCCGGCTTACCGCAATAGCCTCCGGCGACGATGCGGGTATAGGCGATGACGGTAACGGAGTCACAGTCGTCATAAACGGCGGCAATGTCAACGCCGTTGGCCCGGTTGGCGCGGGTATCGGCGGAGGCTATTTTAAATTTGGCGCGGACATCATCATAAACGGCGGCATCGTCACGGCATCGGGCGGTGCCGGCGATAGCGGCTTGGACGGAAGCGGAGGTCGGAGTGTCACGCTCAACGGCGGTACGGTCACAGCAATCGGAGGCAGTGCAGGGGCGATTTCATTGGACAGCACTTTCACCATCACCGCGCCCGATTATACATACTGGACGAACGGCGCACGGGAAGATCCGGGCGATTCGGGCTTTCACTACCCGGAAGACGGTGACTATCCTTATGCACATGCACATAGGCTAGGGTTTGTGAAGATAGACATAACACGCTCACTTACCGCCGTCACCGGGACGCTGTACCAATATTCAGGATCCGGCGCAAAGACGCCGCTAAGCAACGTTTCGCTGAAACTTTATGATAAAAGCCTGTCCTTTCTGGACACGGCGGAAACCGACCAGGACGGGAATTTCTCCTATGCCGGAGACATCGGGACTTTGTCCAACCTGTACGTGACAACTGACAACGAGTTTGGACGCCTGATGCTTTCAGGCGAAACCGGGCTGCACACGGGGCAAATGTACCGGCTCATTACCGGGCATAACAGCCTTACTTATCTGCCCGGCGGCCAGGACTACACCAACGGCTACCGGATCGCGGGTCACGTCTTGGATTCCGGCGGCAATCCGGTGGCGGGCGCCTCCATCTCATATCTTAATGAACTGGCCGCCAGCGGAACCGACGGCAGCTTCTCATTTCTCATAGATGCGGACTGGCTGAAATACCATTCGCCTAGTTTTTCGGTATCTAAAGACGGATATCAATCCGGATCTTTTTACGCTGACACAATCAGTCCTTCATCCGTCTTCTCCATGCTCCAAAATGGATATATCGACGTAGGAGACATCCGGCTGTGGGCGACGGCCACCGACTCGCCATTTACTCTGGGGAGCGTTTCCGTCTGGAAACAGATGGCACAACGCGGCGAATCGGTTCAGGTCACCGTAAGCTACGGCTCCGACCAGGACATTTCGGATGCCGTGCTGACGGTCAAGCTGCCGGCGGGCGCGTCTTTTGTGTCCGGCAGCGCCAGCAACCCGGCAGCGGTGGCCGACGGCAATGCCCTGACGCTGGACGAGCCGATTCAGGCGGGTTCTTCCAAGACGCTGCTCTTCTGGGTACGCGCGAATGAGGACTATGCGGGAAAGGATTTTACCGTCGAGGCCTTCGCAGGGCCGGCCAATGAGCCGGGGCGCTGGCGCATAGGCGGGGGCGTGGTGATTCTCACAGGCATGACGCTCAGCGTCCCTACGGAACTCAGCCTGGACGACAACGGCGACGCGCTGCCGTTCACCCTGCGTGTTGACGCGCCCACGCTGGACGGATATACCATGCGGATCACGCTTGCCGACCCGGACGGAGAGCCGGCCGATCTGAACAAAACGGCGGCGCAGCTGTCGCCTACAGGCGCGTTTGGATATTACCAGCTCTCCGGCATCCGGATTCTGGATGCCGCCGGGAATCCGGGAATTTACACGGTAACGGCGTCCCTGATAGCTCCTGACGGCGAAACGGCGGACAGCGCCGAGGCGGAAATCTATATCGCTTCCAACGCGGTCGCAACGACTGCTTTGCGCACCTGGAGCAGCTATTTCGATCTCTCGGCCCCCCGGCCGGTCACGGAGTCCAGTTATGTGGCGGCTTGCCTGTACGCGGACACGGGCAACCGCAACCGTGATCCTGTCTATGTCCGGGTTGAGGCGGACGGCGTGGGTGATGTGACGGATGCGCGCTTTGTCGCCATATCCACGGCGGGTTTTTTCGTCGCCACATCATCTCAAAGCGTGAGCATTGATGCCAGCGGACATGGTGTATTTGAGGGATATTTCGCACCCGGCAGCATGGCAGGAACCATCATAAAAGTTGGTTTGCAGCTATCCTGGCAGGGCGCGGGGCTGTCCGCTCCCGGTCCCGGAAGAGACTCCGGCAGCGCGTATTGGGACGCGCCGAAATACAAGTTCTATTACACTCTTATTCAGGATCCGTCCGGATATGTCTTTGACAGTCAGACAGACGAGCGCGTCCGGGGCGCGACGGCGACCTTGCAGGCCTTAACCGGCGATGGCCTGTGGGCCGACTGGGACGCGGAAAACTATTACCAGAGCAACCCGCAGACCACCGACGAAGACGGTGCCTACGGCTGGTTCGTGCCGGAAGGACAATACCGTGTATTGGTCCGGGCGGAGGGATATGAGGATTACAGCACGGACTTGGACGAGGCATACGGCGTCATTGTTGTTTTGCCCCCGCGTGACGACATCTTTATCGGCCTGAAAGCGATCGCCGACCCCCCGGCCGGCGGCGACCTTGACGGCAACGGGCAAGTCACAGTGGCGGACGCCCTGCTCGCGGCGACCGCAGTTCTCGGTTCAGGGAACCTGAGCGACGCCCAGAAGCAGGCGGCCGACATAGACGGCGACGGACACATAACGATGAAGGACGTGATTCTCATCGCCAGGAAAGCGGCGGGTTTCTAACCGCAACGACGTATGATGCACAGCGCCCGCCAAAGCTTGGCGGGCGTTCTTTTCCTCCCCTTTAGGGGGTTCCGCGCGTCCTGTGCGCGGAACATAAAACCACCCGCTATGCGGGTGCGCGACAGATGTTATACAAAAAATCACCTATCTACGGTACAATGGAGTTGTTCAAGCCTCATTGCGACGAAGGGAAGGTGATTTTATGGCGAACAAGGCAAACAGCCTGGCCCACACGAAATGGATGTGCAAATACCACATAGTCTTCACACCTAAGTATAGACGAAAAATCATTTACAATCAATACAAAAAAAGCATTGGCGAGATACTGCGCCAGCTGTGTTCGTACAAGGGCGTGGAGATCATAGAAGGGCATCTGATGAAAGACCGCGTGCATATGCTCGTCAGCATACCCCCAAAAATCAGCGTGTCGAGTTTCATGGGGTATCTGAAAGGCAAAAGCGCCCTGATGATCTTCGACAAACATGCCAACCTGAAATACAAGTTCGGCAACAGGCATTTTTGGGCGGAGGGATATTACGTAAGCACGGTCGGGCTGAACGAAGCGACTGTCGCAAAGTACATCCAGGAGCAGGAGAAACACGACATCGCGCTGGACAAACTTAGCGTCAAAGAGTACGAGGACCCCTTTAAGGGGTAGCGGAGTGATACGGACGCCCCTTTAAGGGCTTGCTAAAGAGGCAAAGGCATTGAGGCTTGAACATAGTGAAAGCCAGCGCCTTTAGACGCTGGCCGGCAACAACGGCTTATAGCCGTCGTGCAAACCACCCGTTTGACGGGTGGTCATGATTTTGTCATAGCTCCTCGCAACGACAAAGGACGTAGCGGTGTCCCGTAGCGACGGTTCTACATACCTACAGATTCATAACAGTAACCTTTCCTCCGTGTTTGCGTTCGCTCCATACGAAATAAAACACGCCAAAAAAAGAATTATTCGCTTGACATAATTATTAGCCTATGCTAACATATTCGTTGGGTAGCAGCTGCTAACCCATATACATGGAAAGGTAGGGTAGGGTATGCGAAAACGGATTGTGTTGACGACTGTCCTTTTGTTAGCAATTGCTAACATCTTGGCATCGCCGGTGTTCGCCGCTTATGAGACCTGGGGCCAGGTGGTGGATGAGATGGAAGCGGTTCTGGACGAATCCTATGACATCTACCTGTCCGGGGACGCGAAAGCGGGAAAAGCCAAGGTGGATGAAGCCTATTTCGGCTATTATGAAAAACTGGGTTTCGAAAAGACGGTGATGGCCTATATTTCCGGCGACCGCGCCGCGCAGGTAGAATATGAATTCAGCGCCGCCAAGAAAGCCATGACAAAAGGCGAAAGCGAAAGCGCGCGGGCTTCGCTCGACAACCTGATCCGCTATCTGCGGGAGGACGCAAACAGCCTGGACGGCAGAAAAGAGAACGCGGCGGGCGTTTTCGCGGCTTCGCTTCTCATCATTACCCGCGAGGGCTTTGAAGCCATCCTTGTGGTCGGCGCCATTGTGGCGTATCTCGTGAAGAGCGGCAACAGGCGGCAGACAAAGCCCGTTTACTGGGGATCCCTCATAGCCTTGGCCCTCAGCGTCGTCATGGCGTTTGTCCTGAACGCCCTGGCCGGCGCGAACGCGGGCGAGAACCAGGAGCTGATAGAGGGGCTGACCATGCTGGTCGCGGTGGCGGTGCTGTTCTATGTGAGCAACTGGATGGTTTCCAAATCGGAAGCCGCCGCCTGGACGAATTACATAGAAGGCATGGTGCAGGCGTCCATCACGCGCGGAAGCGTATTTTCGCTGGCGTTCGCGGCATTCCTGGCCGTGTTCCGGGAGGGCGCCGAGACCATCCTGTTTTACCAGGCGCTGCTGGCGGGCACGGACAAATACGCGAACATGGTGTGGCTCGGCCTCGGCATCGGCTGCGTAGTGCTGGTCGTCATCTACGTGCTGATCCGCGTGTTAAGCTTCCGGCTCCCGCTAAAGCCGTTTTTCCTGGGAACCAGCGTCCTGCTGGCGCTTATGTGCATCACGTTTCTGGGCACGGGCATCAAGGAATTGCAGGAAGGGAACCTTATCAGCGTCACGGCGTTAACCGCCGCCCCGACCGTGGACATCCTGGGCATATACCCGACCTTGGAAACCCTGATACCGCAGATCATCCTGCTGATCGTCACGGTCGTCACCTTCATCGTGCAGATGAAGCGGGCGCGGGCGCAGGCGCGCGCCGCCGCCAACGCGGCGGCGAAGCCCTGAGTCCTCGGCCGGGGGACGGGCATAACCCGCCGGCGCGGGGCGGCTGACGCCCGCCCCCGGCAGAGGTCCCATGTACCTGAAACTCATAATGGCAGCGAATCAATTATCACAGGGGCGCCGGTAAAACCGGCGCAATACGAAAAACGTAACACGAAGGAGGAAGAACGAAATGAAAAGCAAAAAAACACTGATCCTGGCAGCGGCGGTATCACTCACGCTCTTTGGCTTCACGGCCTGCGGCGGAGGCGGCGGCAGCGCGACGGGCGACGGCGGGGACGCGCCTGCCGGCGACGTAGGTCCCGGCGGCGTCGCGGGCTTCACCGAGTACCCCATCGGTGACGACATCGAACTGGGCCCCCTCAACGTCGCGGGCGTCTATTTCCAGCCGGTGGACATGGAACCCGTGGGCATGGGGCTTGCCGCGGCCGATTCGGACTTCCACATCGAAGCGGATATTTCCGCCCTGGAAGGGAATGACCTGGGCTACGGCGCGGGCGACTTCGTCCCCTGGCTGACCGTGGATTATGAAATCGAAGACGCCGCCGGGAACATGGCGGCAAACGGAACTTTCATGCCCATGAGCGCCAGCGACGGCCCGCATTACGGCGCCAATATAAAGCTGGGCGACGCCGGAACCTATACCGTGCGTTTCAGCATTGAAAATCCGGAAGTGAACGGCTACCTGCTGCACACGGACGCATTGACCGGCGTGGAGGGCCGCTTCTGGAACGGACCCCTTGTAGCGGAGTGGGAATTTGACTACGTGCCCATCGAGTGGTAAGCAGGCGCGGCCGAGAGTCCTGAGACCGCCAATAAGCGATAGGCGATGAATCGGTGTAATTGCGGGCGGATCCGTTCCGCCCGCAATTACAGGTACCCCGCCCCGCCGCGGCGGCCACGTACGCCTGAGATCCATAATAGAAGGTTTTTATGCTGAAATATCTGATTCTGGTAATTGAAAACGCACTCGGCACAGCTATTCTCGTGGCGCTGATCCTTGCCCTCGTCTATGCGGGCGGTGTCCGCGGACGGCAGAAATGGGCTGCGGCGGGAGGGCTGGCCGGCCTTGCCGCCGCAGCGGTTTTGGCTTTCATTACGCACAAAACCCTGCTGGTCGGACGGGAGTTCTTCAATTTCGGCGTTTTGCCTCTGGCAATCCTGTCGGGACTGGCGCTCCTGGTTCTGACGTGGACGTCTGCGCGGGCATCCCGCCGGACGGCGGTCCGGAATCCGGACGGCTCCCCGCCCCCGGAGGGGGAACCGGCCGCCGCCGGGGAACGCGCCCTGTGCGCGGCGGCGGCCCTGTTTTTATGCACCCTGCTCCTATACTGCCTCTCCGCGGTGTTCCTGTATCCCACGCAATTTCTGCTGGCGGGCGAAAGCGCGCTCAGCACGGATTTTCTGTTTAAGTCCATCGGCTATCTGGCCGGCCTGCTTCTCGCGGTCCTGGCGGGGCTTGCGCTTTTCAAGGCGCACATCGGCGTCCCCGCCCGCCTGCTGCGGATTTTGTCGGCCATCGCCCTGCTCGTCAACATCATCGGCCAGCTTTCTACGATTCTGCAATTTTTGGTCGCGCGGCGCCTCATACCGATGACGAAAGCCCTGTTCGAGATTGTAAAATTCACCGCAAACCACGATATGTGGTTTCTCTACGCCATTCTCGCGGCGGCTCTGGTCCTGCCCTGCCTGGCATGGGCGCGGAGCCTGCGGCTGAAAGGGGAATGGGCAAACCCCGCGCAGCTCCGGAAAGCAAAATCGACGGCGCGCGGCATCCGGCGCTGGAGCGCGCTGATTCTGGCCTGCTACCTCCTGTCCGTGTTCAGCCTGACCGCCGTAAAGGCGTTTGACGAGCGGGAAGTGACGCTTTCCCCCGCAGAACCGGCGCAGATCGCGGACGGCCGGATTTCCATATCCATAGACACGGTAAACGACGGGCGGCTTCACCGTTTTGCCTACATGACGCCCGACGGCATAGAGGTGCGCTTCATCGTGATCAAGAAAAACGAATCCGCCTGGGGCGTCGGGCTTGACGCCTGCGACATCTGCGGCGCCACGGGCTATTATGAACGAGGCGAGGACGTGATCTGCAAGCTCTGCGACGTGGTCATGAACAAAGCCACCATCGGCTTCAAAGGAGGCTGCAACCCCGTGCCGCTGGCGTACACGGTTTCCGGCGGGATCCTCGCCGTGCAGACGGCGGACCTGGAAGCCGAGCAGAAGCGGTTTAAATAAGCTGCGGGGCGGGCGTACTCTCCGTCATTGCGAGGAGCTGGATTTCTTCGCTCCACTCGCAATGACGAAAAACGTAACGCTGCAAAGCGCGGCGAAATAGGAGCAGAACATGTTTTGGAGACTGATCAGAGGGGCGTTGTTCCGCCAAAAAGGGAAGATGCTCATGATCGCGTTCACGATTGCCCTGGGGGCTTCCTTGGCGACCGCCATGCTGAACGTCATGCTGGACGTGGGCGACAAAGTGAACCAGGAACTGAAAACCTACGGCGCCAACATCCAGGTCATCCCCAAAGAGGCTTCGCTGCTGGGGGACCTGTACGGGCTCGGCGAAGATTCCGGCGCGGCGGAACGCTATCTGCGCGAATCCGAGCTGGGGAGCCTGAAGACCATCTTCTGGGCGTTTAACATCGTGGATTTCGCGCCGTATCTGAACGTAAGGGCGCAGCTGCTTGACGAAAGCCCGGATGCCGCGAAGACCGGCGGGGAAGAAATCCGCCTTGTGGGCGCCTGGTTCGCCAAGCATCTGGATCTACCCACGGGCGAATCCGTGGACACGGGGATGCGCAACATGAAAAGCTGGTGGGAGGTGGACGGCGAATGGCTCACCGACGCCGATGAAGATGCGGCGATGGCAGGCAGTTTGCTGGCGGAACGGGCGGGGCTTGCCGCAGGGGACCGCATCCGGGTCGGCGCGCAGGGCGGGACGCGGGAGCTGACGATAACCGGGATCTTCAACGCCGGCAGCGACGAGGACGAACGGCTCTATGTGCCGCTGAAAACCGCCCAGGCGATGGCGGGGCGGGCGGGCGTGGTCAGCAGCGTCGAAGTCAGCGCCCTGACCACGCCGGACAACGAACTTTCACGCAGGGCGGCACAAAACCCGAAAAGCCTTTCGACGAAAGAATGGGAAACCTGGTACTGCACGGCCTACGTCAGCGCCATCTGCTACCAAATAGAAGAAGCCCTGGGGGATTCCGTCGCGAAGCCCATCCGGCAGGTGGCGGAATCCGAAGGTGCCATTCTTGAAAAAACGCAGCTGCTCATGCTGCTGATCACGATATTGAGTCTGGCGGGGTCGGCCCTGGGCATCTCCAACTTGGTTACGGCGGGCGTCATGGAGCGGAGCCGGGAAATAGGTCTTTTAAAAGCCCTGGGCGCCAACAACGCGCCCGTTTCCTGGTTGGTGCTGACGGAGGTGCTTCTGACGGGCGCGGTGGGCGGCGCGGCGGGGTATTTCGCCGGCTTGGGTTTCGCGCAGATCATAGGCCATACGGTCTTCGGGTCGGCGATAAGCATCAAGCCCATGGTCATCCCGCTCGTGGGGCTGCTGGTGCTTGCCGTCATACTGGCGGGCAGCATCCCTTCCATACGCCTGCTGCTGTCGCTCAGGCCGGCGGAGGTGCTGCACGGCCGCTGAGCGGGAGGACTCCGTCATTGCGAGGCGCGAAGCGCCGAAGCAACCCGGAGGCACTGGATTGCTTCGCTGCGCTCGCAACGACAGATGCCCCGCCATTGCGAGGAGCGAAGCCCCCCGTCTTTGCGAGGCGCGCAGCGCCGAAGCAATCCAGTGCCGGACACACAGAATGGACAAAAACACATGACAAGACAAGCGATGTACGTTAAGATGATCACAAGCTCGCTGCTCCGCCGCCGGTCCAGAATGGCGGTGGCTTTGCTGGCCGTGGCCGTGGGCGCTACCATCCTGTCGGGCCTCGTGACGATCTATTACGACATTCCGCGCCAGATGGGACAGGAATTCCGCTCCTACGGGGCGAACCTCATCTTCATCGCGCCGCCCGGCGGGGACACGTCCGGCGAGGGCGTCAGCGAGGCGGCGGCGGCAGAAGCCTTGTCGTACATCCCGGATTCCGCGGTCGTGGGCGTCGCGCCCTACCGCTACAAAAGCGCGAAGATCAACGAACAGCCCTTCATGGCGGCAGGGACGGATCTGGAGGGTGCCAGAAAAGCCAGCCCCTATTGGTTCGTTGCCGGCGAATGGCCCCAGGATGACGGATTCGTGCTGATCGGGCAGGAGGTGGCTGACACGGTCCGGCTTTTGCCCGGCAGCAGCTTCACCCTGACCGGGACGGACGACGGCGGCGAAAGCTTCAGCAAAGACCTGCAGGTCTCCGGCGTCGTCCAGACCGGAGGCAGCGAAGAAGCGTTCATCTTCCTGTCGCTGTCGGATTTTGACGCGGCCATCGGGGGAAACGGCAACTACGACGTGGTGGAATGCAGCATTTCGGCCCCGCAGGCGGAGCTGGAGGGCATTGCGGCGCAGATCAGCGAAAACGTGTCCGGGCTTACGCCGCGCCTCGTAAAGAGAGTGACCCAGTCGGAGGGCACGGTCCTTACAAAATTACAGGCCTTGGTATTCCTTGTCACGGCGGTGGTCCTGGTGCTGACCATGATCTGCGTCGCGACCACGATGATGGCTGTGGTGACGGAGCGGCGCAAGGAAATCGGCCTGAAAAAAGCCCTCGGCGCCCCGGACAGGAGCATCATGCAGGAATTTCTCGGCGAGGGGCTGTTCTTAGGCTGCGTGGGCGGAATTTGCGGCGTCTTTCTCGGCTTCGCTTTCGCGCAGATCATTGGGATAAACGTCTTCAGCCGGAGCGTTTCTTTCCAGCCGCTGCTGATACCCCTGACGATTGCCGCGTCGGCGCTCATTACCGTGCTGGCCTGCGCCGTCCCGGTGCGGCGCGCGGTGGAGGTGGATCCGGCGATTGTGCTGCGGGGCGAGTAGGAGGGTTGCTGTGTATGAAGCTTAGTTACATAGGATCGCCGCCAGAGGACGGGCGCAACCCTCCGCCCGGGGCGGCTGACGCCTATGCGGGCGGCGCAGAGCGCCTTGTATGCCCGCAATCCCGCCTACGGGTTGCGCCCGTCCTCTGGCTGGTATTGACTCGCTGACTGACATGGAGGTTCCGAATGAACTTACTGGAAATAAAAGGAATATCGAAAATTTACGGAAACGTGAAAGCGCTGCAAAACGTCGATCTGGAGGTCAAACGGGGCGAATGGCTGGCGGTCATGGGGCCGTCGGGTTCCGGCAAGACGACGATGATGAACATCATAGGCTGCATGGACAAACCCACGGAAGGCGCCGTGATCTTAGACGGGAAAGACATCTCCAAAGAGAGCGCGCGGAGCCTGACGGCGACCCGGCGTGAGAAAATCGGCCTGATCTTCCAGCAATTCCACCTGATCCATTATCTGACCGCCGTGGAAAACATCATGGTCGCCCAGTATTACCACAGCATGCCGGACGAGGACGAAGCCCTGCGGGCGTTGGACAGGGTGGGTCTCCTGGAACGGGCGAAGCATCTGCCGAGCCAGCTTTCGGGCGGCGAACAGCAGCGCGTGTGCATTGCCAGGGCGCTGATCAACTATCCGATGCTGATCTTGGCCGATGAGCCGACGGGCAACTTAGACGAAGCAAACGAGGGGATCGTGATGGATCTTTTCCGGCAGCTCCATGAAGAGGGCAGCACCATCGTCGTCGTGACCCACGACCCGGAAGTCGCGGAAGAGGCACAGCGGACCGTGGTGCTGGAACACGGGCGCGTCGCGCGGATCGCGTACAATGTTATTGCTCCACCGATTATACTTTGAAGTCGCGCCGGTCTTTTTTCCGTCAGGCTTCGTTGGCGGAACCCGTTGATACCGCCAGTATCAGCGGAACCCGCCGCCTTGCCTGGCGGAAAAAATCCTCGCCGCTTTGTTCAATATTTAATCGGCGGAGCAATAAGTCAGCGAAACAGAAAGGGGTCCATGGATGAAAACGAAGAGGATGGCGGTTCTGCTGGCAGGCGCGGCGCTATTGCTGCTGGCGCTGACGGCTTGCGGCAAACCTCCGGTCTACAGCGACGGAACCTATACGGGCGTGAGCAGCGAGGACGAAAAGGGTGCCTACGGCGAAGTGACGATCCGCATTGAAGACGGCGCCGTCGCCGCCTGCGAATATGTCACCTGGCAAAAGGACGGGAGCATCAAAGACGAAGAATACGGCAAATCCAGCGGAAGCCAGGAGTATTACGACAAGGCGCAGCTGGCGGTCAGGGCCATGCAACAGTACGCCGACGCCCTGGTCGAACAGCAGTCGCTGAAAAAAATAGACGCCGTGAGCGGCGCCACCAATTCCTACGACCAGTTCCGCGAGGCGGTGACCGACGCTTTGGACGAGGCGAAAGAATGAAAAAACTCTCCCCCGCAATGGAAGACTACCTGAAAGGCATCTACCGCGTGGGCGGGGCCGGAAAAAACGTGCATGTGAGCGAGCTTGCGCTGTATATGGGCGTCAGCAAGCCCTGCGTCAGCCGCGCCATGGACAACCTGTCGGAAAAGGGCCTGATCTGCAAGAACAAATACCAGGGCGCCTATCTCACGGAGGAAGGCGTGAAACAGGCCCGCCTGCTCTCGGCGCGCTGCCTCGTGATCCGGCGTTTTTTCAGCGAAATCCTGCATGTGGACCCGCACGTCGCCGAAAAGGACGCGTGCAGCATAGAACACAGCATCAGCACGGAAAGCTACGAATCCATGCGGACGTATCTGCATGAATGACCGCCCCACTTGTTACTGTTAGGAATCTTAGGTATGTTCCGCCACTGCGTGATTTGCGTAGAGGGCATATCCCCGTCGTTGCGAGGAGCGAAGCGACGAAGCAATCCAGTGCCTGTGGATTGCTTCGCTTCGCTCGCAATGACGGAGGGAGTACGCCCGCCCCCCCGGCTGGGTGATTTGCGTAGAGGGCATATCCCGTCGTGATTGACTTCTCAGTTCGTCCTCTGTAATTTCGGGTCAAAACATGTCAAAAACAACATTATTTTTGTAAATTCAAAAATCATGTAGTGTTTTTGAGTGCGGCGTGCGTCTTATTTATAGGCGCAAGTTTCGGTGCTGCAACGCCGCGCAACCGAAACGCATATAAGCCCGCAACCCTATACTTTTCCTACAAACCATGTTTTACCAACATGAAACACATCAAAACAGACACGCGACGAGAGGAGAAAAACCAATGGAACGAATCACCACCGCCCCGCACGGCGCAGCCGCTTACAGCCTGAAGAAACTTTTCGGCTGCCTGCTGGTTCTGGCAATGTTAATCACGCTGCTGCCCGCGAACGCCGCCTACGCGGCGCCATCCGTAGAGATCGCCGTTCCAGATGACCCGGCGAACACCGTGAAATACCCCGTCTATCCCAACGAAGGTTCCGTGCGCATGACGAAGAGCGCCGAATGGACGAACGCGGACGAGACGCTGGCGAAGATCACATTTGACGTCGGGGGCGTGCCCGTCCCCATCGGCGGCAGCCTCGGCATGGACGTCGTGGTCGCGGTGGACACCAGCGGCCTCGGGGACAGCCAGCTCGGATACGGAGGTCCCTACGGCACCAACAACAACCGTTATATGTGGGACCAGCGCGCGTTCTGCCCCTACTGCGACGCGGACATGGGCGTTTCTACCCTATTAAACAAATGGTACGGCAACAGGCTGTACTGCCCGCTGATAGGCGGATACCACACCGCCCCCGCGCGGACGGAAATCGGCTACATGAGGCGTTTCACCAATCCCTTGTTCCAGACATTTTCGCCCATCGCCTATGAGGCGCAGGCCACCAAGGAGTTCGCAAGGACGTTCCTGGCGGAATCGCTGGGCAACAGGGTGGCGCTGGTCACCTACGGCCAGAACATAGCCGACGGCGGTTCCACGGTGCGGGTCAAATCCGGGCTGACCTCCAACATAGAGGACATCCGCACGGGCCTGCGCAATGAAGACAGCTACGGCGACAACCCATACACCCTGCCGCTGCAGGAAGCCCTGAAGATCCTCAACGCCAGGGCGGACAAAACCAGGCCTGCGGCCGTGGTCTTTTTCACCCTCACGGCTTGGAACACCGCCCCCGCCACTTACCAGACCACTGCGCTGGCAGATTACAAATTGGGCACCACCGCGGCGAAAGTGCTGCGTGACACCGGCGCCAAGATATACGCCCTCAACGTCGTCGGCACGAACCAAGACGCCATAGAGCACTACGGAAACCCCCTGCCCCAGATAACCGCCCCGATGCGCGCAGGCCTCGAAGGCCTGGTCGGCACACATATAGAGAACGGCGTGGCGGTGCCGAACACGGACCAGTACAGCTTCAGCCGCTCTTGGCCTGAGCTGCAGGAGAACGTCGCGAACGTCGCCGACAGCCTGCGGAGGGCCGGCACCGAAGCAAAGATCCGGGACGTCGTGAACGTGAACGATTTTGACATTCTGGACGTGAACGTGAGCAAGGGCACCATAGAATCCAGGAACTTGGCCACGGGAGAAATCGTATGGTCGCTGGGCGACGTGCCCTCCGAACCGTCCGAACCTCACGCCACAATGGAAATCAGCGTAAGATACGCGGGACCGGCGGCACGGACCACCGAGCTTTACGCCACGAACGCCGGCCGCGCCAGGATTGACTACAAAAATTACCGGAATACCCAGTCCGTGCAGTACGTGGACTCCCCCAAGATCGGCTACACGGCGAGGATCGCGGACTTTTCCCTCGCGCCGGTCACGACCCTGATCGCCAACCACGCGGCGAACCTGCCGGTGACCCTGACGGGAAGCGGGCTTGCCGGTCAACACGCGGTCTTCAGTTTGGTGAACGGCGCCGGCGTGACGGTGTACACCAGTGCCCCGGTCGCCGTTTCCGATAATTTCTCCGGGAGCGTACATCTCAGCGCGGCGGATCTCAACGTCCCGGAGGGGCAGTACACGCTCAGCGCCACCATCCAGGGCACCGGCGTCACGGCCAGCGTGCCGCTGACCATAGCGAAAGACATGGACTATCTGGCTTTCAAAATCCAGAAGGCCACGCTGAACGGCACGCCGACCCTGGCGGCGATTTTCGACCTGGGCGGTTACGACACGGTGAGAATCGCGGGTCCCGTCTATGTGGACGACGTGCCGGTCCTCCCTGCGGACTACGTCGTTGACGGCAACACCATCTGGTTCCCGAACGGCCCGACCTCCGGCGTCGTAAGGATTAAATTCGACTCGCTGCGATACGACATTTTGCTGCCGGGCCAGGATATCACGCTGGAAAGCATAGCTCTCCTGATGTAACAGAGGCGGGCGGACGGCGGTTCCGTCCCTGACAGCCGCAAAGATAAAAAGCCTGCATCCTTACAAAGTAAGGGCGCAGGCTTTTTTGTCGTCAATGCGCCTGAGACTTTTTCGCTGAAAAACAATACAGAGGCTTATTTTTTTGCTATAACAGCCACAGGGCGGCTATTATACAGATTGGAGTGCCCTCCGGCTTGCGGGCGCGCCGGAGATGGCAGTAGCATAAATGAAACATTTATGCTACAATGACTACATGGGAAGAAAAACATTTTTATCCGGCGCCGCGATCCTGGGCGCGGCGGGCTTGCTTGTCCAGATGATGGGCGCGGTTTTCCGCATCCCCCTGGCGAATATCATAGGGGAAGTCGGCATGGGCTATTTCCAGACCGCCTACCCGGTTTACATATTTTTGCTGGTGTTTTCAACCAACGGCGCGCCCGCGGCCATATCGAAGATGACCTCGGAGCGCATAGCAGAGGGGCGCCATGCGGAAGCGCGACGCGTATTCCGGCTGGCTTTTGTCATATTGTTTATCTTCGGGCTGGTCGCTTTTGGCGGGGTGGCGCTTTTGGCGCGGCCCCTTTCCGTCTTTGTGGGGAGCGAGGGTTCTTACGATTCTTTGCTTGCCATATCCCCGGCGCTTCTTTTTGTGCCGCTGATGTCCGTGTTCCGGGGTTATTTTCAGGGGATGCAGGAAATGCGCCCGACTGCCGTGTCGCAGCTTGCGGAGCAGGCCATCCGCGTTGCGACGGGGCTGAGCCTGGCGGTCGTCCTGCTGCCGAAAGGGCTTGAGGCCGCTTCGGCCGGCGCCTGTGCCGGCGCCAGCATCGGTCCGGTGGCGGGGCTTTTGATCCTGGCCGTGATTTATCTGCGGCTGGACAGGCGCAGGGACGGCGGGCATGCGTCCGGCGGACAAACCCCCTTCGCCGCCGCTCCCCCCCGCGCCAAGCGGGAAAGCGCCGGCAGCCTGATCAAAACGCTCATCGTCCTAACCGTCCCCACGACGATAGGCATTTCCATCCTGCCGATCATGAACGTGGCCGACATGCTGATCTGCCGCCTTCGCCTCTTGGACGCCGGATTCAGCGCCCAGGAGGCGGAAGGGCTCTACGGCCTCATGGCGGGCTTCGCGGCCCCGATCATCAACATACCCATGGCGCTGGCCCTGAGCATCGCGCTCAGCATGGTTCCGGCCGTGGCCGCCGCAGGCATGCGGGACAGGGAATTCCTCCATAAGAACGTCAGCATGGGACTGCGGACGGCCATGATCATCGGCGTGCCGTGCAGCCTCGGCCTTATCGTCCTTGCGAAACCCATCATGCGCCTCATCTACCCCGCCCAGGCGGACAGTGCCGCCGGAGCCGCCGGCTGCCTGGCGATTCTGGGCGGCGGCGTGATTTTCCTGTGCGTCGCGCAGGCCATGGCGGGCATCCTGCAGGGCCTCGGCAAGCCGTCGCGCCCCGTGCTGGCGCTGCTGGCCGGCGTGGCGGTGAAGGCGGTTCTCACATGGATCCTGACAGGCATTCCGGAGATCCACGTAAACGGTGCCGCGTTCGGAAGCACGGCCGGTTACGCGGTGATCGGCGTCATGAACCTGATCTTTGTGAAACGTTTCACAGGCATCCGCTTTGACCGGGCGCTTTCCCTGATCAAACCGCTGTTGTCCGGCGTCGTCATGGGCGCCGTCGTGCTGGCGGCCTACCGGGCATGCGGCCTGGCCGGCATCGGGGGCGCGGCGGCTCTTCCGGCCATCTGCGCGGGGGCTGTCGCCTATGGGCTGATGATCCTGCGCACAAAGGCGATCCTGCCGGATGAAATCGCGCTGCTGCCGGGCGGCCGGCGGCTGCTTCGTCTGTTCGGGAAACATTGATTCGGCAAAGCTGTCATCATGTCCGGCACGTCTATTATTGCGTTTGCCAACACAGACGGCTTGACGGCTTGCGGGGACGGCCTGAAAAAAATAAAAATTGACAGCGCAGGTTCCAGCGTGATATGATGGGCTTGGACAAGGAATCCAAGCAACGGATCCAGCAGCAAAACGCCAAACGAAAACCCGCGGGATCTGACCCCGCGGGTTTTCATTCGTGCTGGCTGCGCTCATCTGTCCCGGTCCAGCCACTTGCAGACGTAATGACTGACTACGCCCGCTACGACCGAGAGAAGGAATCCGACGGTCAATTCCAGCAGCAAATCGCCACCCCCTTTCTACCGATGGAGCCTCGACGGTCAATGGACGGTGCGGAAAAATAAAACGAAATGCCGGGGCGTGTGCCAAACAGGGAGAAACAACATGAGCCGGAGCCTAAACCCGGAACAAAAACAGGCGATAGAAGCCGAAGCGAAGCAGATCCTCGTTTCGGCGGCGGCCGGATCCGGCAAAACCACGGTTCTGATCGAACGCATCAAACGCCTGATCACGGAAAAGCGCGCGCCGCTTTCTTCCATGCTGATCGTGACCTTTACCAACGCGGCGGCGGCGGAAATGCGCCAAAGGATCGCCGGCGCCCTGACCGCCCAGCTGGAGAAAGCGGATGACGCCTTTCTGCGCGCGCAGCTTTCGGACATCTACAACGCCCATATCAGCACCTTCCACGCCTTCGCGCTGGACGTGATCCGGACCTACTATTTCAAGATCGGCCTGGCGCCGGATCTGCGGATTTGCGACGAAGCGCAGCGGACGCTTTTGCGCAACGAAACGGCGGAGGAGCTTTTCGCCGCGCGTTTTGAAGAAGAAGACCCGCGTTTTGCCGACTTTCTGGACCGTTATTCCGACGAAAAAAACGACGACGCGCTTAAAGAAGACATTCTTTTCGCCGCATATGACGCCGCGCGCGTCATGCCGGACCCCTTTGGCTGGCTGCGGGAAAAAACACAGATGCCGGGGAAAACGCGCGAAGAAATCCTGGGCGGAGGCCTTGAAAAAGAGATCCGCCGGGACGTCGCCGCGGCGCTTTCCAAAATACGGACCCTGTGCGAACAGGCGCGCGGCATGCTGGAACGGGGCGATGCGCCCGCCCGCGCGCGCTTGTGCGGGGAAGACATCATCGGGCTGCGGGACATTCAGGAAAACGCGGACGCGATGCCCTTAGAAAGCTTGCTGGCGCGCCTGAAAAGCTTCGATTTCAGACGTCTCGCCGGAAAAGCGGAGCAGGAAGCCTATATCCGCGTCGAAGACGACGTGAAACGGGTGCGCGGCAAGGCGAAAAAGCTCCTGAAGGACAAGCTTCTGGCATGTTACTGCATGCAGCCGTTGGACGCCTATATAGCCGACATAAACGCGACGGCGGGGCAGGCCGCCTATCTGTATGAACTGATTTTGGATTTCGACGCGCGCTTTTCGCGGAAAAAAACCGAAAAAGGCCTGATGGACTTCGCCGACGCGGAGCATTACGCGCTGCGCATTCTGGACGACGAAGAAGCGGCGGCGGAATACCGGGCGCGGTTTCGCTATATTTTCATAGACGAATACCAGGACTGCAACCTGATGCAGGACAGCCTGATCCGCAGAATCAGCGGGGATGCCGACGTTTTCATGGTGGGCGACGTGAAGCAGAGCATTTACAAATTCCGCCTGGCGGAGCCGGAGCTGTTCACGGCGAAATACGAAGCGTTTCAGCGCGGGGAGACGCCGGGGGGGCTGCTGATCGATTTAAACCAAAATTACAGGAGCAAAGCCCCCGTGATCGACGCGGTAAACGCAATCTTCAGCCGGATCATGACACCTGAGACGGCGGATATCCGCTACGATGAAAACGCGGCCCTTAAAAAAGGCCTGCATTTTGACGACGAAGCGCGCCGGAACAAGGACACGGCGTTCTATGTGATAGACGACAGCCCCGCAGAGGAAGAAGCCGGCGCGCCCGAACCGGCGGAAACGTCCGGTGAATCGCCCGGAACGCAGGATGAGGCACCCGAAACACCCGATGAAACACAGGAGGGCGGCGAAGCGGCGAAGCTGATCGCCGAAATGAAAAAAACGGAGCTTGATGCGGCGGCGGCGGCCAAAATTGTCAAGGTAACCCTGTACGCGCCCGACGGGACG